>NZ_SSOE01000066.1:218255-358575 GCF_029871175.1 Pseudomonas sp. BN607
TCACCTTTCCGCCCTTACGGCGGGTCACTTTTTGTCAAACGCGACAAAAAGTAACCAAAAAACGCTGGCTCCCATCATCCGGCCCCTACGCTACGCTCCGGGGTCCCCTCGCTACGGGCATGCTCCCGGGAGTACGCGCCGAAGGCCCCATCCATGGGGCCTCAGCGCTTGACGGGCATCCATGCCCGTCACCTCCCTCCGCATGCCCTTCGCTCGGCCTACTGAAGTCGCAATCTGTGTCGCCTGAACTATCGCGCGCTTAAAAGCAAAAGCAAAAGCAAAAGCAATAGCAGCGGCAGCGGCAGCGGCAGCGGCAAAGCAAAAACGGTCGCCAGACCTGGCGTTACTTACGTAGTGGGTCATCCCAGAAATGCCGGTCGGCTTCTTGCTGGATATCCGCCCGGCTCAATCCCAGATCGTGCAGGGTCGCATCACTGAGGCGGGCCAGTTCCTGCCGTTGGCGGTACAGCTGCAGCCAGCGCGCAAGGCGCTGCAGGGTCGCATGCCACAGGTGGTTCAGGGTAAAGGCAGGTTGCTGGATGCTGCTGACATGACCTTTCATCGTGAAGCCCTCCGTGTTGATGGCCTCAGTTTCACGCCAGGCTTAAGATCAATCCAACGAATGTTTCTGATGCGATGCATCTCGGAGATTGATGCAATGTCCCTTTATCAGAGCCTCGATGCGGACGTGCTGCGTACCTTCGTCGCCATCGCCGAGCAAGGTGGCTTTACCCGCGCCGGCGAAGTGGTCAACCGCACCCAGTCGGCGGTGAGCATGCAGATGAAACGGCTGGAAGAAGATATTCTGCAGCGCCGGCTGTTCGAACGCGACGGCCGCCAGGTCCGGCTGACGGCCGAAGGCCAGGTGCTGCTGGGCTATGCCAGGCGCATCCTCAAGCTGCATGGCGAAGTGTTCAATACCCTGCGCATGCCGCACATGGTCGGGCTGGTGCGCATCGGCACGCCAGACGACTATGCCATGCGCTTTCTGCCCAGCATCCTGTCGAGCTTTGCCCAGGCATACCCGCTGATACAGGTGGAAGTGCATTGCGACTCGTCCAAGCAGCTGATGCTGCGCCAGGACCTGGACTTGACCATCGTCACCCGCGAGCCTGGCAACGAAATCGGCCAGTTGCTGCGCCAGGAGCGCTTGGTGTGGGCTGCCGCCGAAGGCTTCTGCCCCCAGGAGCAACGGCCGATGCCGGTGGCACTGTTCAATACCGACTGTTTCTGCCGCGCCTGGACCTGCAATGCGCTGGAGGCTCAGGGCATCGACTACCGCATTGCCTACACCAGCCCCAGCCTGGCAGCGATCTTTGCCATCGTTACGGCGGGGTTGGCGGTGACGGCGCAGTTGCAGAGCCTGATTGGCGGGAACATTCGGATTCTGGGCGAAAGCGAAGGCTTGCCGCAGTTGCCCATGGCCAATGTGATGCTGGTGCGCAGTACGCATAACCCCTCGCCAATTACCGACTGCATGGCCGATTACATCATTGAAGGTTTCCAGTAGGCCAAACGCACCCCATCACCTGCAGGGGCAGCCTTGTGCTGCGAATGGGCCGCAAAGCGGCCCCACACATTCAAAGCTCAAAACCGAGCATGACCGCGCACACCACCAAAAACACGCAGAACATCGCGCGCAACACCTTCTCGGGCAACGCATGGGCCAATTTCACCCCCCAGCTGATACTGAGCAAGCCACCCACCGCCAAAGGCAGCCCTACACCCCAGTCAACACTGTGATGCGCCCCATACGTCACCAGGGTGACCAGCGTACTGGGTGCCGCCAGCGCCAACGAAAGGCCTTGCGCCACCACCTGCGTCGTGCCAAATACGCTGGTCAGGATCGGCGTAGCGACCACCGCCCCGCCCACCCCGAACAAGCCGCCCATAGTGCCGGCAAAGCTGCCAAGCACACCCAGCCACGGCCAGGCATAGCGCATCTCGGCACTGGCCGGCGCCGCCTTCATGAACATGCGCGCCACATTCCACACCGCCAGGGCTACCAGGAAGCCGACAAAGCCCAGGCGCATGGAATGCGCATCCAGCCCCACCGCCCAGATAGACCCCAGCCAGGCAAACACAAAGCTGCACAGCGACAGCGGCACGGCATGGCGCAGCTCGATGCGGTTGCGCTGGTGATAGCGCCACAGCGCCAGCAGCACATTCGGCACCACCATCACCAGCGCCGTACCCTGCGCCAATTGCTGGTCCAGACCAAAAAGCACGCCCAACGCCGGAATCGCGATCAGCCCACCGCCAATGCCGAACAAGCCCCCCATGGTGCCCAGGGCTGCGCCCAGCACGATATACAACAACCACTCGATCATCAGGGCCTCGTCCGCCTGTACAAATAATGCGAGCATGCTAACGATTGTACGCTGGCGGGGAAACGCACAGCAGCGCACAATGGCTATGCGTTTTTCGCAAAAGCCAGGCAGCCATGAGCCCCGATACCCTGACCGATCAGTTGAGCCTGTTCCTCGACGTGCTGGAAACCGGCAGTTTTTCTGCCGCCGCCCGCCGCCATCCGCTGACGCCCTCTGCCGTGGCCCGGCGCATCGACAACCTGGAAAGCGCAGTCGGCAGCCGGCTGTTCACCCGCAGTACCCATGCCGTGCGTGCCACACCGGCAGGCAACGCCTTTGCCGAGCGGGCCAGGCGCATCATCGAGGAACTGCGCCTGGCGCGCGCCGAGGCGGTATCGTTGAGCAATGCCCCGGAGGGGTTGATCCGCATCGACGCGCCCGCCGCGTTCGGCCGCCGCCACCTGGCCCCGGCCATCGCCGACTTTCTGGTGGCCTACCCGGGCCTGGACGTGCAACTGCGCCTGATCGACAGCTTCGTCGACCTGCATGGCAGCCACCTCGGCGAGGTCGATCTGGTGCTGCGCGCTGGCCCGTTGGCAGATACCCGCCTGGTCGCTACGCCGCTGGCCTACATGGTGCGCATCGCCTGCGCCAGCCCGGCCTACCTGGCCAGCCGTGGCATCCCCACCTGCCCCAGCGAATTGCCCGGGCACGATGGGCTGGACTGGGATGGCCTGGCGCCACCGTTCGCCTGGCGCTTCAACGTGGCCGGGCAAACCCGGCTGTACCGACCCACGCGCATGCGCATGGCCGCCAACAACGCCGAAACCTTGCTGTTCGGCGCTCTCGCCGGCCTGGGTATAGCTCACCTGCCCACCTGGCTGATCAGCGAATACCTGCTACGTGGCGAGCTGGTGCCGTTGTTTTGCGACGGCGGCCTGCCCAAAGCCGAGACCAGTGGCATCTATGCACTACGCCTGGAACATGAAACGAACTCTCGCAGCCGTTTGCTGCTCGAATTCCTCAAGAGCCGCTTCAGCCCGATTCCACCTTGGGACCTGGCCTTGCGCAATGAACTGCGTGAGCTACACACGCACTAATGATCAGCATGCCAGAATTTCCCTTTGATCACTTTCAAGGACCTGCATGAACGCCGACACCCAAGTTTCCTGTGACGAGCTGCTGCTGGACAACCAGGTCTGCTTTGCCCTGCATTCCACCTCGTTGCTGATGACCAAGGTCTACAAACCGCTGTTGCAGGCACTGGGGCTGACTTACCCCCAGTACTTGGCCATGCTCGTGCTCTGGGAGCGCGACGGCCTGACTGTGGGTGAGATCAGCCAACACCTGCTGACTGACCCGGGCTCGCTCACCCCGCTGCTCAAACGCCTGGAAAGCGAAGGCCTGCTGCAACGCAACCGCAGCCGCGAAGACGAACGGGTGGTGCTGGTGCAACTGACCGACAAGGGCCGTGCGCTGCAGCAACAAGCCAGGGAAGTGCCGCAATGCATCCTCAAGGCCAGCGGACGCAGCCTTGAACAGTTGCAGCAATTGCAGGCCGACTTGCTGAAGCTGCGCGAAAGCCTGCAAAAAAACCTCTGATGACTATGCTGGGCAATGGCCGCTCGGCCAGAAGGTGAAAATTTATCTTGCGCGCTAACTAATTGCGCGCTAATTTAAATCCCACACCAACCCGCGCCTCCCTGCAGACGGGAGCGCACAGCACATTAGCGAGGCTCAAGATGCAAAAGGTGACTCCGCTGTACATCGCAGAAGCTACCTCCACCGGTGGGCGCGACGGTAAATCCCGCTCCAGCGACGGCAAGCTGGAAGTCAAGCTCAGCACCCCCAAAGAGCTGGGCGGTGCAGGCGGTGACGGCACCAACCCCGAGCAGCTGTTCGCCGCCGGTTACTCGGCCTGCTTCATCGGCGCCTTGAAGTTCGTGGCCGGGCAAGAGAAGAAAGCCCTGCCGGCAGATGCCTCGATCACCGCCAAGGTCGGCATCGGCCAGATCCCGGGCGGTTTCAGCCTGGACATCGACCTGCACATCAGCCTGCCGGGCCTGGTCGAGGCCGATGCCAAAGGGCTGGTGGAAAAGGCGCATCAGGTTTGCCCGTATTCCAATGCCACCCGCGGTAATGTGGATGTGCGCCTGCACGTAACCGTTTAAGCCGCGAAGGCTTGCGCTTGCTTGAGTGGGAGCGTTGAGTATTGGCTTCACCTCAGGCACAAAAAAACCCGGCGAGGCCGGGTTTTTTTGTGGGCATTGCAAGAAGAATTACTTCTTGGAACGGCCTTTGAAGCTGTTGTCGCGAGTGTCGATGTCGATCCACTCGTCGATCTGGATGAAGTCGGCAACCGAAATCTCGGTACCGTTCGCCAGCTTGGCAGGCTTCATGACTTTGCCGGAGGTGTCACCGCGAGCAGCGTTCTCGGTGTAGACAACTTTACGGCTGATGGTGGTCGGCAGTTCAACCGATACCAGGCGGCCTTCGAAGAACACGGCTTCGCAGACGTCTTCCATGCCTTCTTCGATGTACGGCAGAACGGCTTCGATGTCTTCGGCGTTCAGCTCGTACATGGTGTAGTCGGTGGTGTCCATGAAGGTGTACTCGTCACCATTGATGAACGACAGGGTCGCTTCTTTGCGATCCAGGATCACGTCGTCCAGCTTGTCGTCCGCACCGTATACGGTTTCGGTCTTGTAGCCGGTCAGCAGGTTCTTCAGCTTGGTCTTCATGATCGCGCTGTTACGGCCCGACTTGGTGAACTCAGCTTTTTGAACCAGCCACGGGTCGTTGTCGATCCGCAGTACGGTACCGGGTTTCAGTTCTTTACCAGTTTTCATTACGAAGTATCCGAATCTGGATGGATTTATAAAAATCGAGGCCGCATATCATAGCCAATTTCGGTAAAACTGTACCAGCGTCATGGCAAGGTCCGGCTGAGCGGCCTGTCGCGCGGCCCAAAGCCGGGCATGTTGCTGCAGTTGCGGCCAATGCTGGCGGGCCGCCTGCCAGGCCTGGGCCATGTCCGAATCCATGTTCCAGGCGCGCCACAGGCCCATGAGTGCGGCGTCGGCATCGCCTGACAAACCCCGTCGATAATGCGCCAGGAACGCTTCGAGCTTTTCCCAGTGGGCGTTCTCGTCCTGCACGTAGATATGCCACAGCATCGGCTGCGCGGCCCATTGCGCACGCACAAAGGAGTCTTCGCCACGCACCGCGTTGAAATCGCAGCTCCACAGCAACCGGTCGAAGTCATCCTGGCTGACGAAAGGCAGCACCTGTACGGTCAGGGTACCGCGCTTGCGCACATCCCCCACTTGCAATGGCGCCTCGCCAAGCCACTGGCTGAGGCCGGCGACGATACGGCCTTGCGGCACCAGGAGGTGACAAGGTTGATCCCCTGAGGCCAAGGCATCGAGCCAGTTGGCCAATTGTGGGTTTTCATAAGCGAACAACGAAATCAGCAATGCCCCGTGCTCGGGGCTTACGCCCAAGCCTTGCAGAAACGCCTGCCGTGCATCGGCCGAGTGCTGGAACGCGTCACGCCGGGCCAGCAGCTCACCCTCACGCAGCAGGCCACCGGTTTTATCGGTAAAGCCGGGGAAGAAAAACACCTTGCGCAGGCCATTGGGCTGCGGCGAAGGCAGGCCATGGCAGCCTTCCACCCAGTCCTCGGCACTGAGGTATTCAAGGTTGAGCCACAGCGGCGGCCGCGGGCAGGCACGCATGGCCTCGACATAGGCGTTGGGCAACTGGCAGGCAAAGGCACCGATCACCACGTCGGCAGGCGCCACCGGCAGCCACGCCGCCGGCCACTGCCGCACCTCCACACCTTGCTGCCATTGCTGCGCGGCAGCGGCATCGGCGCCGGGGCACATGGGCGTGAAGGCGTTCAGGTCATCCACCCACAGGCGCACCGCCAGGCCATGCTCGGCCACCAGCTGGCGGGCCAGGCGCCAGGTAACGCCGATATCGCCGTAGTTGTCGACGACGCTGCAGAAGATGTCCCAGGTGGCTTTCATGCGCCGCTCCCCTTTACCTGCGGAAAAACGCGGATTCTGCCCGACAGCATGCGACAATGCACCCTGCCCCACCCTGCCAAGGAGGTTGCCATGCGCCGCACCCGTGAACTGAAGATCACCCTGAAGCCGCTGCAGTTGGTCCTGTGTGTTGCCTTCGGCCTCTGGCTTGGCGCCGTGGCCATCGCCCTGAGCCTGTGGCTGGCCCTGCAACTGTGGCCCGCCCAGGTAGCGCCCATTGCCCAGGCTGTGGCGCCAGCCCTGGTAAAACCGGCAACGCCAGTGGCGCAGCCGCAGGATGCGCAAGCGGAGATGTTCGAACGCTACCAACACATCCTGCACAAACAGGAACAGCAGCAAGCCGCCGAGGCAGCCCAAGGCAACCCGCGCAACCTCAACAACCCCAAGTGCCAGTTCTGGCTGCAACAGAACCGCACTGCACCCACTGACAAAAGCCAGGCCAACGTGCTGGAGTTCTGTTACTGACCATGGACAAGCCCCACCTGCTGGCGCAGATCGTCGCCACCCTCGAGCATGACCTGGACGTGCTGACCCGGGCGGCGCAAACCGCCTACGAAGCTGCCACCGCGGAAGAAAACATCGCCGAGAACAAATACGACACCCTGGGCCTGGAAGCCTCCTACCTGGCCACCGGCCAGGCGCGGCGCAGTGCCGAGATACGCCAGGCGGTGCTGATTTACCAGCAACTGCTGCTGCGCGCCTACGACCCTGCGCGCGGGGTGCAGGTGAGCAACCTGGTGACGCTGGAGGATGAAGCTGGCGAGCGACGCCGAGTGTTCCTGGGGCCCGAGGCAGCGGGGTTGAAGATTGGTGACGGCGACGAGCTGGTCACGGTAATTACCCCTCGTTCACCGCTGGGGCAGCTGTTGCTGGGCAAGCGGGTCGACGACGAGGTGAGCCTCGGGATGCAGATACTGTTCATTGTTGATGCTGCCTGAACCGGCCTCTTCGCGGGCACGCCCGCTCCCACAAGGCCCCCACTGTCTTCAGGGCTGTGATATCCCTGTGGAAGCGGGCGGGCCCGCGAAAGGGTCGGCACTGGCAATAATTCGCTAAAGGGCCTGCAAGGCATCGAACCGCCCCGCCAGCCCCTGCTCGGCAAACTGCTCCACCACAAAATCGATAAACGCCCGGGTCTTGCCGGGCATCAGCTTGTGCTCGGCGAAATACAGGCTGATATGCCCATCGTCCACATACCAGTCCGGCAGTACCCGCTGGAGCCGCCCGCCCTGCAAATAGGGCACTGCAAACGGCAGGCTCACCAGCGCAATCCCCAGCCCCTGCTCGGCCACCGCACACGCGGCATCCGAATCGCTCATGGTCATCGCCTGGCGTAACTGTAGCGGCTGCTGCGCCTGCCAGCGGCTGGTCAACGGCCACGAACGCACCCGCCCGGTCTGGGGTGAGCGAATCAGGATGCCGTCATGCCGCTGCAACACCTGCGGGTCTTCAATCTGCGCATGCCGCTGCAGGTACGACGGTGCCGCCACCAATACCCGGTGGGCCGGTGTCAGCTTGCGCGCGACGACCCCCGGCGGCAGCTCGAAACCACCCCCGATCGCCGCATCGAAGCCTTGGCCGATCAGGTCGACCTGGCGGTTGTCAAAATGCCAGTCCGGGGTAATCGCCGGGTAGCGGCGCAAGAACTCACCCAGCAGAGGCAACACATACAAACGCCCGAACACCGTGCCCATACTCACCCGCAGCAGCCCGGCCGGCTGCCCTTCGGCGCTGGCCAGGTTGGCCACGGCGTACTGGATGGTGCGGAAGCTGTCACTGACTTCACCCAGAAAACGCTGCCCCGCCTCGGTCAAGGTCAGCTTGCGCGTACTACGCTGGAACAACCGCACGCCCAGGCGCGACTCCAACTGGGCAACATGCTTGCCCACGGCGGCGGGGGTAATGCGCAAGCGCCTGGCAGCCTCGGCGAAGCTGCCGACCTCGGCACTGCGGATGAAGCATTCCAACGCGTTGAACGATTCCATGGCCATGATTGGCAACCAAAGGTTTACTCTGCTGATAGTGATTGCCATCTTATCAGCAGGTAATCGAGCGCCGATACTGCGCCCATCCAAGGCATTTCGGCCTGGCTTCCAGCAGGAGATCAGCATGTCCAAGCAACTTACACTCGAAGGCAAAGTGGCCCTGGTACAGGGCGGTTCCCGCGGTATTGGTGCGGCCATCGTGCGGCGCCTGGCACGCGAAGGCGCACAGGTGGGCTTCACCTATGTCAGTTCTGCCGGTCCGGCAGAGGAGCTGGCACGGGAAATCAACGAAAACGGCGGCAAGGCCCTGGCCCTGCGCGCCGACAGCGCCGACGCCGCCGCCGTACAACTGGCCGTGGATGACACCGTAAAGGCCTTCGGCCGGCTGGATATCCTGGTCAACAACGCTGGCGTACTGGCGGTGGCACCACTGACCGAATTCGACCTCGCCGATTTCGACCGTACCCTGGCGGTGAACGTGCGCAGCGTGTTCGTCGCCAGCCAGGCCGCTGCACGCTACATGGGCCAAGGCGGGCGCATCATCAACATTGGCAGCACCAACGCCGAGCGCATGCCGTTCGCCGGTGGCGCGCCTTATGCCATGAGCAAGTCGGCGCTGGTTGGCCTGACCCGCGGCATGGCGCGTGACCTGGGGCCGCAGGGCATTACCGTGAACAACGTGCAGCCAGGGCCGGTGGACACCGACATGAACCCGGCCAGCGGCGAGTTTGCCGAAAGCCTGATTCCGCTGATGGCGATCGGGCGGTATGGCGAGGCGGATGAGATCGCCAGCTTTGTGGCTTACCTGGCGGGGCCGGAGGCTGGCTATATCACAGGGGCCAGCCTGACTGTGGATGGTGGGTTTGCAGCCTGATTGACGGGCTGCCTGTACCGGCCCTTTCGCGGGCAAGCCCGCTCCCACAGGCCCCCACAGGTCCAGGGCTGCAGTGAGCCTGTGGGGCGGGTTTACCCGAGACGCTTGCGCGGGCTCACCCGTTACCTCACTCAGAAAGGCCCTGGCAGCCGGCGCGCCACCATCGATCTATCCGCTTTCAAGAGGGATAAATTGAAAACGCTACATTGGCGTCATCCCTGACACTTCCTGATAATTACCCCCCACTCACTCCTGCCGCCACGAGAACCTAATGAACACCCCCCTCAGCCGCGCCCTGATCCTGCTGATGGCAACCGCCACCGGCCTGGCGGTGGCCAGCAACTACTACGCCCAACCGCTGTTGCACAGCATCGCCCAACAGTTCGGCCTGAGCACCGCCAGCGCCGGCAGCATCGTGATTGCCGCGCAGCTCAGCTACGGCGCCGGCCTGTTGCTGCTGGCACCGCTAGGCGATCTGTTCGAGCAGCGCCGGCTGATCACCGTGATGACCGTCATTTCCACCGTTGGCCTGGTCATCAGCGCCTGCGCACCCAGCCTGCCCTGGCTGATCCTTGGCACGGCGCTGACCGGGCTGTTCTCGGTGGTGGCGCAAATTCTCGTGCCGATGGCCGCGACCCTGAGTGAACCGCATCAGCGCGGGCGGGCGGTTGGCACGCTGATGAGCGGCCTGCTGCTGGGTATCCTGCTGGCGCGCACCGCTGCCGGCTTCATGGCCGAGCTGGGCGGCTGGCGCAGCATCTACGTGCTGGCCGCTGTGCTGATGGGGATCACTGCCGTGGCGCTGTACCGCAGCCTGCCGCAGCACCACAGCCATGCCGGGCTGAAGTATCCGGCCCTGATCGGCTCGGTGTTTCGGCTGTTCCTCGAAGAGCCGGTACTGCGCCTGCGCTCGCTGCTGGGGCTGCTGGCGTTCAGCCTGTTCGCGTTGTTCTGGACACCGCTGGCATTCCTGCTGGCAAAGGGCCCCTACCACTACTCGGATGCCGTGATCGGCCTGTTTGGCCTGGCCGGTGCCGCGGGTGCGCTGTCGGCCAACTGGGCCGGGCGCCTGGCCGACCGCGGCAAGGGTTCACTGGGCACCACCGTTGGCCTGGTGGTATTGCTGCTGTCGTGGGTGCCGCTGGGGTTTGCCGAACAGTCGCTGCTGGCCTTGCTGCTGGGCGTGCTGATGCTCGACCTGGCGGTGCAACTGGTGCATGTGAGCAACCAGAATGCGGTGATTGCCTTACGACCAGAAGCACGTACGCGACTGAATGCCGGGTATATCACCTGCTACTTCATTGGCGGGGCGCTGGGGTCGCTGCTGGGCACGCAGCTGTTCCAGCGCCAGGGCTGGATGGGCATTGTGGTGGCGGGATTGGTGATTGGAGCCTTGGCGTTGCTGGCCTGGGGGTTGGCCGAGCGCAAGCGCAAGAACGCCTTGCAGGTAGCCTGAAAGTCGTCGCCGTGATTCGCGAGCGCGCCCGCATCAGCCAGGGTGACAACATACCGCACTACCCTCCGTCGCCTTGGCGTTGACTTGCCTGCCCCGGCAGCGCTCAGTAGGCCCTGGTCAAATGCCAATAC
Organism: Pseudomonas sp. BN607; assembly: GCF_029871175.1. Lineage (NCBI taxonomy): Bacteria > Pseudomonadati > Pseudomonadota > Gammaproteobacteria > Pseudomonadales > Pseudomonadaceae > Pseudomonas > Pseudomonas sp. BN607. Next base: position 229,060 of record NZ_SSOE01000066.1, read on the forward strand.
CTGACAGGACGATTTTATGACAAGACTCACGGTTCAATCCGGCGATTTCTTGCAAGGTGAAGGCGAGTATCGCAATGGATCGCTCACACTCAAGACCCCGCGCAGCCCGTCCCCGGGCGAGCGGATTTCCCTGGCACGTATCAGCGACCTGCGCCTGGCCAGCCTGGAATCCAACCGCAGCCTGGGCACTGCCCTGGGCTGGGGCGTGGCTGGCGCACTGGTGGCCGGGCCGGTAGGGTTGCTGGCCGGGCTGTGGCTGGGCGGCAAGGAAGAAGAAGCGACCTTCCTGGCCACCTTCAAGGACGGCCGCAAGCTGATGGCCGTTACTGATGGCAAGACCTGGTCGAAGATCGATGACAACTGGCGCCAGCATAAGCGGCCAGTCAGGGCAGGCTGACTGAATATCGCCAGGCCTGGATCGTTTTATGTTGAAGGCGGCTGGTAAGATGCCGCCTTTTTTCATGGCCTGTGCCGCGCCTCCAGGAGCCCCACCGCATGCCCCCGGTTCACCCCCGCCTGCCCCTGAGCCTGCTCAGCCTGGGCCTGGCCCTGCATTGCCCCCATGTGCTTGCCGAAGACAGCGTGCTCCTTGACCCGGTGCAGGTTTCCGACACCTACGCCAACGACGGTTACCAGGCGCGCCAGGCCACAGTGGCCGGTTTCCAGCCCGCGCCGCTGCTCGACACCCCGGCCTCGGTCAGCGTGTTCGGCCAGCAACTGCTGGAAGACCGCCAGGTACGCAAGCTCAGCGAAGTGCTGCAAAGCGACGCCTCGGTCGGCGAAAGCTATGCACCCATCGGCTACTACGAAAACTTCAACGTGCGCGGTTTCGAGCTGAACGCTGCCAGCAGCTACCGCATCAACGGCCAGACTATCGCCGGCGAGCAGAATGTTGCCCTGGAAAACAAGCAGCAGGTGGAACTGCTCAAGGGCCTGTCCGGGCTGCAGAGCGGTGTGTCAGAGCCGGGCGGCCTGATCAACTACGTGACCAAGCGCGCCGAAGACGTGCGCAGCATCACCCTATCGACCAACGAACAGGGCGAACGCTACCTGGCCACCGACCTGGGTGGCTGGTTCGGTAGCGAAAGGCAGTTTGGCCTGCGCGCCAACCTGGCCCATGAGGACATCCGCTCTTATGTGGACCATGCAGACGGCAAGCGCGACTTCGCCTCGCTGGCCTTCGACTGGCAGATCAGTGCGGACGCCACCTTGCAACTGGACGCCGAATACCAGCACCGCGAACAAGGCTCGGTGCCAGGTTACCAACTGCTCGGCGGCACCGAACTGCCCCATGGCATCGACCCCAGTGACCGTCTGGCCTATCAGCATTGGGCCAAGCCGGTGCAGAACGACTCGCTGAACCTGGGTGGGCGCTTCGAGTACCGCTTCAACGAGGCCTGGACCGGCACCCTGAGCGCGTCGCGCAGCAAGGTGGTGATCGATGACTACAGTTCGTTCGCCTGGGGTTCGAGCGAAGGCGCGTTCTTCGGCAGCAATGGCGACTACGACATCTACGATTTCCGCAGCCCTGACGACACCCGCCGCACCGACGAGGCACAGGCCATGCTCAACGGGCGCTTCGATGCGCTGGGGGTGGGCCATGAACTGACCGTGGGCAGCAGTGCGCAGCGCCGCACGCTGGACCAGCGCCCGTACTACAACGAATGGCTAGGCACCGGCAACATCTACACCGGGGCCCCGCCCCTCGCCCCGTCTGACAAGCCGGTCGGCGCCAGCGAGCGACGCCTGGACAGCCGGCAGTATGGCCTGTTCGTCAGTGATCGCATCAGCCTCAACGAGCACTGGCAGACCGTGCTGGGCGCCCGTGAAGTGCGCCTGGACGAAAAGACCTGGGACGAGAACGGTGTTGCTGGCCGCCATACCCGTCAGTACGAATTGCTGCCCAATGCTGCGCTCATCTACAAGCCGCAGGCGGATACCACCGTGTATGCCAGCTACTCCAAAGGGCTGTCGGCTGGCGGCACTGCGCCCTGGTTCGCCAGCAATGCTGCGCAGATCCTCGCGCCTACCACTTCACACCAGCTGGAACTGGGCATCAAGCACGACTGGCAGGGCCTGACCCTGAGCGCCGCGTTGTTTCAGATTCGCCAGGCTTACCAGTACGCGCGGCCAGAGGGTGCCGGCACCTTCACCTACGTGCAGCAAGGCCAGCAAAAGAACACCGGGCTGGAACTGGGCGCCAGCGGCTGGGTGACCCCGAAGCTGCAGGTACAGGCCAGTGCGGCAGCCATTCGGGCGCGGGTGCAGAACAGCGGTACCGATGACTATGAAGGCCACCAGGCAATCAATGTGCCCCGGTTCCGCGCGGCGTTGCACGCCGAATACAGCTTGCCAGTAACGGGCCTGGCGCTGCTGGGCGGAGTGCGGTACAGCGCCAGCAAGTATGCGAGCCAAGCGGGTAATGTGGAGGTTGGCGGGTATACCGTGTTCGATCTGGGTAGCCGCTACCGCACGCGGGTCGGTGGTTATGACACGGTGCTGCGGCTGACGGTGGATAACGTGTTCGACAAGCGTTACTGGCGCGATGTAGGGGATTACCTGGGGGATAACTACCTGTTCCAGGGTGCACCGCGTACCGCTCGGCTTTCGGCTTCGGTCAGCTTCTAGATCGCCGGGGCCGCCCCCACAGGAAATCGACCATCCTGTGGGGCACCTGTCTTACTCAATTTCTAGAATCTAGCGCAATCCCTGTGGGAGCGGCTTTAGCCGCGAACACCGGCGCAGCCGGTGCCATCCACCGTGTTGGATGCTTCGCGGGGCAAGCCCGCTCCCACAGGTCCAACCCCGCAGGCTTGAGGCTGATGCAGTACCTGGGGAAACAACTGGCCTGCTCAATTTCTAGAATCTAGCGCAATTGGACTGTGGGAGCGGGCTTGTCCCGCGAACACGGGCGAAGCCCGTGCCATGCACCGTGTTGGATGCTTCGCGGGGCAAGCCCGCTCCCACAGGTACCCCGCAGGCTTGAGGCTGATGCAGTACCTGGGAAACAACTGGCTTGCTCAATACCTCAAAACTGGCGCGATAGGCTGCACAGCAGCCCCCAATGGCACTTGAAAACAAAAAGCCCCCGAGCTTTTCAGCGCGGGGGCTTTTCGTAGAATGTGGCGGTGAAGAAGGGATTTGAACCCTTGATACGATTTCTCGTATACACACTTTCCAGGCGTGCTCCTTCGACCACTCGGACACTTCACCGTTTCTCTTCAAGCCTTGCAGCCTGTCGAGGTGCGCTAATTTAGTGAAAGAGCTTTCCTTTGGCAAGCATTTTTTTCAAATTTTTCATGTATTTGCACCTGGACCCGACTGGACGCTGACCGACCAGTCAGCCTTGCTGCTTTACCTCGCCCATTGCGCTGGGTAACGTCTTCGCCACGCCAACAAAAGGACTCTGCCATGAGCGAGCTGATTACCTACCACGCCGAAGACGGCATCGCCACCCTGACCCTGAACAACGGCAAGGTCAACGCCATCTCGCCGGACGTCATCACGGCCTTCAATGCCGCGCTGGACCGCGCCGCCGAAGAACGGGCGGTGGTGATCATCACGGGGCAGCCGGGCATCCTCTCGGGTGGTTACGACCTGAAAGTGATGACCAGCGGGCCCAAAGAAGCCATCAGCCTGGTCACCGCTGGCTCCACCCTCGCGCGCCGCCTGCTGTCGCATCCGTTCCCGGTCGTGGTCGCCTGCCCGGGCAATGCCGTGGCCAAGGGTGCCTTCCTGCTGCTGTCGGCCGACTACCGCATTGGTGTCGAAGGGCCGTACAAGGTGTGCCTGAACGAAGTGCAGATCGGCATGACCATGCACCACGCAGGCATCGAACTGGCCCGCGACCGCCTGCGCCGCTCGGCCTTCCATCGTTCGGTGATCAATGCCGAGGTGTTCGACCCGCAAGCAGCGGTGGATGCCGGCTTCCTTGACAAGGTGGTGCCGGCCGAGCGGTTGCAGGAAGCGGCGCTGACCGTGGCGCGGGAATTGAAGAAGCTGAACATGCTGGCGCACAAGAACACCAAGCTGAAAGTACGCAAGGGGTTGCTCGAAGCGCTGGACAAGGCGATCGAACTCGACCAGCACCACATGGGTTGACCGCTCGAGCCCTTTCGCGGGCAAGCTCGCGAAAGGGCGCGAGCAGTCTCACACACAGGTTTGCTCCAACCAGTGCACACCCGTACACTGCCTGGCGACTGTCTGGTGTGAGTCGTACCATGCTTTATTCGTTGCGCATGTTTCTGCTGGCGCTGCATTTTCTGGCCGTCGGCGCCATCGGCCTGCTCATTGGCCTGTGCCGGCCCTTCAACCCCGACAACAGCCGCGTATTCGCGCGCCTCTATAGCCGCCCGGCCACCTGGCTGATGCGCATCAGGGTCAAGGCCGAAGTCGGCCCGCTGTGGGACCAGCCGCCAGGCTGCGTGATCGTCGCCAACCACCAATCCAACTTTGACCTCTTCGTGCTGGGCCAGGTCGTGCCACAACGCACGGTGGCCATCGGCAAGAAAAGCCTGGGCTGGATCCCGCTGTTCGGCCAACTGTTCTGGTTGGGTGGCAACGTGCTGATCGACCGCAAGAATGCCTACCAGGCGCGCAAGGCCCTGCAGAAAACCACCCGGGTGCTGCAGGACGATACGTCGATCTGGATTTTCCCCGAGGGCACGCGCAACCCCGGCGAGCATCTGTTGGCATTCAAGAAAGGCGCGTTCCACATGGCCATCGAGGCCGGTGTACCGATCGTGCCTGTGTGCGTCAGCCGCTATGCCGGGCGCATGCGCCTGAACAGCTGGCGTCAGCGCACGGTCATCGTGCGCTCGCTGCCGCCGATAGCCACGGCGGGCCTGACCCAGCAGGACCTGCCGGCGCTGATCGAGCAGTGCCGGGGGCAGATGCAGCAGTGCATTGACCGGATGGAAACCGAGCTGGCCTGATCCGGGTTGCTCTTGAGCCGGGTACAGCCCAAGCTGTACACCGTGTTCAACCGGAATAAGCGGGCAACCATGGGTCGAGTCGTGGCGTCAGCGGTGTACAGCGCCGGCAGGAAAGTCACCAACATCAGCATCGACGAAGGCAGCGAGTGGGCGCGCAAGCCGGGGCATTTCGTGTGGATCGGCCTTGAAGAGCCCAACGCCGAGGAACTGGCCAACCTGCAGTGCCAGTTCAACCTGCACGAGCTGGCCATCGAAGACGCGCTGGAAAAACACAGCCGGCCGAAGCTGGAAACCTTCGGCGATGCGCTGTTCATCGTCACTTACTCACCGGTACGCCACGAAGGCAAGCTGGAGTTCATCGAAACCCACATCTTCGCTGGCAACGGCTACATCATCACCTGCCGCAACGGCCACTCCAAATCCTACGCCATGGTGCGCCAGCGCTGCGAGGCGCGGCCTTTGCTGCTGGAGCACGGCGAAGACTTCGTGCTGTACGCCTTGCTCGACTTCGTTACCGAGAACTACCAGCCGGTCAGCGAAGCCATTCATGGCGAGATCGAAGCGCTGGAGCAGAGCGTGCTGGGTGGTTCACTGCAAGAAGACGACATCCGCCGCCTGCACAGCCTGCGCCGCGACATCCTGCGCCTGCGCCGCTACGTGGCACCAATGGTGGAGATCAGCGAGGAACTGCAGCGCCTGAGTTTCCCGTTCATCGACAAGAACATGCGCCCGTATTTTCGTGATGTGCAGATTCACGTGACCCGGCAGATGGAAGACCTGGCGGGCATCCGCGACATCGCCAGCCAGACCATCGAAATCGGCATGTTGCTGGAGTCGTCACGGCAAAGCATCGTGCAGCGCAAGTTTGCGGCATGGGCGGCGATTCTGGCGTTCCCTACGGCGATTGCCGGGGTGTACGGGATGAACTTCCAGAACATGCCGGAGCTCAGCTGGCATTACGGATATTTTGCAGTGCTGGGGGTGATTGCGGCGGGATGTACGGGGCTGTATGCCAGCTTCAAGAAATCGGGTTGGTTGTAAGACTTTTGGGGCCGCCTTGCGGCCCCCTAGCCATTATGCCGCGTCGTGCTTGTTCACAGGCTGCTGGATAAACCGCAACATCCACTCCCCTACCAGATCGCCCTGGTGCTCGGTGGCCAGGCTGGCCACGGCCTTGTGGTACACCTCGTCGCCCAGGTGTTCCTGACGGGCATCGAGCAGAGCCCTGGAATAGTCGTGGACGAACTCCGGGTGGCCCTGGAAGCACAGCACCTGGTCGCGAATATGGTACGCCGCGTTCGGGCAGAAATCGCTCGAGGCAATCACAGTGGCACCTTCCGGCAATTCGGTCACCTGGTCCTGATGGCTGATCAGCAAGGTCAGCTCCGACACTTCCGGGTCCATCCACGGCGCATGCGCCGCCAGCGAATAGCGATGAATGCCCACGCCCCAGCCCTTTTCGGCGCGCTCGGCCTTGCCACCCAGGGTCAATGCCAGCAACTGGTGGCCAAAACACACGCCCAGCAACTTCTCGCCACGCTCGTACAACTTCAGCAGGTAGGCCTTGAGCGTCTGGATCCACGCATCGGTGCCAAACGAATCGGCCTTGCTGCCGGTGACCAGATAGGCGTCGAACACTTCATGCTCGGCGGGGTAGTCGCCGTTCATCACGTTGTACACACAAAATTCGGCGGCGATCGGCTGACGCGAGAACAGCTGCTCGAACATCCTGCCGTAGCCCTGGTATTGCGCCGTCAACTCCGGACGCAGGACATCGGTCTCAAGGATGCAGATGCGTAACGACATAGGAATAGTCCTGAACGACATGGGTGGGAATCTGCTATAGAGACTGACGCGAAAGGCACGTACAAGCAAGTAGGCTGCACTGACGAACGGTCACATTTCGTCGGCGACCCGCTAGCAGCACTGCCAGTGTCTAACGAGAGCCTGCCAGCGGGCTGGCACATGGCCTCATAACTATAATGAATCAAGAGATCATGCAAATAGAACAAAGGGTTCTCAAATATGGATCCCGCACACCCTACTGTTGGTTGTATATCGAATTACTAGAGGCATGCAGTTCTGGCGTGATGCAACGCCGCTGCGATCGACCCGAAGCGCGACAAGGAAGCCAACGGGTATTCAGGAATAACAACAAGAAGGCGGTCCGCCATGTTCAGACAATCGAAAATTCGCCAAGCTGGGCTCATTTTATTCGCCACCACATTACTGCTGATACTGCCGAACCTGACCCGTTTGTTCGGCTGAGGCGGCGGTGGCGCCGGGGGTAGCGCACAGGTAACCTGCTGGCCTTGATGGTCGGAGAACGCCTATGCGCCGCTGCCTTACCCTGTTTGCATTGCTTTTGAGCCTGCCGCTGTCGGCGGCGCAACTGCAGCTTGAGCTTGGTGCCCAGGCGCGCCAATGGAGCAGCGCCGAACTGCTCAGCCACCCGCAGGCTCGGGTAATCAGCATTGAACAGGATGTTTCCTACAAACGGCCCATGCATTACCGCGCCGTGCCGTTGGCTGCGCTGTTACCCGGCGTAAGTGCCAGCGACCACCTGCAGGCCGTGGCGCTGGATGGCTTTGCGGCAGAGATGCCGGCTGCGCCGCTGCTGCAGCAAGGGCCGGCACGTGCGTGGCTGGCCGTGGAAGACCCGGGCAAACCGTGGCCACCACTGGGCCCTGGCAAACCAGGGGCCGGGCCATTCTACCTGGTGTGGACAGCCCCCCAGGCCAGCGGCATTCGCCCCGAGCAGTGGCCGTTTCAGATTTCGACGATTCGCAAACTCACGCCCGTAGCACAGCGTTTTCCAGCGCTACTGCCGGACCCGAAGTTGACGGCCAGCAGCCCGGTGCACCAGGGTTTTGCGCTGTTCCAGCAGAACTGCCTGGCCTGCCACCGGCTGAATGGGGCCGGGGACGCGCAGGTGGGGCCGGATTTGAATCTGCCACATAACCCGACCGAGTACTTTCAGCCGGCTTACCTGCGCAAATTGATACGAAACCCGCAAAGCTTGCGGCAGTGGCCGCAGGCAAAGATGCCGGGGTTTGACGAGCGCGTGTTGAGCGAGCAGGAGCTGGACAGTTTATTGGCCTATCTAAGCCATATGGCTGGGCGCAGGCCCTGAAGAAATGTGCGTTTCTTCGCGGGCGAGCCCGCGAAGAAAGCAGGGTGTAACGGTCAGGCTATGGGTCGCTCGTGCTTGACCCCCCATCCTTCCACCTCCCCCCCATAAGGTGTCACCAACTGCTCGAAGGTCTCTTCAAAATCGCCAATCCCGCCATGGGTGGCGTACATGACTTTGCTCAACTCCAGGTGCCAGGCGCCATCGCCCAGCTCCTTGACCTGGGCATTCAACGATTCCCCGCGAAACTGACCGGCCGCGCGGCGCGCCCCTGCTTCGTCCGGGAAAATGGCATAGAACTCGATGGGGTGGATCTGGGTGAAGTCGAAACCGCCTGCTTTCATCTGGCGCAGGACGTTGCTGCTGATGTCGTCGTTCTGGCTGCTCATGAAACGTCCTCCTGAATAATGCTATGGATAGACTTTCCGTGCACTACGCACCTGCCAGCATTTGCCGGGCAGTTCGAGCTGATGCAAGACGCGAATTGAAGCGGTGCCAACCCGCAGAATAGGCAGGCACCTTCCCTCATCCTAGCGCCTGAACAGACGCCACGCAAACGTGTGGGTCAGGGCGCTTCGTCAATGCGGGTGATGGTCACCCCGCTATGCTCCTTGAGCCAGCGGGCGGTCGGGGAAATGGTGCGGTCCTGGAAGTCGTTGAGGTCCAGCTCGTCCATTACCGGGAACAGTTGCGAACGGATGGCCCGCGCGGCTTCCTCTTCGCTGGGACGGTGCTCAGCCCGCAGCATCATGGTGGACGGTTCGCCTTTTTGATCGGCATAGGTGACTTCCCACTCTTTCATTGAACAAGTCCTCCACATCCAGGGACACCAAGGTGTGATGCCTGATCAACTGACCTTGGGGCGGGGAGAATGTTCAGTCTGTGAGGGCCTCTCGCGGGGCAAGCCCGCTTCCACAGCGATATCACCGGCCGGACTGCGATGATAACCCTGTGGGAGCCGGGCTTGCCCCGAGGAATGGGCCGCCAAGCGGCCCTTTTGCAGCCTTACTTCGGCGTGCCGTGCACCACCCCAGCCGTGTTGTCCAGCAGGCTCTTGGTCGCCGTCTGGATATACGCTTCGAGCTTCTTGAGCATTTCCGGCTGGTCCGGGCTTTCGATCAGCTCGGCCTTGAACTCGCTGCCCAGCTGGTAGCGGTACATGCGAGGGGTCATGTCCTTGGACTCGATCAGGATGCGGTCACCCTGCACCAGGCCGACGATCTGCTCGCTGCCAGACGGCTTGATCATGCCCACGCCCTGGTCGCCCTCAGGCAGGTTGAGCAGGTCGCGGCCCCAGCACTGGTGACGCGCCTGGCCACCCAGGCGGCCCATGATGGTCGGCACGATGTCGACCTGGGTGCCCACGGTGTGGTTTACCGCACCGAACTTCTCCTGGATGCCCGGGGCAATCAGCAGCAGCGGTACGTTGAAGCGGCCCAGGTCCAGCTCGGTGACCTGCTGGTGGTTGCCGAAGCCATGGTCGCCCACGATGACGAACAGGGTGTCCTTGAAGTACGGCTCTTTACGTGCCTTCTCGAAGAACTGGCCCAGCGCCCAGTCCGAGTAACGCATGGCGGTCAGGTGCTCATCCAGGCGGCCCTGGCCGGTAACCTTCTCGACCGGCAGGTCTTTCGGCAGCGCATACGGAGTGTGGTTGGACAGGGTCTGCAGCAGCGCGTAGATCGGCTTCTTGCCGTCGTGCTTGGCCAACTCCTCGTTGCCGCGGTCGAACATGTCCTGGTCGGACACGCCCCAGGTCGGGTCGGAGAACACCGGGTTGACGAAGTCGTTACGGCCGATGAAGGTGGTCATGCCCTGGTTGCCGAAGAACCCGGACTGGTTGTCCCAGGCAAAGTCGCCGTTGTAGACGTAAACGTCATCGTAATCACGGGCGCTGAGCAGCGCCGGCAGGCCCGACAGCTTGTGGCCACCTTCCGGGGTCTGCATCAGGTATTCGAAACCTGGCAGGTTGGGGAAGCAGGCCATGGTGGCGAACATGCCTTGGTGGGTATGGGTGCCATTGGAGAAGAAGCGGTCGAACAGCAGGCCTTCCTTGGCCAGCTTGTCGAAGTACGGGGTGATGTTGTTCGGGCTGCCCAGTGCACCGACCGAGTGGCCAGCGAAGCTTTCCATCAGGATCACCACCACGTTCTTGATCGGCAGGGTGCGCTCGGCCGGCGGCAGGAAGTCGCGGCGGATGGCAGCCTCGTCGGCGTCGACCAGGGTGTCATTCGGGGTGAGCAACTGCTTGCGTACGGTTTCGGTCGCCACGCCCTGCTCCAGCACCGGCTTCCAGATGTTGGCGCGGTCCTCGCCGAAGCGGCTCTTGGCAGCGTCGATCAGGGTCAGGGTGCCGTTCAGGCCCAGCTGGTTGACGAAGTTGGAGTCGGTGGTAAAGGCGTCACCCCAGCGCATCGGCGGGCCTTGGCGCAGGGTGCCACGGGCGGCAACCACGGCCACCAGCAGGATCACCATGAACACCGCCAGGCGGTTGTACCACGGCGCAACGCGCTGTTCGCCCTGGCCCCGGGTGATACGGTCGATGCCTTTGAACAGCAGGCTCAACAGCCAGGTGCCGAAGGCCCAGGCCAGCAGATAGCGCACCACCGGGAAGCCGTACCAGAGCATGCTCATGACGGTTTTCGGGTCTTCCTTGATGTACTGGAACACCAGGCCGTTGAGGCGCTGGTGGAACTCGCGGTAGAAGTCCATCTCCATCAAGCCGAGGAACATCACCACGCTCGAAGCGAGGGTCAGCCAGAAACGGAACACACCACGCCGGGCCATGGCCCAGGGGCTGAGGATGGCCAGCAGCAGCGGAATGCTGAGGTACACCACTACCCGCAGGTCGAATCGCAAGCCGTTGAGGAAGCCCTCGGCGACGGTCGAATAGGGCGTATCGCCGATCATGTCGCTGTTGTAGACCAGCAGTGCCAGGCGCACGAGGCTGAGCATCAGCATGATCACAAGGGCGCTTAGCAGCGTGTAGGCCAGGTGGGATTTCAGGGTCGGCGAGAACGATGCTCGCGCGCCCCGTTGCTTCAGGGCGTCCGTGTTAGCCATGAATGGGAAGGTCCTAGGATTGCGGTTTGCGGAGATGGCGGTGGCGCTAGACCAACGCAGCATTGTGCGGGTGCGGATTCTGTTTAAACCAATGTGAAAATTTTGTCACGGCCCCATTACCGCTTATGTCTGTGACAGCGGTTCGTGGAAGCGGGCTTGCCCCCCGAAACTGACGCCGTGGAGGATGGCACGGGCTTCGCCCGTGTTCGCGGGACAAGCCCGCTCCCACAGGGATTGCGCTAGATTCTGGAAATTGAGCAAGCCAGTTGTTTCCCCCAGGCACTGCATCAGCCTCAAGCCCACAGGGATTGCGCCAGATTCTAGAAACTGAGCAAACCAGTTGTTTCCCCAGGTACTGCATCAGCCTCAAGCCACAGGGATTGCACTAGATTCTAGAAACTGAGCAAACCAGTTGTTTCCCCAGATACCGCACCAGCCTCAAGCCTGCGCGGTACCTGTGGGAGCGGGCTTGTCCCGCGAAGAATCCAACACGGTGGATGGCACCGGCTCCGCCGGTGTTCGCGGGACAAGCCCGCTCCCACAAGGTGAACCGCGCTAGATTCTGGAAATTGAGCAAGCCAGTCGCTCCCGAAAGCACTGCACCGGGCTCAGATCCGCACATTGCCCCGCGGCCCGGCGATCGCCCAGATCACCAGCCCCACCACCGGTAGCAGTGCGATCAGCAATATCCACAACACTTTGATGCCCACCTCGCTGCTGCTTTTGATCACATTGAGGATGGCCCAGATATCCAGCGCCAGAATGATCAGCCCGACCAGGCTGTTGAATGTCGACCCCATGCCTAAACTCCTGTCCAGAGGCTTTGCTGCACAGCATAGTCAGCTATCGCGGCAATAGAAGGGAATCCTTGGCGGTTGGTGCAGGTCCCTGAGTAGACTGCCTGCATACATTGATTCGAGGTTCGCATGCCCCCGGCCCACACCCAAAGCGCCCACACCCCCTCACTGCTGAACGCCTGGCGCCAGCAGGTCGTGAACACCCCCTGGCTCAGCGCGGGCCTGGGGCTGAGCCTGTTGGCAGTGATCGTGCTGCTGGCGGCCAGCTTCTGGAACGCTGTGAACGGCGACCATGCCGACAACCTGCACCTGGCCGTGCTGGGCGGCTTGTCCGGCTTTGGCGCTACCGCCCTGGGCGCAGTCCTGGCGGTGGTGCTGCGCGATGTCAGCGCACGCACCCAGGACGTGATGCTCGGTTTTGCCGCTGGGATGATGCTGGCGGCCAGTTCGTTTTCGCTGATTCTGCCTGGCCTGGACGCCGCCCGCGAAATCACCGGCAACGGCCCGGCCGCGGCGTTTACCGTGGTACTGGGCATGGGCCTGGGCGTGCTGCTGATGCTCGGCCTCGACCGCTTCACCCCGCACGAGCACGAAAGTACCGGCCCATGCGGGCCCGAGGCCGAGCGCATCAGCCGGGTGTGGCTGTTCGTTCTGGCGATTACCCTGCACAACTTGCCTGAAGGCATGGCCATTGGCGTGAGCTTCGCCAATGGCGACATGAACATCGGCCTGCCGTTGACCAGTGCCATTGCCATCCAGGACATCCCCGAAGGGCTGGCCGTGGCGCTGGCCCTGCGCGCTACCGGGCTGTCGAACCTGAAGGCGGCGCTGGTGGCGATCGGCTCCGGGCTGATGGAACCGCTGGGCGCGGTGATCGGGCTGGGGATCTCCACCGGCTTCGCCCTCGCCTACCCGATCAGCATGGGCCTGGCGGCGGGGGCGATGATCTTTGTGGTGAGCCACGAGGTAATCCCCGAAACCCACCGCAACGGCCACCAGACAGCGGCGACACTGGGCTTGATGGGTGGGTTTGCGGTGATGATGTTCCTCGACACCGCACTGGGCTGAGGCTGAACACCGGCCCCTGCCACAAGGGCCCTGACAGGCGTTAGATGTGTACAGCGACTTTCAGGGCTTCCAGGGCCGGCTCCACCTTGATGCCCACCTCTGCGCCCAACTCCAGCACCCGCGCCAGGTCATGCTGCCCCACCATCACCATCTGCAGTTCGTCATCCAGCAACTGGCTGAAATTCAGCAGCACATACCCCCCGGCCTCTTTGTTCAGCGCGCCCATCTGTACCTGGATGCGGTTCAGCGCAGTCAGCGGCTCGGTGCGGGCAAGTTGCTTGGGCTTGAGGGTAAACGGCACGCTGTTGTCGAACGACTCGCTGATTTGCTGGAACAGGTCCTGGTAGCTGTCGGCCTGGAACACCACGGTGTCCGGCAGGCTGCCCAGCACCACCCACTCGCCCAGCGGGATAGGGAAGCTGTCGTCGTAGTAGATATCGGGGTTGGCGGCCAGGAAGGCGGCCGGGTCGGCGTAGGCCTGGGCGGCCTCGTCGGCGATGCGCTCGATGTCGGCCTCGCGCATGCAGCCAGCGCCAATGAGGCTGATGAATTCGAGCAACTGAGTTTTCATGAAGGGGGCCTGCGACGGGTGAAAAGTCGCCAAGGATAGCCGCAAATGCCCCCTGGCGGTTAGCCGGCCAGCACTTGCAGCCGCGCGGCAGCATCCACTGCACCCATGGTCTGCGCCGCCATCAGCGCAGTGGCGCCGCGGGCATCCTGGCGCGCCGGGTCGGCCCCCTGGTCCACCAGGTAGTCGAGGATTTCGCAGCGGTTGAACATGGCCGCCAGCATCAGCGCAGTTCGCCCGTCCTGTGCGGCAGCGTCCACCGGCACGCCGTGCTCCAGCAGCAGGCGGATCATCGCCAGGTCACCCTTGAACGCCGCACCGGCAATCGGTAGTTGGCCGTTGTCATTGGCAATCAGTGGGTCGGCGCCTTGCGCCAGCAGTACCCTGACCGCTTCATGGTGGCCGTGGTAGCTGGCCAACATCAGCAGGGTGTCGCCCTTGTGGTTACGCAAATTGGCTGGCAGGCCGCTGGCAAGCAGGCGCCCGAGCATTTCGGCATCGCCCTGGCGGGCACGTTCGAACACTTGCTCGGCAAAGGCGGCGGTCTCGTCATTGGTCATGGTGGCGGGCGCGGTTTGGCTGGACATCGGGAACCTCCTGGCAGAAATGATTGCCCAAGTGTTTGTCAGGCACGCCGATGCGGTCAAAGGTTCAGATTCTATTGCATCGATAGGTAAAGCCCCCCACCGTGCAAAATGCACTGTGCAAAATGCACGACCATGCAGCCTGCACGATACCGCTTCTGAAAAAAACACTTAAACCCCTGATTTTTCTGGAGTTTTAAGACCGCAAGGTTCTGGCACGGTCGCTGCAATATTCAACTCACGTCTGCCACATTACAGCCAGGAGTTGATATGGACCTCATTCAGCAAAAGTTCGTCTCGGTATTTTCGGCCTACCAGGTAAATACCCAAGCCCGCCCCGATGGCGGCGTGCTGCTGACCCTGCGCGCTGCTGATGGCAAGGTTACCCGCCGGGTGCTGACCTATGGCCAACTGCACAGTGCCGAGCAGCTGTCGTGGGCGATCAGTGCGATCCGCCGCGACCTGGCCGAGGAGGCCAGTGAACTGCCGGTGATCAACATGCTGCAAAGCCAGCAGCGCTTTGCCCTGCCGACTTACCGCTGAGCTTTATAGTGGCTGAACTGGCCTCCTTGCGGGTGAGCCCGCGAAGAGGCCGGCAATGCCATTACAACTCGTCGATTCCCAGAAACGCCCGTGAAGTCACATCCCCGGTAAACCGGGCCTGCACGCCCTGCTCGCTGCCATACAGGCGCAACGCCAGGCAAAACGGCGTCTGACCCAGTTCCACCCAGCGCCGGATCCCGGCCGGCACTGCCAGCTGGTCCCCTTTCTCGCACAGCACCGAATACACCCCATCCCCCAGACGCAGGCCTAGCTGCGCCCGGCCACTGACCACGGCAAACACCTCGTCGGCGTCATGCACATGCTCATCACGCACATCGACCTGCGTCGGGTCTTCACCGTCACGGTTGAGCAGCACGAAGGCCTGGCTGCCATGCGCCGTCATCAACTGGTCCAGATAAACACGGCAAGCCTCCAGCACTTCTTCCTGGGCAGTGCCCGGGCGAACCCGCAGCCCATGCTCGGCATGCGCCAGGCGCACGCCGTGCTCGGCGAGGGTGGCGGCAATGTCATCGTGGTGGGTCAGCACCTTGTTCGGCAGGTCCGGGCTGGCGGGGTGGAAAACGCAGAGAATGCTCATCAGGGGCGGGTCCTGGTCGGTTGCGCACAAAGGCCTATGATAACGGCTGCAGCCAAGGCTGCGGCACTGGCCATACCAAAGGTGAAGGTGGGCCCCAGCAGTTTCCAGCTGTAGCCCGAATACAATGCGCCCAGCGCGCCGCCGGTACCCGACAACGCAGCGTACAGGGCCTGGCCCTGGCCTTGCTGGCGGGCGCCGAAACTGGCCTGCACGAAGGCGATGCTGGCTGCGTGGAAGCAGCCGAAGGTGGCCGCGTGCAGCAGCTGGGCGAAGATCAGCACCGCCGGCTCACCGGCCAGGTTGCCCAGCAGCAGCCAGCGCCCGGCCGCCAGCAGGAAACTGGCCAGCAACACCCGCTGCACGCTGAAGCGGGCGAACAGGCGGCTCATCAGCATGAACATCAGCACTTCGGCCACCACGCCCAGGGCCCACAGCAGGCCAATGGCGCCACGGCTGTAGCCCAGGTGCTCCAGGTGCAGGGTGAGAAAGGTGTAATACGGCCCGTGGCTCAGTTGCATCAGCGCCACGCAGGCATAGAAGGCGACTACCCCGGGTGCCCGCAACTGCTGCAGGAAACCACCCGTATTGCTGCGCTCGCCCTGCTCCACCGGCTGGGCATTGGGCACCCACAGGCTGGCAGCGACGATACCGGCCATGATCGTGACCAGCGCCACAGGGTAGATGTCCAGGCTCAGCCACTCGAACAGCCGGCCCAGGCCGACCACCGTAAGGATGAAACCGATCGAGCCCCACAGCCGAACCTGGCTGTACCGGGAGGTCTGCCCGTGCAGGTGGGCCAAGGTAATGACCTCGAACTGGGGCAACACGGCATGCCAGAAAAACGCATGCAGGGCCATCACCAACGCTAGCCAGGCGTAGCTCTTGCCGAAGAAAATCAGCGAAAAGGTGGCCAGGGTACACAGCG
The DNA here is from genome assembly GCF_029871175.1 of Pseudomonas sp. BN607. Lineage (NCBI taxonomy): Bacteria > Pseudomonadati > Pseudomonadota > Gammaproteobacteria > Pseudomonadales > Pseudomonadaceae > Pseudomonas > Pseudomonas sp. BN607. The sequence continues at coordinate 245,270 of NZ_SSOE01000066.1, forward strand.
CGCCCAGGCGCACGATCAGTAGGCGCTGACCGCTGCGGTCGCCCAGCCAGCCCCACAGGTTGGGGGCAATGCAGCGCATCAGCATAGGGATGGCCACCAGCTCGCCAATGCGCGCCGGGGAGAAGCCCAGGTGGTCGAAGTACAGCGCCAGGAAGGGGGCGGTGGAGCCCAACAGGGCGAAGTAGAAGAGGTAGAAACTGGACAGGCGCCAGTAGGGGATTGCGGGCATGGGTTCAGCCAATCAGGTTGTTTCCTGCACCGGCCTGTTCGCGAACTTGCACGCGAACAGGCCGGTGCAGACGAATCAGAGCTGGCCCAGCACCGGGGTATTCACGTGCACATCGGCATTCTGCGCACGGTGGCGCAGCAGGTGGTCCATCAGCGCAATAGCCATCATCGCCTCGGCGATTGGCGTGGCGCGGATGCCCACGCACGGGTCGTGGCGGCCTTTGGTGATGACGTCCACCGGGTTGCCATCGACGTCGATGGAACGGCCCGGGGTGGTGATGCTGGACGTCGGTTTCAGCGCCAAATGGGCAACGATCGGCTGCCCCGAGGAGATCCCCCCCAGGATGCCGCCGGCATTGTTGCTGAGGAAGCCTTCCGGGGTCAGTTCGTCACGGTGTTCGGTACCGCGCTGGGCGACACTGGCGAACCCTGCGCCGATTTCAACACCCTTCACGGCGTTGATGCTCATCAGCGCATGGGCCAGTTCGGCATCCAGGCGGTCGAAAATCGGCTCGCCAAGACCAGGCATGACGCCTTCGGCGACCACGGTGATCTTGGCACCTACCGAATCCTGGTCACGGCGCAGCTGGTCCATGTAGGCCTCCAGCTCCGGTACTTTGTCCGGGTCGGGGCTGAAGAAGGCGTTCTGCTCCACCGACTCCCAGGTTTTGAACGGGATTTCGATCGGGCCCAGCTGGCTCATGTAGCCACGCACGGTGATGCCCTGGCTGGCCAGGTACTTCTTGGCGATGGCGCCCGCGGCTACGCGCATGGCGGTTTCGCGGGCCGAGCTGCGGCCGCCGCCGCGGTAGTCGCGGATGCCGTACTTGTGGTGGTAGGTGTAGTCGGCGTGGGCCGGGCGGAACAGGTCCTTGATCGCCGAATAGTCCTTGGACTTCTGGTCGGTGTTGCGGATCAGCAAGCCGATCGAGCAGCCGGTGGTGCGGCCTTCGAACACGCCGGAGAGGATTTCAACCTCGTCAGCCTCCTGGCGCTGGGTGGTGTGCCGGCTGGTGCCGGGCTTGCGCCGGTCAAGGTCGTGCTGCAGGTCGGCGAGGGAAATTTCCAGGCCCGGAGGGCATCCATCGACAATGGCGACCAACGCCGGGCCATGGCTTTCGCCAGCGGTGGTGACAGTGAACAGCTTGCCGTAGGTATTGCCGGACATGGACGCTCCGCGAGATCTGCCTGAAATGGACGAAAGCGGCAGTATACAGATGCTTTGCTCGCCTGTGCTGGCTCTTGACGTGTGCCCGCTCTCACAGCACCGCCACCCGCTGCACAGCCCCAGAACCTTCCCGCAAACATTGGGTCAAATCTCCATCTCCCCATGTAGTAACCACATGATGTCGCGCCTCGTCGCCTTTCTCCTCCTGCTGTGCACCGGCCTGGCCCAGGCAGCAGCCCCTACCGTGCTGCAACGCCCGATCGACCTCGACACCGGCCAAGGCGTGCTGCACGGCAGTTTGCTGCTGCCACAACAAGCCACCCCGCCCCCCGTGGTGCTGATTATCGCCGGCTCCGGCCCTACCGACCGCGACGGCAACAACCCGGCGTCCGGCAGGGTCGACAACCTCAAGCGCCTGGCCCTGCTGCTGGCCGGCGAACACATCGCCAGCGTGCGCTACGACAAGCGCGGTGTGGCCGCCAGCCAGCCGGCGACACCCGACGAGCGTGATCTGACCGTGGAGCGCTACGTGGCCGATGTGGTCGCCTGGAGCCACAAGCTCAAGGCTGACCCGCGCTTCGGCCCGCTGATCCTGATCGGCCACAGCGAAGGCGCGCTGATCGCCAGCCTGGCCGCCGAACAGGCCGGCGCCAGCGCTGTGATCACGCTGGCCGGCAGTGGCCGACCCATGGCCGATGTACTGCGCGAACAGCTGGCCCAACGCCTGCCACCCGCGCAGCTGGCCAGTGGCAGCGCCCTGCTCGACCGCCTGCAGGCCGGGCAGACCAGCCTGGAGGTACCGGCACCACTGCGCCAAGTGTTCCGCCCCAGCGTGCAGCCGTACCTGATATCGCTGTTCCAGCAAAACCCGGCAGCCGCCTTTGCCCGCCTGCCTATGCCGGCGCTGATCGTGCAGGGGCGCAACGACGTGCAGGTGGACGTGGCCGATGCCGAGCACCTGAAAACGGCCAAGCCGGATGCGCAACTGGTACTGATCGACGGCATGAACCATATGCTGCGCATCAGCCCCAAGGACATGAGCCAACAACGCGACAGTTACCTCAACCCCGAATTGCCGCTGGCGCGCGAGTTGGGTGAGCAGATTGTGACGTTCATCCAACATTTGCCATCGGCCTGACCCTCAGGTCTTGGCCAGGACGGCCGATAATTGCGGTATTAGCGGCGCGTTGGGCCTGCTCACGCAGCCCCTGCCGCCTGCCCGTATCCAAGGACAAGCCCTGATGACCACCGCCCCCGTCGCCGCAGAACCGGCCGAAGAACCTCAGCAAAGCCCTGCCCTGCCCTGGGCCGAGCTAACCGCCGAACACTTCCAGTTGCTGCGCCTCGCCGCCCTGCCCATCGACCGCAGTACTGGTGCGCGGCCGCTGCGCTTTGTGCAGTTTGGCTACGCCGAGCGCCACGACAAGGCGCACAGCCTGCTGCGCATGGAAATCACCCTGCCTGGGCAGAAGGTACACAAAGAGCAGAACCGCCTCGACATCCGCGTCGACCATGCCGAACGCCGGGTACGCATTGGCAGCGAACACGGCCTGCAAATTGAGCCGGTCAACCGTGGCATCGGCCGCTTCATGCTGGCCCAGGCCGCGCAATGGTTGCAGCGCAAGTGGTCGCACTACCAGGTAGAGGGCATGGCGCTGCCGAGCAAGGATGCGCTGAACGAGGATTCACGCCTGCGTCGTGACAACTGCCTGCGCGGGGTGGGGATCGAGGTGGAGTACGAGGACAACCAGCACTTGAAGGGCCGCACCGTGGACATGCCGGCAGGCCAGTTGAAGGCGGCCTGGAACAGTGAGCGCTTGCAACGGGTAGAGATCCTGGATGCCGCCCACCTTCTGCAGCAGGCGGACCAGCAGCTGCAGGAAATGGAAGGGCAGCTGCGCGAGCGGGATGAGCGAGTGGCCAAGTACCGTCGCGAGGATGGCGGCTTGCGCTTCACCATTACCTGCCTGGTGGCGTTTGCAATGTTCCAGGCGGGGTTGCTGATCTGGATTGCCACCCGCTGACACCGCGTCGCCTGCTTGCGGGCAAGCTCGCGAATGGGCTGCAAAGCAGCCCCCCTTCGCAATCAGACCCGGGCTTTGAACAACTCCTGATGCCGGCGGCACTGCTCGGCCGTCAGCATGAACACCCCATGCCCGCCGCGCTCGAATTCCAGCCAGGCAAAGTCCACCTCAGGGTATAGCGCCTCGACATGGACCTGGCTGTTGCCCACCTCGACAATCAGCAAGCCCTTGTCCGTCAGGTGGTCGGCCGCTTCGGCCAGCATGCGCCGTACCAGGTCCAGGCCATCATTGCCGCAGGCCAGGCCAAGCTCTGGCTCGTGATGGTATTCGGCCGGCATGTCGTCGAAGTCTTCGGCATCGACATACGGCGGGTTGGAAAGGATCAGGTCGAAACGCTGCCCCGGCAAGCCGGCAAAGCCATCGCCCTGCACGGTGTACACGCGGGTGTCCAGGCCGTGGCGCTCGATGTTCTGGTTGGCCACTTCCAGGGCCTGGAACGACAGGTCGGCCAGCACGACTTCGGCCTCGGGGAACACGTCGGCAGCCACGATGCCGATGCAGCCCGAGCCGGTACACAGGTCGAGGATGCGCGCCGGCTCGCTGGCCAACCAGGGTTCGAAGCGCTTTTCGATCAGCTCGCCAATCGGTGAGCGCGGCACCAGCACCCGCTCGTCGACAATGAACGACATGCCGCAGAACCACGCCTCACCCAGCAGGTAGGCCGCTGGCACGCGTTCTTCGATACGGCGCTTGAGCAGGTGCTGCAGGCGTACCCGCTCGTCGTCCTCGAGCATGCAGTCCAGGTAGCTGTCGGCCACCTCCCATGGCAGGTGCACCGCGCCCAGCACCAGCAGGCGGGCCTCGTCCCAGGCGTTGTCGGCACCGTGGCCGAAGAACAGGTCGTGCTCGTGGAAGCGGCTGACCGCCCAGCGGATATAGTCGCGCAGCGTGCGCAGACGGGATGTGATCACGGGGTACTCCTAATTCAGACCGGACAAAAGTCTAACAGCCCGGGGCTCACATTTGTTCCATCGGATCGTCTGCGGGCTAGCCACAGGCCAGTAACCATGCCGCTTGCGTTGTCAACCATTCCCATTGGCGCCAATGCAAGGGAGAATAGGTGTACAAAAGCCCTTCCAAGGAGCCCTTGATGTCCGTTCCAACCACGATGTTCCGCCTCACTGGCCGCGACTACCCGCCGGCCAAGCTGAGCCACGCCAGCCTGATCATCATCGATGCGCAAAAGGAGTACCTCAGTGGTCCCCTGCAGCTGTCGGGCATGGACGAGGCCGTGGCCAACATCGCCAGGTTGCTCGACGCCGCGCGCAAAAGCGGCCGTCCGATCATCCATGTTCGCCACCTGGGCACGGTGGGTGGCCGCTTCGACCCACAGGGGCCGGCTGGCCAGTTCATTCCAGGGCTGGAGCCACTGGAAGGCGAAATTGTCATCGAAAAGCGCATGCCCAACGCATTCAAGAACACCAAGCTGCACGAAACGCTGCAGGAGCTGGGCCACCTGGACCTGATTGTCTGCGGTTTCATGAGCCACTCCAGTGTCAGCACTACCGTTCGCCGCGCCAAGGACTATGGTTACCGGTGCACGCTGGTGGAAGACGCTTCGGCAACCCGCGACCTGGCGTTCAAGGACGGGGTGATCCCGGCCGCGCAGATTCACCAGTGCGAAATGGCCGTGATGGCCGACAACTTCGCTTGCGTGGCCCCTACCTCCAGCCTGATCTGAGGCGCTGGCACGACCGCCCGGCAGCCGGGCGGAACCCGATGGGCGGCAGCAGGTCGAATTCCGGATATCCACAGAGGAGAGCGGAATGAAGCTCAAAGGCAGTTTCGACGCCAAGCGCCTGCGCCCGCGCCAACCGCGTAACTGGGGCGCGCGCCTGGCAGCCGGCCTGTCGGCCCTGCTGGCGACCCTGGGCGTGCTGCTGGCCATGGCCGGCGTCGCCGGGCTGCTGGGCAACTACCCTGCCCTGCAGGAACTCAATGCCAACAAACCGTTGTCCGGCATCCTGACCGTGGCCGGCCTGCTGCTGCTGTGGCTGGGCGTACGTTTCTGGCGGCGCAGCCGCATTCGCCTGCGCCGCGGGCGCGAGCTGAACCTGTCCCCCCACCTGATGAAAAAACACGACTGAAACGCTGCTTGCGCGGTGGTTGTGGGGGTAGGTTCACCCGCGAAAGGGCCAGCACAGGCTGCACACCGCCCCACAGTCGCGTAAACTACGCCGCCCACGTGGAGGCACCATGCAAGACGACGATTTTTCCCTGTTCAAGGCCGAAGTGCGCGGCGTGAAGCCGATCCGCCACGACCGCGCCGAAGTCGGCAAGCCCAAGGCCGACCGCCAGCAGCTGGCCGGCCTGCGCCAGGCCGCGACCGTACGCAGTGACAAGGCCCTGGTCATCGACGGCATGTCCGACCAGTTTGTCATCGACGTGGGCGCCGAAGACGAACTGATGTGGCGCCGCGACGGCGTGCAGGAAACCCAGCTGCGCAAGCTCAAGCTGGGGCAGATCCCGTTCGAAGGCAGCCTCGACCTGCACGGCATGACCGTGGAAAAGGCCCGTGAAACCCTGTGGGACTTCATCGCCGAAGCCACCAAGCTCGAAGTCCGCTGCGTGCGCGTGACCCATGGCAAGGCTGCGCGCCTTGATGGCAAGCGCCCGATGATCAAGAGCCACGTCAACACTTGGCTGCGCCAGCACCCGCAAGTGCTCGGTTTTGCCTCGTGCAGCGCCCGCCACGGCGGCACTGGTGCGGTCTATGTGATGCTCAAGCGAACCATGCTCGAAGGCCGCGACGAGTAACGCCGTGCTTGCAGCGCCGCGCGCAGCGCCGTACCCTTCGTTTTTGCGTTTTTTTCCCCACAGGTAGATCCATGTCCCTGGAACAGAACTACACCGAGATCCTCAGCCAGCTGGGCGAGGACGTCTCCCGTGAGGGCCTGCTCGACACGCCCAAGCGGGCTGCAAAGGCGATGAAGTACCTTTGCCGCGGTTATGAGCAAACCCTGGAAGAAGTCACCAACAACGCGTTGTTCAGCTCTGACAACAGCGAAATGGTACTGGTCCGGGACATCGAGCTGTATTCGATGTGCGAACACCACATGCTGCCGTTCATCGGCAAGGCGCACGTGGCCTACCTGCCCAAGGGCAAGGTACTGGGCCTGTCGAAGGTGGCGCGCATCGTCGACATGTTCGCCCGTCGCCTGCAAATTCAGGAAAACCTAAGCCGCCAGGTGGCCGAGGCGATCCAGCAGGTTACCGGTGCCGCCGGCGTGGCCGTGGTCATCGAAGCCAAGCACATGTGCATGATGATGCGCGGCGTCGAAAAACAGAACTCGACCATGATCACTTCGGTGATGCTGGGTGAGTTCCGCGAAAATGCTGCCACTCGTAGCGAGTTCCTCAGCCTGATCAAGTGATTGGCTGTTGACCCCGAGCCGACCCCTGCGGGTCGGCTTTTGCATTTCAGGAGTTGCCCATGATCGTCAAAGCCCTGCGGGTTGGCCTCGGCCAGCTCATCGTGTTCGGTGACTGGATCAGCCGCCCGGCCAAACGCAAGCGCGACGCCGCCGCCCAGGCCCGCGTCGAGCAAGCGGCCAAGGGCCTGGCGCTGTACCAGTTCCATGCCTGCCCATTCTGCGTCAAGACCCGCCGCACCCTGCACCGCCTGAACGTGCCAGTGGCGCTGCGCGATGCCAAGAACGACCCGCTGCACCGTCAGGCTCTGGAAGAAGGCGGCGGTCGGGTGAAAGTGCCGTGCCTGCGTATCGAAGACGCTGGCAAGGTGACCTGGATGTACGAGTCCAAGGCCATCATTGCTTACCTGGATGAGCGGTTTGCGTCGGCCTGACGGTTTGTAGGCATCCTGTTCTGGCCCTTTCGCGGGTAAACCCGCTCCCACAGGCACCCACAGTATTGAGCCCTGTGGTACCCGTGTGGGAGCGGGTTTACCCGCGAAGAAGCCAGTACAGGCTGAAGATAAACCTGGACTATCCCACCATCGGCACATGCCGGGGGTGGCTGCTGACCCGCTCCAGCCAGGCCCTTACCGCCGGGTACTCTGCCAGGTCGAACCCGCCCTGCTGCGCCACATGGGTGTAGGCGTACAACGCCACATCAGCAATCGAATACTGCTCGCCGACCAGATACGGCGTCATCTGCAACTGCCGCTCCATCACCTTCAGCGCCTTGTAGCCACCCTTGTGCAGCTTGCGGTATTCCTCCAGGCGCTCGTCCGGCAAGCCCAGGTAAAACTGGATGAAGCGCGCCACGGCAATGTAGGGCTCGTGGCTGTACTGCTCGAAGAACTGCCACTGCAACACCTGCGTACGCAGCCGCGGCTCGGCGGGCAGGAACTCGCTCCCATCGGCCAGGTAGTTGAGAATGGCATTGGACTCCCACAGGTAGCTGCCGTCTTCCAGCTCCAGCACCGGTACCTTGCCGTTAGGGTTCATCGCCAGAAACTCGGGCGTTTCGGTTTCACCCTTGAGAATGTCCACCGGGTGCCATTCATACGGCCGGCCCAGCAGGCTGAGCATCAGCTTGACCTTGTAGCAGTTGCCCGACTGGTAGTCGCCATAGACCTTGTACATCGCCCCTCCACTGCCAAGCAGTTTTGCAATTGCGCCCAATAGTTGGTGACTGTACGGCTAAATGCAATGGCCGCTGTATGGCAAGGATCAACCTTGCCCGCTGTAGTCTGAAAAAACTGCTTACACCTTTACAAGGATTTTGTTCATGACCGATGCCACTTCCGCACGCCTGCGGCCCTTGGCAGACACCTCCCCGTCGGCGGTGGTCGCCGGCTTTATCGCCATGCTCACCGGCTACACCAGTTCGCTGGTGCTGATGTTCCAGGCCGGCCAGGCGGCCGGGCTGACCACTGCGCAGATTTCGTCGTGGATCTGGGCGCTGTCGATCGGCATGGCGGTGTGCAGCATCGGCCTGTCCCTGCGTTACCGCACGCCGATCACCATTGCCTGGTCCACCCCCGGCGCGGCCCTGCTGATCACCAGCCTGGGTGGGGTCAGCTACGGCGAGGCCATTGGTGCCTACATTACCTGTGCGGTGCTGGTGCTGGTGTGCGGCCTGACCGGCAGTTTCGAACGCCTGGTCAAGCGTATTCCGGCCTCGCTGGCCTCGGCACTGCTGGCGGGCATCCTGTTCAAGATCGGTAGCGAAATCTTCGTGGCCGCGCAGCACCGTACCCTGCTGGTGCTGGGGATGTTCTTCAGCTACCTGCTGGTCAAACGCCTGTCGCCGCGTTACTGCGTGCTGGCCGCGCTGTTGGTGGGTACGGCGTTGTCCGGTGCGTTGGGCCTGCTGGACTTCAGCGGCTTCCACCTGGAAGTGGCCAAGCCGGTGTGGACCACGCCTAGCTTCTCGCTGGCGGCAACCATCAGTATCGGCATTCCGCTGTTCGTGGTGGCGATGACCTCGCAGAACATGCCCGGCGTGGCCGTGCTGCGCGCTGACGGCTATCAGGTGCCGGCCTCGCCGCTGATTTCGGCGACCGGCTTTGCCTCGCTGCTGCTGGCGCCGTTCGGCTCGCACGGGGTCAACCTTGCAGCGATCAGCGCGGCGATCTGCACCGGCCCGCATGCCCATGAAGACCCCGGCAAACGCTACACCGCGGCAGTATGGTGCGGGATTTTCTACGGCATTGCCGGGGTGTTCGGCGCCACGTTGGCGGCACTGTTTGCGGCGTTGCCGAAAGAGCTGGTGCTATCGATTGCGGCATTGGCACTGTTCGGTTCGATCATGAACGGGTTGACCGTGGCCATGAGCGAGGCGCGTGAGCGTGAGGCGGCGGTGATTACCTTTATGGTGACCGCTTCGGGGCTGACCTTGTTCTCGATTGGTTCGGCGTTCTGGGGGATTGTGGCGGGGGTGTTGGCTTTGGTGATTCTGGGGCCGCGTAGGGTATGACGGTAGAGTGGTGTCGAGGGTGAGACCGAGCGCCACCCGCGCGGCGCGCGATCTCAAAACCAACACACATCCCCCGCCAGGCCACCTAAAGCCTGAAATGCCCCACCATCCCCTTCAGGTCAGTACCCAGTTGCGCCAGTTCGATGCTGGAGCGGGCATTGTCCTGCATCGCCAGCGCCGCCTGGTCGGCACTGCCGCGGATCTGCGTGACACTGCGGCTGATCTCTTCCGCCACCGAGCTCTGCTGCTCTGCCGCCGCAGCAATCTGCTGGTTCATCTGCTGAATCAATGACACCGCCGCCGCAATGCTGCCCAGCGCACTTTCGGTCTGCAGCGCATCGGCCACGGCCAGGCGCACCAGCTCGGTACTGCCGCGGATCTGCGCCACCGACTGCTGCGCGTTACCGCGCAGGCTGGCCACGAGGGTTTCGATCTGCTCGGTAGACTGCCGGGTACGCCGGGCCAATGCACGCACCTCGTCGGCCACCACGGCAAAGCCACGCCCCTGCTCGCCAGCGCGGGCGGCTTCGATGGCAGCGTTCAGCGCCAGCAGGTTGGTTTGCTCGGCCACGCTCTTGATCACGGCCAGCACGTCACCAATGGTGTGGATCTCGGCGCTGAGGCTGTCGATGCCCGCACTGGCGGTTTCCGCCGCAGCCGCCAGCTGCTCGATGCGCTGCATGCTCTGGCGTACCACCTGCTGGCCAGCGTCTACCTTGTCATCGGCTGCCTGCGCCGCCTGCGCGGCCTCTTCGGCATTACGCGCCACATCGTGCACAGTGGCAGTCATCTGCTGCATGGCTGTCGCCACCTGCTCGGTTTCTTCTTTCTGGCTGCCAACCTCGCGGTTGGTCTGCTCGGTCACCGTCGACAACGCCTCGGCATTCCCGGCCAACTGCTCGATGCCCTGCTGCAAACCGCTGACAATGCCGGAAAGCCCGGCAGCCATCTGCTGCATGGCCTGCATCAGCTGCCCCACTTCGTCGCGGCGCGGCGCCTGGGCATCAAAGCTCAGCTCGCCAGCAGCAATGCGCTGGGCACGGGCAATCACGTGCTTGAGCGGGCCCACCACCGCACGGGTAATCAGCCAGGCCGCCAGCACACCTGCGACCAGCGCCAGCACCGTGGCCAGGCCGATGGCAACGGCATTGCGCTGCAGTTCACCCTGCAGGGCCTGCTGCTGGCCGAGATAGGCCTGGTCGACCCGCCCGGTGGCTTGTTCGGCGCTGGCTTGCAACTCTGCCTTCAGGCCCTGCTCGCGGGCCAGCTGGTCGGTGTATTCGTTGAGTTTTTCCGAGAAGCTACCAATGTGCCCGGCCACTTCGCCCAGCACGCTCTGGTAGCCGGCATCGCCGACCGCCCCCTGTAGCTGGCCAACCAGGCTGGCAGCTTCGACGGTTTGGGCAATGCGTTCCTGGCTGACGCCGTCCTCGCCCTTGCGGCTTTTCTCCAGGCGTACCCGGGCTTCATCCATGGCTTGCAGCATCAGCCGCGATACCTGGGCCACCTGCGCGGCCTGTTCCAGAAACTCGCCGCCCTGCTGCCCCTGTGACTGCTTGAGCGTGTAAACGCCATCATCGGCCAAACCGGCTTGCAGCACATCAAGGTTGTTGGCCACGCTGGAAACAGACCAGCTGGCCATGTCCAGCGCCAGCTCCTTGGCCTGCACGGCCTCGACAAACGCCTCGAAGGCCTGGCCGTAGGCAGCAAGGTCGGTTTGTGCCGCCGCCAGCGCTGGCAAGCCCTGGGCGCGGTCGACCAAGCCCTGCAGGCCAGTGCGCAAGGCCTCGACCTGCTGGGGGTCGGAGCGCAGGGCAAACGCCTGCTCGTGCTGGCGCAGGCGCAGCAGGTCGGTATTGAACTGGGCCAGCTGACGCAGACCTTCAAAACGCTGACTTACGCTGTGCAGCGCGGCAATGCCAATGGCCGCCACCGCCAGCGTCAGCAGCAGCACCAGGGCAAAGCCCAGGCCGAGTTTGCGGGCCATGCCCAGGTTGGCCAGCACGCCGTGCTTGGTTGCGCCCATCGCCAATTCCCCTTCTGCCTGCCAGGTTATCCCGAAGACCAAGGGTGGCAACGTTGCCAGCCAGTGAACAAGGGGCTGACGTCAGAATAGTGTCAAATAGCTATGTGCGTGTCGCTATCAGCTTGGTCGAGGTCGCCTCGTGTACTGGAGGACGGGCTGGGCGGGGGAAGTCTATCCGTACGCGACAGTGCCGACCGCGCACGGAGAGGGTAAGCTGCGAAGCCGGCGGCGCGTTCCCCTCAGATTGCCGTCGCGCCACCATCCACCGTCAGGCAATGCCCGGTGGTGAACGCCGCCCCGTCGCTGCACAGGTACAGCACGGCGCTGGCAATTTCCTCAACCTTGCCAATGCGGCCCACCGGGTGCATGGCGGCAGCGAATTCGGCCTTGCGCGGGTCGGCCTGGTAGGCCCGGCGGAACATGTCGGTGTCGATCACCGCCGGGCACACGGCATTTACCCGGATGCCCTTTTTGGCGTACTCGATCGCCGCCGACTTGGTCAGGCCGATCACCGCATGCTTGGAGGCGCTATAAATGCTCATCTTCGGCGCCGCCCCCAGCCCCGCTACCGACGCGGTATTGACGATCGCCCCACCCCCCTGGGCCATCAGCAATGGCAACTGGTACTTCATGCACAACCAGACACCCTTCACGTTCACGCCCATGATCGCATCGAACTCGGCCTCGCTGCCTTCGGCCAGGCGACTCTGTTCTATCTCGATACCCGCGTTGTTGTAGGCATAGTCCAGCCGGCCATACGCCGCAATCAGCCGCTCGTGCAGCTGGCGCACCTCAGCGTCGCGGGTAACATCACAGGCAATGAACGACGCTTCACCGCCCGCTGCCCGGATCTGCTCCACGGTCGCCTCGCCACCCACCGGGTCAAGGTCGGCCACCACCACGTTCAAGCCCTCGCGGGCGAACGCCAAGGCGGTCGCCCGGCCAATGCCGGCGGCAGCACCGGTAACCAGGGCTACCTGGCCAGAAAAGGTCATGCTCATCGCGTGCTCCAGTGACGGTAGGGTGGGGTGCTGAGCATAGTCAGCCGCCGCCTGGCCGGGCAGCATCATCACACCAACGGTTGGGCTACCATGCTTGTCAGTGATGTTAAGGACCTGCCTACATCAACAAGGTAGATTGAACGCCTGACTCCCTCCACTGCCCACAAGGACCCGCCATGACCCAGACCAACCGCCGCTTCCTGCTGGCCAAGCGCCCCGTCGGCGCCGTGCGCCGTGACGACTTCACGTTCGAGCACGTACCTGCCGAACAGCCCGGCGAAGGCCAGGTGCTAGTGCGCAACCTGTACCTGTCACTGGATCCGGCCATGCGCGGCTGGATGAACGAAGGCAAGTCGTACATCCCGCCCGTGGCCCTGGGCCAGGTGATGCGAGCCCTTGGCGTGGGCGAAGTGGTTGCCTCCAACCACCCCGCCTACAAGCCGGGCGACCATGTCAGCGGCGCCCTTGGGGTGCAGGACTACTTCACCGGCGAGCCCCAGGGCCTGCACAAGATCGACCCCAACCTGGCACCGCTGCCGCGCTACCTGTCGGCGCTGGGCATGACCGGCATGACTGCCTACTTCGCCCTGCTTGACGTCGGCCAGCCCAAGGCCGGCGACACCGTGGTGGTTTCCGGCGCGGCCGGTGCAGTGGGCAGCATTGTCGGGCAGATTGCCAAGCTCAAGGGCTGCCGCGTGGTCGGCATTGCCGGCGGGGCCGAGAAGTGCCAGTACCTGGTGGACGAACTGGGCTTTGACGGGGTGATCGACTACAAGGCCGAAGACGTGCTGGCCGGCTTGAAGCGCGAATGCCCGAAAGGCGTGGACGTGTACTTCGACAACGTCGGCGGCGACATCCTCGATGCGGTGCTGACCCGCATCAACTTCAAGGCACGCATTGTGATTTGCGGCGCAATCAGCCAGTACAACAACAAGGAAGCGGTGAAAGGCCCCGCCAACTACCTGTCGCTGCTGGTTAACCGCGCGCGCATGGAAGGCTTTGTGGTGATGGATTACACCAAGGACTACGGCAAGGCCGCGCTGGAAATTGCCGGCTGGCTGGCCAGCGGGCAGGTGAAGAGCAAGGAGGATGTGGTGGACGGGCTGGAGACGTTCCCCGAGACGTTGTTGAAGCTGTTCAGTGGGGAGAACTTTGGCAAGTTGGTGTTGAAGGTTTGATTGGGGGGTGGGTTTGAGGGTGCATGCCTTACGAGGTGTGGCGCCTGGGCGACCGAGCGCCGCCCGCGCGGCGCATCGCGAGCTGCGCTCGCTCCTACGGTTGTTTCGGGCCAGTTATTTCTGGGGGATTTGCGCGCGTACGCCTGGGCGCATGGCGCGATATTGCGTCGTACAAACAAGGCGGTCGCGCGCGCCTGTCACAGGCGTGACTGGCCAGAAAAAAACGTAGGAGCGAGCGCAGCTCGCGATGCGCCGCGCGGGCGGCGCTCGATTTACGCACCACCTCATACCCCAAGACGGCACCTGATAGCCTTGATCCCATTTCCCGACGCGCACATCCAACCCTTGCTCTGGTAGCATCCGGCGCGCATCAACATCTTCTTCGCCGGCTCAACCGGCAATCATCGGTAAATCAAGAACATGGGCCTTGCAAGCAGCAAAGGTCTAACGGGGGATTAATGGACTTATGGACTGCCTTCCAGGCAATCATCCTGGGAGTAGTTGAAGGGCTCACGGAGTTTCTGCCAATCTCCAGTACCGGGCACCAGATCATCGTTGCCGACTTGATAGATTTCGGCGGTGAACGCGCAATAGCATTCAACATCATCATCCAGTTGGCGGCGATCCTGGCGGTAGTGTGGGAGTTTCGCGGCAAGATACTGGAAGTGGTGTTCGGCCTGACCAGCCAGCCCACTGCACGGCGCTTCACGGGCAACCTGCTATTGGCGTTCCTGCCTGCGGTGGTGTTGGGCGTGCTGTTCGCCGACCTGATCCACCACTACCTGTTCAACCCGATCACCGTGGCAACCGCCTTGGTGGTTGGCGGGGTAATCATGCTCTGGGCCGAACGCCGCACCCACCGCGTGGCGGTGGACCACGTCGATGACATGCGCTGGACCCATGCCTTGAAGATCGGCTTTGTCCAATGCCTGGCGATGATCCCAGGCACATCGCGTTCCGGGTCCACCATCATCGGCGGCCTGCTGTTCGGCCTGTCGCGCAAAGCGGCCACCGAGTTCTCGTTCTTCCTGGCGATGCCGACCATGGTCGGCGCAGCAGTGTATTCGGGTTACAAGTACCGTGACCTGTTCCAACCCGGCGACCTGCCGGTATTCGCCATCGGCTTCGTGACCTCGTTCATCTTCGCCATGATCGCCGTACGTGCGCTGCTCAAGTTCATCGCCAACCACAGCTACGCGACGTTTGCCTGGTATCGCATCGCCTTCGGTCTATTCATCCTGGCTACCTGGCAGTTCGGCTGGATCGACTGGTCGACAGCTCAGGGCTGATAGCACGACACAAAAATGAAAAAGGGCTGCATCCGCAGCCCTTTTCATTGGTCAGGTTCAGCCGCGTATTTCAGCGACGACCGCAGCCAGCGCTTGCGCCGGGTTGGCGGCCTGGCTGATCGGGCGGCCGATCACCAGGTAGTCCGAACCGGCATCCAGTGCCTGGCGCGGGGTGAGGATACGGCGCTGGTCATCCTGCGCACTGCCCGCGGGGCGAATACCCGGGGTCACCAGCTGCAGCGACGGATGCGCCGCCTTCAGTGCCGGGGCTTCCAGCGCCGAACACACCAAACCGTCCATGCCAGCCTTCTCGGCCAGTGCCGCCAAACGCAGCACCTGCTCTTGCGGGTCAACATCCAGGCCGATACCGGCCAGGTCTTCGCGCTCCATGCTGGTCAAGACCGTCACGCCAATCAGCAACGGCTGCGGGCCGCTGCGCTTGGCCAACTCTTCACGGCAGGCCGCCATCATGCGCAGGCCACCGGAGCAATGCACGTTGACCATCCACACACCCATCTCGGCTGCAGCCTTCACGGCCATGGCGGTGGTATTGGGGATGTCGTGGAACTTGAGGTCCAGGAACACTTCGAAACCCTTGTCGCACAGGGTTTCGACAATACCCGAAGCGCTGCTGGTGAACAGCTCCTTGCCCACCTTTACCCGGCACAGCGCAGGGTCAAGCTGGTCAGCCAGCTTCAGGGCGGCCTCACGGGTAGGGAAATCCAGGGCGACGATCAGGGGCGTCTGGCAGGCGGACATGGCAGGGTCTCTTTGCAAGTCGAAAACGGCGCGCATTGTAAACGATGTGACGCAGGCTTTGGGGCCCGCGGGTCACGGAATTGGCCCGGCACGGGCTGGCTCCTATAATTGAACCATTGGAACGGGCAATTGCTCAAAATTCATACAAGCGCCGCCCATCACCCCGTAAAGGAGAACGACAATGCCCTGGTATGCCTGGCTGATCCTCATCATAGCCCTCGGGTCCATCGTCGGAGGCTTGATGATGCTGCGCGACACGGCAAAAAAACTGCCGCTGACTGAAGAGCAATTGCGCAAGGTGCATGAGCGCAATGCGGAGGCGGATGCCAAGGATGCGCAGGACCGGTAATGATTACTGCAGCACGCCGCTTGGAGTGCTCATTAAGCCAAGGTGCCGGCGACTCACCGGCACTTGGAGTAGGGTGCGACCACGGTTTGACGTTAATGGTCAGCCCGTGACATCGGATTCATCGATCCAGTCCCAACCAACGTTCCTCTAGTCGCGCCAAGGCAGTAATGGGTTGGCCTTGCCCCACTGCTAACTTGAAGTCTCCAGGCCATTCGCCCGCGACGCCAACACGCTCCACCTCCAGACGGCGGATGTATTGCAAACGCCCGTAATCCGTAAGGAGTTCCCCCATTACGCGGGCAATTTCCGAGCGCACAACCTGGGCAGCAAGTACTTGTTTTGCAACCATTTTTCGGTCACTCAACATCAGCCAGCCCTGTTTGCCCAAGCGGGCAAGGTTAATCGCAGCTAGTAGCGACATCCCTACACCGACTGCCGCAAAAATGTATTTTTCGTACGCGGCAAGCCAGTAAATCGCCAGGCCAACCACTGCGGCAATCACAGCTATGAAGCCAGCTGCGACGCATACGAAAATCCAAAAGTCTCTTTGAGCGACCTGACGTATCAGGGAGCGTACGGCACGGGTGACAGAAAAGTAGTCGAGCACCAGAACCGACAAGGCCAGACATATCATTAGGTAGTCTAATGGATGATCCGAGCACAAAGAATACAAACAGGCTGGCGACGCTTTATTCACCGGGGTTAATCCAAGAACACTCATAAGCGCCATGACTAGCAATACGATGAATATTATATTTCGTGTCACGAACGGCAAGCTTGCCCAGTACCCGGACCGGAACAAAGACCTGACAATACCTGCGCCATATTTTTCTCCGGCACTTGGGTCAGAAGTGCGAATGATGGTGCCGAGGTCCGCGATTGAAGATATTCGGCCTGCCAGGCAAATGGCCAACGCGTATACGACTGAAGAAGCAAAAACCATAGGTGAAAGCACAAACAACACGGTGGCGGCAACGACCGATACCTGTAGGTTGATGACCCTCCTCCGGGCAATTGCATGTACCCCCTTCAACGCCTCCGACAACGATAAGCCAAGCAGGATACCCTTGCGCGCACGCCAGAACCTCAGATCGGGTATGGCGAACAGATAAGATACGATCACCTTCTCCAGTTCCGGCGCTACACGTGGCAGATGTCGACACGCCCTGAAGGCAGTCTCTTGCAACCAATCATTGCCGCCCGTAAGGGCCAGTGAAAGCATGGGTACTGTTTTGGTCTCGGGCAACAAGCCGGTCGCTTCCAGGCAGATTTTGGCCAGAATCAGGTTGTCACCGCGCTCGACGTGTTCACCGACAAATTGGTGTAACTCAGCCTCAAAAGACTTCACCGCGGCACGTCTGGAACAAAAAGCATCAACCAGGAAACGCAAGCAGTGAATTGCACGCATCCGCTGCGTTTCCACATCGAAGCTAGCTTTGATGTCATACCAACACAATTGGGCGATCCGCTCAGCTTCGTCGGGCTCGCAGATTTGTGCATAGAGCACCAAGGCGTCGCGCCCTCTCGAGTCTGTAGGAATATCTGAAATCGGCGCTTCGTCCGGGTTTTCAAGCAACCTTCGGGTTACGAAGTATTCAAGAAAGCGCCGGTGAACAAATGCGAAAGACTGCTCATCGCCCGTAGTAACCCTGGCAATCCGAATGCCCCGCAAGGTAGCGAGCACGACTTCGACCTTTTCTGACGCGAAGTGGCTGCTGATATCCTTTACAGGTGCTTCGAGGCCATACGAAGAAGTAGAGAATACAAACCAGGCGATTTCTGTAGCAAGGCTCATGAACTCGGCGATGGTTACCCCCGCCTCTTCGAGCCGTTGTTCGCGCCGCTTAAGCCGTTTTAAAATGTAGCCCTCATAGATCTGCGCCTGATTGTCCGGCAGACCAGCGTTGTCTTTGACCCAGTCGCCAAGCAACGCCATCATGAATGGGTTGCGAACCAGTGGGACGAGATCACGACGTTCACTGAAAAGCTTCACGCCCTTATCCCGTGTGAAGCTGGCAAACCGCGACAAGCCATTCAGCACACTGGCCTCGGAAAGCGGGCGAATTTCCAGGACTTTTTGCGCAAGGAATGACTGCGTAGGACGGCGAAATACGCGAGAAGCCAAAATGCCTTTGGATTCTGGGCGATCCGATATGAATCTGGAAATCACCCGCGACAACGCATCTACCACTTCTTCATCCTGACCCGTGTCGAGCAACTCGGAAATTTCGTCGAATGAGTCGAAAATGAAGAACAACCTGCCCGAGTGCCACAGCCGCACGAAGTAGTCGTTCACGAACCCTTCGAGAAAGTCGTCGTCTTTGGTGATTCTCGCCAGTACAAAGGCCTTCAGATCGCGAAAATCGAAGCTGACCCGCCCGTTGTCATCCACGCGCTTCGGTACCCATTCCCTCAGGTTGATATAGATGGGGATGCGGTTCGTGGCACTCACCTCATCCATCATATCCAGGGCAAGTTTGCGCAACGCCACACTTTTGCCAGCCCCTGGCACACCCAGCAGCAAGAATGACTGCAGCTTTTTGTCGACCTGAATCGCCTCCTGTAGGTCCAGCACTTTCTTGCGGGTCGCGACGCCGTGGCTGGAAAGTACTTCCACCTCTGCTTCCAGCTCCGCATAGTATTCTGGGTTCCAATTGCTTTGCCTATCGAGTGTGACGAGGTCATTGCGCAGAATCGAACAGAACGCCTTCAGCTTTTTCTCAAAGTTTTCCTCGGGAAAGTCGTCTTTCAGTGGGGATGAATCGCTCCCTGCGATCGTCTTGTCACGCGTAAAAAAGAACACCGTCAGTACGACAAGATAGAAAAACACCAGCACCGAAATTGGCGTCGTCACATCAAAGTTGAGATTTTTGACCCATTCCGGCAACCATTCAGGCTGCCGAGAGGCCACCACTGAGGCAACCGCCGAACCCAGTGCAGTCGCCCAACCACCTACGCTTGCAGTCAACGCGATCGCGCCAAGCAAGCAGGCCATGCGAATTTTGTTGATACCGTAGCCTGGGGGCATTACCAACGGCCGAAGGAGCCATATCAGGATGCTAATGAAAATGGCCAAGCCTATGGCTAACGTGCCTGATGCAAAAACCGCCGTGCATACGACGACAATGGATATAACCAGGATCCAGATGACAAATTTATGGCTCTGCGACATCAGAGGTAAGCGTCCTATGCTTGTGGGTCAGTAATCGGACGCGACTATACCGGTGGCCGCGGCGTTGGTCACTTCGCGCAGCCAGGGGCCAGATTATTAGTAATCCGGCCCCTCCCCTGTTACTCCACCATCACCTTGTCCCGGTTACGCTCCAGCAGTGCGTTCCCAATCCCCTTGATCTCCAGCAACTCATCCACCGAAGCAAACGGCCCATTGGCCTCGCGGTAAGCGACGATGGCCTCGGCCTTAGCCTTGCCTATCCCATTCAGCTCCTTCTGCAAAGTCAGCGCATCCGCTTTGTTCAGATCCAGCCGCGGCGCCTCCGCTGCAGGCGCCTGGGCCACTATCGGCACCGGTTCGACCACGGCAGTGGTGCTGGCAGGCGCCGCGCTAAGGGAGAACGACAGGCTGGCGAACAGCGGCAGCAGCAGGTACGACAGAACGTTGTTGCGCATGGGTGAACACTCCTTGGGTTGGTCGTTTTTCAGCAGCCGGTTTCCCTCGGCTGCGTCATCAACCCTAGCGGGGAAACCCTCAGTAAAAAAGCCACCATGTGCGGGCAACGGTAACCAAATAAGTACATAAACATGACAACATCGATGACCCAAAATCTTTGAACATCGGACTTCCCGAGGACCAGCCTGTTGATAATCGCGCCCCAGGATATGGCCGGCAGGATTTCTCCGAACCGCCAATCGTCTATTCACGCCCACGGCCGTCCACATTCCCACATCCCTTGCCGAATATGTCGCAGGTCGAGATTGGGGTTGGGCTGACAGGCGCATGCCTTGGAATGTTTGTCGTTTGTGAGATCGAGCGCCGCCCGCGCGGCGCATCGCGAGCTGCGCTCGCTCCTACGTTTTTTTCGGGCCAATTATTCCTGGGGCATTTGCGCGCGAACGCCTTGGCGCATGGCGCGATATCACGTCGTACAAACAAGGCGGTCGCGCGCGCCTGTCACAGGCGTTACTGGCCCGAAACAAACGTAGGAGCGAGCGCAGCTCGCGATGCGCCGCGCGGGCGGCGCTCGATCTCACAGGCACAGAGCCCGAAAGCCCTTGAGATAACCAGGCCTACACCTGGGAAGGTCCATGATATAGCGCAGGTCAAAATACCTTAACTTCAAGCAAGTTTCTCAAGTACTGCCCGTAACCATTCTTCAGCAGCGGCTGGGCAAGCCGCTCAAGTTGCTCAGCATCGATCCAGCCCGCGCGATAGCAAATCTCTTCAGGGCAAGCCACCTTGAGACCCTGGCGCCGCTCCATGGTGGCGATGTATTGGCTGGCATCCAGCAGGCTGTCGTGGGTACCGGTATCCAGCCATGCATAACCACGCCCCATGATCTCGACCTGCAGTTGCTGTTGCTGCAGGTACAAGTTATTGAGGTCGGTGATTTCCAATTCGCCGCGTGCCGACGGTTTAAGCTGCCTGGCCAAGTCGACGACTTGGTTGTCGTAGAAATAAAGACCGGTGATCGCATAGTTGGACTTCGGGGCTTTCGGCTTTTCTTCAATCGACAGTACGCGCCCGCTGCCATCGAACTCCGCGACACCGTAACGCTCCGGGTCCTGGACGTGATAAGCAAACACGCTGGCCCCCGACTGCCGCTGGCCAGCACTCAGCAGCAGCGACTGGAAGTCGTGGCCATAGAAAATATTGTCACCCAGCACCAACGCCGACAGGGCGTTGCCAATAAAGTCTGCCCCGATCGTGAATGCTTGGGCCAAGCCGTCCGGGCTAGGCTGCACGGCATAAGAGAGGTTGATGCCCCAACGGCTACCATCACCCAGCAGTTGCTCGAAACGCGGCGTGTCCTGGGGCGTGGAGATGATCAGAATGTCACGAATGCCGGCCAGCAGCAGCGTGCTGAGCGGGTAGTAGATCATCGGCTTGTCGTACACCGGCAACAGCTGCTTCGATACAGACAGCGTGGCGGGGTGCAGGCGAGTGCCAGAGCCACCGGCCAGAATGAGTCCTTTACGTGCCATAACTATTCCTAACGCCGGATTTCGTCCAGCATGCGTTGCACACCTTGTTGCCAAAGCGGCATCTTGAGATTGAAGGTCTCTTCCAGCTTAGCCAATGCCAGCCGAGAATTTAGCGGGCGCGGAGCCGGCGCCGGATAAGCTTGGGTACTGATTGCACCCACCTGTTCCGCGGACACCTTCAAGGCCATGCCATTGCGCCGCGCCTGCGCCAGTACGAACTGGGCATACCCGTGCCAGCTGGTTTCTCCGGCTGCCGCAAGATGGTAGGTGCCGAGCAAAGGGCTCGCATCCTGCACACTGAAGAGCTGCCGCACGATATGGGCGGTAACATCGGCGATCAACTCTGCGCCAGTGGGGGCGCCATACTGGTCTGCCACCACATTGAGCGCGTCGCGCTCGGCCGCCAGGCGCAACATGGTTTTGGCAAAATTGTGGCCGCGCGCGGCATACACCCAACTGGTCCGCAGCACTACGGCAGAGGCACCGCTGGCCTCAATGGCGAGCTCGCCATCGAGCTTGGTACGGCCATAGACAGACAGCGGGCCGGTGGGGGCATCCTCTTGCCACGGCGCCAGGCCACTGCCATCGAACACATAGTCTGTGGAGTAGTGGATCAGCCGTGCCCCCAGCCTGGCGGCCTCACAGGCCAAAAGGCCCGGCGCATCGGCATTGATGCGGGCAGCCAGCTCTGGCTCGCTCTCAGCTTTGTCCACCGCCGTGTAAGCCGCAGCGTTGACGATCACATCCGGGGCCAGCGAGCGCACCGTCGCCGCCAGACCATCGAGATTACTCAGGTCCCCGCACAACTCACCCTCGCCCTGGCGGTCAAGCGCAATCACCTGGCCTAGGGGTGCGAGCGCGCGCTGCAACTCCCACCCCACTTGTCCGTTCTTCCCCAACAGCAAGATTTTCAAACTTTGTCAGCCCCATATTGCTGCGCGACCCAGTCGCGGTAGCTGCCGTCCATGACGCCTTTGACCCAATCCTCGTTATCCAGGTACCAGGTAACCGTCTTGCGAATGCCGGTTTCGAAGGTTTCGGCAGGCTTCCAGCCGAGTTCGCGCTCAAGCTTGCGAGCATCGATGGCATAACGGCGGTCGTGGCCTGGGCGGTCGGTGACGAAGCTGATCTGGCTGGCGTAAGGCTGCCCGTCAGCCCGCGGACGAAGTTCATCGAGCAGCGCACATACACGGTGGACGATGCCCAGGTTGGGCATTTCGTTCCAGCCGCCGACGTTGTACACCTCACCCACCTGCCCTGCATCAAGCACTCGGCGGATGGCGCTGCAGTGGTCCTTGACGTATAGCCAGTCACGAATCTGCTGCCCATCGCCATACACCGGCAGCGGCTTGCCAGCCAAGGCATTGACGATCATCAGCGGGATCAGCTTTTCGGGAAAATGCAGCGGCCCGTAGTTGTTCGAGCAATTGGTGGTGAGCACCGGCAAGCCATAGGTGTGGTGATAGGAACGCACCAGATGGTCGCTGGCCGCCTTGCTGGCAGAGTACGGGCTGTTTGGCTGGTATTGGTGGGTTTCGGTGAACGCAGGTTCGCCGGCTTTCAGCGAGCCATAAACCTCGTCGGTAGAAACATGCAGGAAGCGGAACGCCACCCGCGCTGCCTCATCCAGGCCATGCCAGTAACCCCGCACGGCCTCCAGCAACTGGAAGGTACCCATCACATTGGTGTCAACGAAAGCCCGAGGCCCGTGAATGGAGCGGTCGACGTGCGACTCGGCGGCGAAATTGAGCACAGCGCGGGGGCGATGCTCTGCCAACAGCCTTTGCACCAACCGCCCATCGCCTATATCCCCATGCACGAAGACATGCTGCGGATTACCCTCTAGGCTAGCGAGGCTCCGCAGGTTGCCGGCGTAGGTCAGCTTGTCCAGGTTGACGATGGGTTCGCCGGACTGGCTTACCCAATCCAGCACAAAATTCGCGCCGATGAAGCCGGCGCCGCCAGTTATCAGGATTGTCATAGGCTTGACGCTTCTCGAGTGGATGTCGATGGATGTCATTGGCGCAATTCTAGACGGGAACGCTGACGCGTGTGGCGGTAAGACACCGTTCACGCATTTGACGGTTGTTCTGTCATTGACCGCGAGGCAAAATACGAAACTTTCTCAAGAACGCCATCTGGGCTCACAGGGATGTTTATGCCTTCTATATTTCCTTCGGTCGCTGTTGCGGCCTTGTTCGCTTCCACGCCTGTCTGGGCACAGTCCACGCAGCTTGCTCACCAGGTGATCACGCCCAGTGCTTTCCTGGGGGTGGATCTGCAAGGGGATTTTTTGACCCAGGTGCCGGAGTGTGCAACGGGGGATATACGCCCTACCGAGCCTTGCCGCGTTGCGACGGAGAAAGCGGGACGCTTTGAAGTGCGGGGGTTGCCGTATCTGCCTATTTCGCCGGGGTATAAGTTGTTTGCAACGGTGGAGGGTGGAGCTGTTAGTCAGTTGGTGTTGACGGGTAATGCTAATAATTTGTACCTGGTCAAAGAAATGCTGACTGATAAGCTGGGGCAGCCAGCGGCTAGTGGGACTCATTGGGTGAAGTTGAAGTCCGGGGCTTCGTATGAGGCTGAGGTTTATAAGTGGAACGCTGATGGAGTAGCCATTGATTTTGGCCGAAACCTTAGTGATCTGGGGCGGTATTCGGTAACTTTCTCGACTTCGATGGTCGGGACGGACGTTGGTCAGTTTAATACAGTGCCTGTGGCAGAACGCCCCAGCTTGTAAGCTGATTAGGGAAAGGAGCTTGCAGCGGCGAAACAATCAGGGTGTGAGCTATACGCAGCAGTTCCTTAAACCACGTCTACCGCAAAGTAGACCTCTGGCTTACCGTAGCATCTCAGGTAAGCAGCTCGATGACAGTAACGCCTCCTAGTCGGCCACCGATTAGGCTTTCGGCGGCCTTTCCAGTACGTGGTACAGCTACGTATAGTGCTCCTGGCCGTTGACATTCGTGTTCTCGACCAAGCTATAGATCCGCGCGTGGTCATACCGCCCTTGGGCGTGTCGCTGAACAGCCACGCCTTGCGCCCGATGACAAACGGCATGATCGAACGGTCCGCACGATAGTTGTCGATCGAAAGAGGCCGGCCTCAACATACCGTTCCAACCGGCTCCAGTAGTTCGCCAGATATTTACACCGCCTTGACCAGTACACTTTGCGTTGTGACCGGCGACTGGGTTTTATTCAGCTAACTTCAGTTGCTGCAAGATTGGCAGGCTGCTGTGCTGGCTGCCGACAGAGCCTTGGTCGGTCAGAACGATAGCCTCGTCAATGGCGTCCGGCAGGGTTCGAAACGCTCGACGTCGAGCCAACGGCAGAAGCCTTTGCGCTGGTGAATAGGCCGTAGGAGTTTCACCTTCAGCCTCTCGCAGAACCGTACGTGAGCCTCCCTACTCAGACGCCAGCTACCCCTCGCAACCCTAAGCAATGTGTCAAGTAGCATCTAGAGATCATATGAAAAATAAAAACAGGGCTATATCCGTATAGAGGAATATCATAGAAATTAGCCGTCGCCGAATGGCAAACAGGGAACATGCTTACACATCAAGGCGCCGCTGCTGATACACCCAATCAACGATCTCACCTTCAGGGGAGTAGCCGCTTACAAGCTCTCTTAGTATCTGCCTAACGCGATTGAAATCTTCATCCTCGAGAGCCTTGGTCAATGAGCTCAGAGATTCTTTAAGCACCTCCCATGAGAGGTAGTCTTCGCTAGCAGACATAATCATGGGGTGCTGGGTAGGTAATACATTGTCACCGATCAACAATTCTTCATAGAGCTTCTCTCCAGGGCGTAGTCCAGTAAACTCAATCGCAACATCGCCGTGAGGATTACTTTCAGACCTTACACTCAGACCTGACAAGTGAATCATTTTCTCCGCCAAACTGGCGATTTTAACCGGTTCCCCCATGTCCAATACAAACACATCGCCGCCCTGCCCCATCGAACCAGCCTGGATAACCAACTGGGCCGCCTCAGGAATGGTCATGAAATAGCGCGTGATCTTAGGATGGGTCACAGTCAGGGGGCCACCCATTTTTATTTGCTTATGAAACAATGGGATTACTGATCCCGACGAGCCTAGAACGTTACCAAAGCGAACCATTGTAAAACGAGTTCTGTTGACACTGGCCACATTAGCTGAGTCGCCAAACAATACAGCCGCAACTTCTTTGCTCAACGCCTGAAGGACCATCTCCGCCAAACGCTTTGTACTGCCCATAACATTTGTTGGGCGAACTGCTTTATCTGTAGAGATCAGCACAAAATTAGAAACATTAGCTTGCAAAGCAGCCTGCGCTGTATTCAGCGTACCAATAACATTGTTGAGAATCCCTTCTGCAATGTTATGCTCAACCATTGGCACATGCTTATATGCTGCAGCATGGTATACAGTATCGACACGCCACATCGTCATAACATCAAATAAATGTTTCTGGTTCCGGATAGTCCCCAAAAAAGGCAGCAAGCGTACGGGTAGCGATTTCCTTAATATAGCCTGCTCCAACTCGCCATGAATATTGTAAAGATTGAATTCGCTGTGCTCGAAAAGCAGAAGTGCTTTTGGCTTCAACAACAAAATCTGCCGGCAGAGCTCAGAGCCTATTGACCCCCCGGCCCCAGTCACCATTACTACTTGATCAGTAATGCAATGCGCCAGAAGATCTTTCTGTGCAGGAACAGCATCGCGCCCTAAAAGATCAGCGATATCAACCTCTTGAATATCGTCAACTTTTACTCTTCCGCTGGCCAGATCCATGATTCCTGGAATACTTCTTACGTGAAGTGGAAACCCCTCTAGTGCGCCAAGAATTTCTCTGCGCCTGGCTCTGGTAGCAGATGGTACAGCCAGAAGCACCTCTTCAGCACCAGTTACGTCGATCATTCTCTGAATGTCTTTACCTCTGAAGACTGTAAGCCCCGAGATTACTCTGTCTGCAACGCCTTCATCATCGTCAATGAAAGCTACCGGACGCATAACACGCCCCATACGTAGGGCAGCCACTAATTGATTTCCCGCTGCGCCCGCACCATACACAGCCACTTTAGGAAGGCCATTGTCGCGATTAGCAAAAGGTACATGTTGCGTCGTAGCGAACCAGTCCCCCAAAAAATATTGGCGC
The DNA here is from genome assembly GCF_029871175.1 of Pseudomonas sp. BN607. Classification (NCBI taxonomy): domain Bacteria; kingdom Pseudomonadati; phylum Pseudomonadota; class Gammaproteobacteria; order Pseudomonadales; family Pseudomonadaceae; genus Pseudomonas; species Pseudomonas sp. BN607. The sequence continues at coordinate 271,536 of NZ_SSOE01000066.1, forward strand.
ATGATCAGACGCAGCCCACCAATCATTACCAGGCTCAGCCACCAATAGTTAAAAATGATCGATCGAGGAACAATATACTTATGGTTGGCATACCAATAGACAATAAGAGCAAGAGTCAACGAGGACAGGCTCACCGCTTTGATGATTGCAATTAGTGCGTCATTCCCAAAGTAGCGCATTACTGCACGATACATACCAAAGCGAATAAAAATGGGGACTGCCACCGCTGGCGCGGCCACAAATAACCATGGATGAGTAACTAGCGGATTGTTCATTTCGTCAATACCCAAGCGTACGGCAAAAGCCAACCACAGGGCCAAGACCACCAGCAGTACATCCATTGCGACCTGCAGCGCACGTTTGTAACGACGTGGCAGCGCAAGCATGCGCATCCTTATACTTTTCATCTTTTACAAGCCCTCGCTCTCAAAAGGTCATCCGAGCCTTTTGTAGTGGAACCGCATGACTGCGCGCTAATTCCTAAAAAACATTATTCCGCATATCGAAAATATGGGCCGTCTCTTTAATCATCGTAGCTCTAGGTCACCGGCCCGATATTTCACCGCAAGACCAATTAATGGCGCGTACGCAATGAGCACACCAAGAGGGCCAGGTACCCAGTTCAGCGCAACCATTACTGCTATGGGGGCAAGCCACACAAGATTTATGAAGGCAACCGCGGCGGTCACCGGCAGATGCCTACCGTAAAGGCGTGATGCATACTGATACGCATGGCTACGATGCGCTTCGTAAACTTTATCTCCTCGAGCAAGTCGGCGTGCGAGAGTATACGTCGCATCAACGACAAAAACCCCCAGGAGTATGAGCCAACACCAAAACATCACCGGTGACGCCCAAGCTCCTTGAATGGAAAGAGCGCCTAATGTGATACCAAGAAAACCACTCCCAGCATCACCCATAAAAATCTTGGCAGGAGGGAAGTTCCAAACAACAAACCCCCCTACCGAAAACGCAAGCAATAAGGGCAAAACAGCCAGACCATCAAAGCCAGACACCCAATAGATGAAGGACATAACCAAAGTCGCGATGACAGCCTCGATACTTGCGAGCCCATCAATACCATCCATAAAATTATAAAGATTGAGCAACCATACCAAATAAAAAGTTGCAAACAGAATGAGCAGCGGTGCGAAATCTAAGCTATAGCCAAAAATATATAAACTGGGGAAACCACCTAGCCAGCAGAGCAACCAAACTGCGCTGAGAAAATGACCAAGCAGTCGCCATCTAGCAGCAATGTGACCATGATCATCCATGAATCCGATGATCGCAATGATCAACCCAGCCCCGCCGATCCCAACGACCGCTTGCCAGGTTGTCAGCTCAAAAATCAGGCAAAAAGGTAATCCAAGAAGGAATGCGATTACAATGGCAACCCCGCCGCCCCGCGGAGTTGGCACGTTATGTGAACTTCGTGAATTCGGAATGTCAATAATGCTGCGAGCTATAGCATAGCGTCGTAACATTCCTGTCAAGGCAAGAGAGGCAAAAAAAGCCGAGATCAAGAAAAAAATAATGCCCATTATCCTTGCCCCTTAAAGGTATCAGAATTCGTCTTTATAAAATCTCGACCGGCGATCACCAACGCTTGCTCTGGCTCTACCGGTGGCTTCCACCCAAGCAGCATCTTAGCCTTTCTGCTATCTAATACTAAAGACCTGCATAATTGGTTGTACATATTCCTTCGGCCAATTAACGTCAGACCAGCACTCAGTAAGATGCTAGGACACGCGAAAAGCTTCGGTGATTTTCCCATCCCCTTGGCCAAGCACCGAACGATTTCCGGAGTAGACACGCCCACTCCATCGGAGACAACGAATTTTTCATTCGCTGCTGATGGGTGTGTAATGCAAAGACTTATGAAATCAATCAAGTTTTCTCGAGCAATCATACTACGCAAGTTATGCACGTTCGCGAATGGAAGCGGCACACCTTTAGAAATGACTGACATTAAGCGATGAAAGTTTCCTGGCGCATCTCCTGCATAAACCAAAGGAGGGCGAATGATAACGAGCTCCATGTCACTCGCTTCGACCAGCTCCAAAAGTTTGATCTCAGCATCCAGCTTAGTCACACCGTAAAGTTGTGAAGGCGCACAAGCACTAGCTTCCGAGATCTTATCCCCCCCCTCACTCTCGGCTGCATGAACACCTATCGAACTTAAAAATATGAACCTCCTAACTTTCTGCCTAATTGCGGCCTGAGCAAGATTAACTGAGACATCAACGTTTGCTCGGCTAAACGCCAACACAGGATTATCGGAGGTTTCTTTTAGGACGTGAGCTCTGCCTGCCAAGTGAATAACCGTATCCACCCCGCTACAGAGTTGATCGAGCTCACCCCCGTGCTCCAAATCACAGCTCACATAATTCGTCAGATCCGGGATATGAACCTGGCTACGCCCGGCTCCTCGCACCTTATAGTTATCACCCGTTAGTCGGGCGCATAGCGCGCGGCCAATAAAACCGGATGCACCTGTCACCAAAATCATGCCACCCCCTCAGCACTTGCAACTATTGTTTTTGCGATAGCAGCATATTCGAAATTGGTTGCTAAGTAGGCACGGCCTCTTTGCCCCATCGCGCGCAGGACATCTTTATCGGATAGTGAGAGAGTAGCAAATGCAACTGCAAGCTCTTTAGGGCAATCTGGCGCGACAGAAACGCCACAGTTACCCTCCACCAACGGGTCATTAAATGCCCTATAAGCCCCCACAACTGGAACACCGAGCGCCATGTAATCATATAGCTTATTAAGGCTGACACCGAATCTGTAGATGGGCAAATCATGCATAACAAAAAAACCAGCATCCACGAATTTCAGAGCCTCAAGAATAACTGCCTTGTCAACCTGCTGATAAAAACTTACGAAATCAAAAGATCGCTCAACGCAACGACGCTGTAGTGCTTCGGCCTGTTCGCCTTTACCAACGATTACAAAGCGCAATTTACGTTCTTGAGATACTGGCAGATACTCAAGCGCATCTACAAATTTATGCATCGCATTTGGTTCACCCAACGCACCGGCATAGAAATATACAAAATCACCATTCTTCTGAAATGACTGGATATCAGAGATAAGTGGATGAGTAATGCATTCCGAAGAAGTGACCTCAAGGGAGAAACCATTTGGCGCGTATATAAATTTATCTACTGACAATCCGCGCGCCGCCATATGTTCCAAGGCACCAGGCAGAAGGGATATAATCTTATCCGAGCACCTATAAGCCAAATATTCTATTTTGCTCAACATCCAGACTATAGGATGCCGCGCACTAATACCTGCAACTTCCACAAGGCTTAAGGGCCACAGATCCCGAACCTCAAAATAGATCTTTGAGCGGAATATCCTGGCAGCAATTAATGCACTTGGGTAAGCAAATGGATGCGCAGATGAGTATACAATGAGATCCGGACGTTCGGAGCGAGGAAGCCTAAGCAAGAACCACAGCAAAGTAATTGCAAAAAACAGCATTGCCAGTAGGCGCTTAATACCATTTCCAGAATATTTGATGGCTGGCAAAAAAATGTAGTCTACACCACTATGTCGTGAGGCCCCGGCTGGCATCGGCTCTCCATCCATAAGATGATGATAAGCCGGCAACACGACCTTAACGTCGTGCCCTTTATTTTTCCATTCACGAGATAAATGGAAAGCACGCCAGTATCGCCCTACCCCTGGACCTCCTGCATAAGGATTAACATACATGATCTTCATAGCTATTTTATCCGACAGCCACTGAATACTTGCTCAAGTGTTGAGCAATTCGATGGGAAGCCTGCCCTCCGCCATAAAGATTATCCGTATCGTTAACCAGACGGCCATAATTGTTTCGGACACCTTCAACAATGCTGTCTGTATCTGCCCCCACAAGTATGTTCGCCCCACAAGAGATCAACTCAACCCACTCAGTCTGATCACGCATCGTGACGCAAGCCTTACCAAAGAAGAACGCCTCCTTCTGGACACCACCACTATCTGTAAGAACAACGGCACAACGCTGAAGTAGCCATATCATTTCTAGGTAACCCACTGGATCAATAGTGTTCACCTTGAGCTCAATACCCAGTTTTGAGATTACTCCCCTAGTGCGGGGGTGCAGTGGCAGCAATACAGGGGCAACGGTTGTGTGAATATCATTCAAAGCATTAACTATTGAAGCTAACCGTGCGGGATCATCTGTATTTTCAGCGCGATGCAATGTCGCGAGAATAAAACCCTCTTTCGACTTCACATCAGCAGGAGGCACAGCAAGCTGAGAGAACAGCAGCGCACTGTCTTGCATGACGTCGCCTACCTGCAGAATCTCTACAGGCTTGCTATCAAAGCCCTCACGCCGAAGATTCTCAGTCGCGGTTTGAGTAGGGCAGTACAAGACGTCACTGACTTGATCCGTGAGGATTCTATTAATCTCCTCAGGCATCAGCATATTGAAACTGCGCAGACCTGCTTCAATGTGCGCAACAGGTACATGTAGTTTCGCAGCCGCTAAAGCACCAGCAAGTGTCGAGTTTGTATCGCCATATACGAGCAGTCGATCCGGGCGTTCTTTTTCAATCACCTTCTCAATCTCAATGAGCATACGTCCGGTCATTGAGCCATGCGAACCACCGCTAATACTGAGCTGATAATTTGGCCGAGGAATTTCCAACTGCTCAAAGAACACGTCGGACATATTTGCGTCAAAGTGCTGCCCAGTGTGCACAATAACTTCATTCAACTGGCTGCATTGGCCGATCGCACGCGAGACAACACTGGCCTTGATAAACTGTGGTCGAGCACCAATAATAGTAAGTATCTTCACTTCAAACTCTCTATTGCGCTAAACGTTCGTATACGCCAAGGAGGACCTGCTCCTCAATGGACCAGTTATATTTTTGCTGAACCGCTAGTTGACCACGACGCCCCATCGCTTCAGCATCCTCTGGGTGCGTAATCAGATAATCGACAGCGTCCGCGATTTGCTTTGGATCCATGGGATCTACGCACAAACCACAACCATTCCCCTCAATAATATCACGCCATAGAGGGAAATTTGATGCAATAACAGGTACGCCAGCGCTCATATATTCGAACATCTTATTAGGCTGGGCATCAATGTGATTAGGCGCAGGCAAGAACGTAACTACCCCCCCTACTGAACGGGCCAAGGCATCACGGACTCCTTCGCGCCCTACAAAGCCGAGCTCATCAACCTTTGACCAACCCAAATGAGACTTCGCTTCATTCTCTACTGTCTTTTCAGAGAAACGCCCACCTAACTGCAGGCGAGCACCACTGCTCGTGTGAGACATTGCAGTGATAACCTGCAAAATGCCACGGATAGAAGCGATTCCACCAATGTAGCTGACTTCATTTTTCTTCTTCGCCCAGTCGATCTCGCCACAGGCGAGCTCCCCTATCAATGGATAGTTATTGACAGTAAAACTGGCAGAATTGATCGATTTAAACTTATCAGTGATAAATGGAGTCGCCGTCACGATAGCATCGAAGCGCCTACAGACGACTCTCTCAACCAAACCAAAAAAGTTCGAAAGCAGAAACTTCGAAACACTATTTAAATAAGGCTTCCCCATAAGCTGCTTCGGCAAATCTTCATGGGCATCAAAAATTACTTTCTTCCCACGCCACTTCAGTCTCAGCCCAATAGGCAGAAGTTCTGGATCATGGAAATGGTATACATCTGCGTCGACGGTTAAAGCTTTATCGTAAACCCTCTGGGTCGTGCGTAACATTCGATTTAGCCTACCTAGCGACGCGCCGACATCATAGATAGTTACCTGGTCGCAAATCTCATCGCCCTTTCCATCGGCAACGATCAAATGAACATCGTGCCCTGCCTGAGCAAGGCTGCGACACTCTTTCAAAAAAATTCGCGTGTCATACCTAGGATGAGCTGAAGTGAGGTGTGCGATCTTCATGGTAAACCTTTCAAAATATTAAATTCTCAAAGCATGGCTGCTTGTACAGGCGAAGGCTTTTTGCGTGAGAGATACATGATCACGATCGCAACAGCGAAACCGTGCGTAAGCATAACTGTAAATAGATCTGATGACATCAAAAGACTTCGCAAGGGAACAATGGAAATAGCAATTGCTACCCAGACGGGCATCCGTTCATTAGAGAGATCATTTACCAGTTTAAGGAGAAGACCTACTAGCGCCGCGTAAAAAAATACGCCGAAAAGGCCAGCATGCGCAAAACCACTTGAAATGAATCCATTATTGGCTCCCATTTCAGGCTTCCCTAAATAATCGCCAATAACGTATGGTATAGCTACGCTTCCGTAGGGGTAAGCCTGCAAGGATGAAAGCACTGAGTTAGACCAATAAACATGTGCATGCGTGGAGAAAAAATCAAAATATACAAAACATAGATCCGCAGGAACATAAAATGCACGACGCGACAAAAGAGAGGTCAGCCAAAGATCATCAAGGAATATATAACTCGCAATCGTCAACACCAAAACCCCCACACATGCCAGAGGCAGAATAATTAGAGAGTCAGAGCGTCTAAGGTAAATCCAGACACTAAAAACTAACAAAGGGAGAAACAAAATAGACTTATGAGAGGCTACAGAGAAAAAATAAACCTGCACCCCAAGCAATAGTATCACGAGCAAAAATCGTCGCGCATAAAGTGCAAAGCAAATGAGATAGACGCTAAAAACCTGAAACGTCCAATTATTTGTGTATGCGAGAATACCTTGCGCCGTGAGCTCTGCATTCAGCTCTCGATATTCATAAACCTCTGAAAAATTCAAATTTGACTTAGCACCGGAAAGCTTAAACCAAATCACCAGACCCACAACAAATGCCAAGGACACCATCAGCGCTATTGGTCTGCCACCCAAAACTACCGGAAGCCCTTTAAAACTCAGTAAGCTCTGTTTTGAGACAAAATAGGATGTAAAAATAGCTCCGAGAGAAACCAGAACAGGGAATAAGGGGCGAGTTGCATCGAGCCCATATAGTGATGTCAACGGTGCTACCAAGCAAAGAATGGCAGTAACAAAAAAATATTGACTGACATTTTTCACTCTATCAGAAACAATAAGCAAAGAAATTAAATACAAAAACCATGAAACCATATAGTTAAAGGGTTCCACATTCAAAATAAACCCTTCAGACGCAAAATCTTTGGCAATAATTGTCGAATATGACGTATCCAGCAGGACGCGAAACAAAATCACAAATGATAAAAATATCAACCTATGCACACTAATGCTCAGCGATAAGGACCGCATGACCCCTCCGGCATCCAATACCTGACTTACAAAGGCTTAACTCAAAGCCGGCCAAAAAAAAGACGTTAATTCATAAACAATTGATGCCAACGATAAAAATTCACCCAACGCCAAACCTGGGATGAATGCTTTTTTCTTCCGGAAATGACCGAGTCAAATTCGGCAAGTACACGCGTAGACGACAGGAAAGGAAGGTTAAGATCTTCTTGAAGCCAAGCTCTGAGCTTACCGGCGTTTTGTATTAGGAAATCACGCTCGGGTGTCTCGAAACCGACCTTATCTCGCCTATTTAAAACGTCGTCGGGCACGATGCCACGCATAGCGGCTCTGAAAATGTGCTTCGTTTCCCCCTTATCAGAAATTAAATAATTTTCTGGCAAAGCGAGAAGAAATTGAGAAAGCTCTGTCGTTAAAAAGGGAACTCTGCTTTCAATCGAGAAACGCATAGAATTCCGATCACCGTGACGAAGCAAATGCTGAAGGCCGCGCCGATGCAACGATGCCGCAAGCTCTGCAGTCAATCGACGTCCACGTAAGTCAATTGGACAATGGCGCCGTGAGTTCTCACAATTAACCTGAGCATCTCGCAAACTCCCTTCATGCATCCAGACTGGCACATTGGCTCGACCATCCATTCTACGAAGAACATCATTGATCGTTCCCGAAGTCAGCTGACCTAGAGTAGTACCCACCCCCCACTTCACACTACGCCCAGGCCATTTAGACCAGTTGTTGAGAAAGCTAATTGCACGAGCATACTGGCCTCTCTCAATAAGGCTACGTATCCGCTGACCTGGATACCCAAGGTAACCTGCCAACATTTCATCCGCACCTTGCCCATCCAGCGTTACAGTAATCCCGCGCTCTTTAGCAAGTTGGTAGACTCGATATTGCGCATAAATACTAGTACTACCAAAAGGCTCACCTTGAACACGGATCATATCATCCAGATCACGCACCAATTCAGATGGAGATACCACTACCTTATTGGCATGTGCTCCAACATACTCATTGACTTGGTCCGCCCAATGTTCTTCAGACAAAGAGCTACCCTTAGCAATATAGCTAAAGGTATGGATCGGCATGTCTGGCTCTACGTACCTCATCGCGCAAACCACTGCAGAGGAGTCAAGCCCCCCCGACAAGGCCGCACCAACAGGCACATCACTCCGAAGGTGTAGGCGAATACTGCTCAGAAAGCGTTCACGTAGTTCCTCCGCGGCATCCGCAAAACTCAGGTCCGTACGTTCTTCCAATCGAGGGGTATACCAGGCCTCTGGTGCAGGCATCTCCGATGCTGCAATGTTGTAGCGGATAATATGGCCTGGGGGAAGATGGAAGACGTCTTCAAAGAATGTCTGCTCATTGGTATCGTAGTCGCCGTGAGCCAGATAATCATACGCACGCTGCCAATTCAGCCCAACCTTACTCTTCTTCAGCGCCTTGATGGCCGGCACCTCAGAGGCAAAAATAAGGTTACCTTGCTCATATGTATAAAAGAACGGCTTGATACCGAAAGCATCTCGAACACAGAAGATATTCCCACGCTCGTGATCAAAGAGCACAAATGCAAACATGCCCACAAACCGCAGTAAGCTTGCCTCTTTCCAATGCTGCCACGCCGTCAGCAGCACCTCGGTATCTGAATCAGATCTAAACTCGTAACCCAGAGCACTAAGTTCAGCACGCAGCTCTCTGTAGTTATAAATTTCACCATTAAACACCACGGAGTATTTTCGATCATGCGAATACATCGGCTGATGCCCTGCACTCGACAAGTCAATGATTGACAGCCTAGTATGACCAAGAACCAAGCAACTGCCGTTTACTGACGTAATTTCGTACCCCGAATCATTCGGGCCACGATGCTGAATGGTCAGCAGTGCGGATTTCACCCTGGCTTCGAGCGAATTATCTGCCTGTTTCCATACACCGCCTAATATTCCGCACATATCGCTTATCCAAACCTGTGTCTTTTCGCGCCAAAGATAATAAAGCCTAGATATAGGCTGTACAGGGCAACTTCATGCAGGGTGAACGCCAGTAAAAACGTTTCCATTCCTGCATTTCTGAAAATATAAAGTGTCGAGGTGATGGTCACGAAGTAGATCATCTGCCACAGCGTACCTATCTTGATGTTGTGGTCCATCGCCAAGACGGTACTCAATGGGCTTACCGCAAACCGTATGGCCACCGCAAAAATAAGCACGGTGGCGTACTCGCCCGCCTGTCGCCAGGTCTCACCAAATACGAGGGCAAAGAGTTCTGGACCAACCACCCATACAAAACCCACCAGAGGCACCATCAAACTCAACAAGCCGAAAAAGAGCTTGAGGACAAAAGGCGCCAGGCGGTCGGGATTCTCTCGCTGCAGCACCACGAAGCGCTGAAACAACACTTGTGAGAACGAGGTCGCGATCAAGCTCATGGGCAAGTTCAGCGCTCTGAATGTGAGGCTGAACACGCCAACGATGTGGGTATCGTAGAACTTGCTGAGCATAAGGACTGGCATCTGGACCGCTGCATTGTCCAGCAAAGCTCCGAAAGTCGAGTACTTAGGGAATTTGCTATAACGACGAGCGTTCACGAGCATCGTCGCAAGGCTGATCCGTGAAAGCACAGCTCGATCTTCGCGCCATGTTCTAGTCAGAAACACCATCAAGCCGCCGACTTGCCCGACCAGGTAGCCAAGCACAAGGCCACCCGTCGATAACCCGGTCAGCAGAAACTGGGCAAGCGTCATGCCTCCACCCTGCGTAACGCGGCTGACAGCCAGGCGCTTGAATTTCTTGGACCGGTTGTTCCAATAGTTCAATGCCTGCCACATGCCCGTCACGAAAACCGTTATCGGCAGTAGGTAAAGCCAGGGACCGATTGCCTTGTTGTTGAGCAGTGCCTGGATGTCCTCATTGAACAGGGAGACTATTACCAGAAGCACAAGACTGATAGCGCTCGCTATACAAATCGACAACGTAACCAAGCTGGCTGCGTCCTCGTCTCGCTCGGGCAACATCACTGCGACTTCATACCTGGCGGTGATGATGACTGAAATCATCCCCGCCAAGGACATATAAAGCGCCAACACGCCGAAATCCTCCGGCGTGTACAGGCGCGTCAACAAAGGCATTGCCGCAATCGGAATCGCCTGCGCAAGTGTGGTGCCGGTCATCAGCGTCAACACATTACGCAGGAAATCATTCTTTCCGTTCTTCACGGCACGCAATGCTTTCAGCACGCTTTTAGCGCCGCGACAATGATTTTTTGGTCCGCCAGCGTCAGATACGGATGCATCGGCAGGCTCATCACTTGGCCAGCGATTTCGTCACCGACTGGCAACTGAGCGGCGTCATCAGCCACTGCGGGCTGCTTGTTCAGCGGGATCGGATAGTGCACGGCTGTAGGTACGCCAGCCTCCTTCAGCCTGGCCTGTACAGCATCCCTGTTCTGGACACGAACGGTGTACTGCGCATAGGCACAGATATTGTGTGGTTCGATATACGGGGTCGTTTCAATGCCTGCTTCGGCGAGAAGACGATCATAGTTATCGGCAACCTGTTGGCGCAGGGCTATCTCTTCTTCGAAGATCTCGAGCTTGGGCAGCAGAATGGCTGCTTGCATGGTATCCAGCCGGCTATTCACACCGACACGAATATGGTGATAACGGCGATCCTGACCATGGCGCGCGATTTGACGAAGCACGGTCGCAAGCTGCTCGTCATTTGTGAAAATGGCACCACCATCGCCGTAGCAGCCCAGCGGCTTACTTGGGAAGAAGCTGGTGCAGGATATCGTCGAGAGATTGCAGGAGCGCTTCCCTTTATAGGATGCGCCAAAGCTCTGTGCTGCATCCTCGATGACCGGAATACCGTACTTGGCAGCAATAGCATTGATTGCATCGAAATCAGCGCATTGTCCATACAGGGAGACTGGAATGATCGCCTTGGTACGGGGAGTGATCGCAGCCTCGAGCAATGCGGGATCAAGGTTGTAGGTACGCGGGTCAACATCCACATACACAGGCTTCGCCCCTAGCAATGCTACTGTTTCAGCAGTTGCGATATAGGTGAAGCCTGGGGTGATGACCTCATCGCCCGGACCGATATTCAGCGCCATCTGAGCAATCTGCAGAGCATCAGTACCATTTGCGCAAGTGATGCAATATTTCGCACCGACAAACTCAGCAAGGCGCTGTTCAAGCTCCGCCACTTCCGGGCCGAGGATGTACTGCCCATGGTCCAGCACGCGCTGGATACCTGCGTCAATCTTGTCTTTGATGCGCGCTTGCTGGCTTTTCAGGTCAATGAATTCGATCATGTTAGACATCCACCTTGTTCAGGATCCCTTCACTCAAAACGTAACGTGCGCCAGTATGCGAGCAAACCGCCTCGCCCTTCTCGCCCAGCTCCAGTTGCTCACCAAACTCGCTCATCCAGCCAATTTGCCGCGCCGGAACGCCAACCATAAGGGCGTACGCTGGCACATCCTTATTGATCACTGCGCCTGCCCCGACGAAAGCGTATTCCCCAATGGTAACCCCGCAGACGATGGTGCAGTTGGCACCCAGCGTTGCGCCTTTCTTGACCAAAGTGTCACGGTACTGGTCCTTACGTTCGATCAACGAACGGGGATTGTAGACATTGGTGAATACCATGCTCGGGCCACAGAACACGCCTTCTTCCAGGGTCACGTTGTCATATACCGACACGTTGTTCTGGACCTTGCAACGGTCGCCTATCACGACCTTGTTGCCTACGAAGACGTTCTGCCCCAAGGAAACGCCCTCCCCAATCCGAGCACCGGCACACACATGAACAAAGTGCCAGACCCGGGAGCCGTTACCGATCTGCGCGCCCTCATCGACGATGGCACTCGGATGCTGAGAGTAATTCATGTTTGAGACTCACACTTGATTGAGGTTGATCGAACGCATGCCGCATCGCTGCTGACGCGTATTGCCAATATCGACGAGCACCGAACCATTGAGAGGGTGCCTATGCGGATAGTTGAGTTAGCGTTCATGATCGGGACGATGGAAAAAACGCTACCGGAGAAAGCCACGAGTTGAGCCCAAGGACTCTCGGTGACCATGCCTTTTAAATTGCGATCCCGCCAAGGCTGGCCACGGGTAACGCTCAGGCGCTACCCGCTTGTTTCCCGTCAGCGCGAAAGCGCCATAACGAACGGGTGCCCCTCGTTATCCGCCGCTGCAACAACAGGAGCGCTACGAATGGTATTCACGGTTTCGACACAGTGACGCGCATCCTCGATACCGTAACCACGGCCAGCAAGAATTTCTTCATAGCTGGTGGTGTGCAGATCGGTGAAGCCTTCGGAGAATTCCATTTCCTCACCATTGACGGTGATCGAACGGTAGGTTGGCTTCTTGCCCTTCACCGACTCAGGTAGGTCGTTGGCGTCTACAGACAGGAACCAGCGTACGCGTGCTTTCTCGTACTCCAGGTAACCGGCGGCCTTGTGCTCGGAAGTGAAGTGCACAACGTTGCGCTGCAGCTTGCCGAAGATGAAGTGCAGCATGTCGTAGAAGTGCACGCCGATGTTGGTGGCCACACCGAACGACTTGCGTGGGTCACCCTTCCAGCTTTGCAGGTACCACTTGCCGCGCGAGGTGATGTAAGTCAGGTCGACTTCATACTTGTGCGGGTTGTTCTCGCGGGCGACCTTCTCCTTCAGAGCGAGGATTGCCTGGTGATGGCGCAACTGCAGGATGTTGTACAGGCGCTTGCCGGTTTCCTGCTCGACCAATGCCAACTCGTCCAATTGCTGCGGGGTCGGCACCAGCGGCTTTTCGCAAATGACGTCACAGCCCAGGCGCAGGCCCGCGGCAATGTGCGGGTGGTGCAGGTAGTTGGGCGAGCAGATCGCAACGTAATCCAGGGCAGTGGCCGGGTTGCGCTTCAAGCCATGGGCGTGGTCGAGGAAGAACTCGAACTCGGTGAAGAACTCGCTCTGCGGCGAGATACTGTCGATGATACCTACCGAGTCATTGATATCGTACGCGGAGACCAGACGGTTGCCGGTGTCCTTGATGGCGCGCATGTGGCGAGGGGCGATGTAGCCTGCAGCACCGATGAGAGCAAAGTTTTTCATGAGGCTTCCTTTGAAGACGAATGAATCCGCCTGCCCTTGAGGGCCAGGCGGATCAATTTGCTAGCGACGCCGATCAGGCCTTGATGATGTGCGCGGTCGGCGTGCGGTACTTGCCGCGGCTGTCGACAATGAGCTTGGCCTTGGCTTCGATCAGGGCATAGTCGAACTTGTCGTGATCGGTGGCCAGAACCACGGCGTCGAAGCTTGCCAGGTTCTCGGCGGTCAGCGGCTCGCTGCTCAGCTCGAAGTGGTGCTCGCGCATCTTCGGGAACACCGGGACGTGTGGGTCGCTGTACGCAACCACGCCACCCTTGGCCTCGATCAGTTCCATGATTTCGACAGATGGCGACTCGCGCATGTCGTCGACGTTCTTCTTGTAGGCGATACCCAGCACCAGTACACGGCTGCCCTTCAGTGCCTTGCCGGCGTCGTTCAGGCCATCCATCAGCTTGCCCAGCACGTACTCAGGCATGGCCTGGTTGACTTCACCGGAAAGCTCGATGAAACGGGTGTGCAGGCCGTATTCGCGCGCCTTCCAGGTCAGGTAGAAGGGGTCGATCGGAATGCAGTGGCCACCCAGGCCCGGGCCCGGGTAGTAAGGGGTGAAGCCGAAAGGCTTGGTCGCTGCAGCATCGACCACTTCGAAAATGTCGATACCCATGCGGTCGGCGACGATTTTCATTTCGTTGACCAGGCCGATGTTCACCGCACGGTGAATGTTCTCCAGCAACTTGGTCATTTCGGCAGCTTTGGTGGAGCTTACCGGTACGACCTGGTCGATGGCCTGCTCGTACAGTGCAATACCCACTTCCAGGCAATTTGGGGTGTGACCGCCAATAACCTTGGGAATGGTACGGGTCTCGAAGTTCGGGTTGCCCGGGTCTTCACGCTCTGGCGAATAGACCAGGTAGATGTTCTCACCTACCACCAGGCCGCCTTCCTGCACACGTGGCAGCAACTCTTCTTCGGTGGTACCTGGGTAGGTGGTGCTTTCCAGCGAAACCACCTGGCCTGCACGCAGGTATGGCTTGATGGCATCGGTGGTGTTGATCACGAAGCTCATGTCGGGCTCGCGATATTTGTTCAGTGGGGTGGGCACGCACAGGATCAGTGCATCACACTCGCTGGCACGCTTGAAGTCGACGGTAGCCTCAAAGCCGGTTTCGCGCGCCTTGCTGATGTTGGCAGCCGGGATGTGCTCGATGTAGCTCTGACCAGCATTGAGTTTATCGACTTTCGATTGATCGATATCAATACCCAGCACATTAAAACCAATGGCGTTATAACGCAGCATCAGCGGCAACCCGACATAACCAAGGCCCACGATACCAATCAAGGCCTGCCGGCTTTTGAACTTTTCTACCACCGCATTCATATCTGTCATGCTTCCCAACTCACCTTGAATATACCTGCCCGTTTCCACGGCTGAACAACGGGTTATTTGAACCTTCTTCGATTCATTCGTCAGTCGAGTGAATCCATTCGGCGCCAGCATGCACTGTGCATGCTGTCGAGCAAAAAACGCCCACTTACATTTGCCCGGGGAGCGGCCCGGTGGCTGCCATCAATGAGATGCGCCACAATCATATGCGGTTAGGCTGCGGCAATCCATCGGAGTTTTCCTGGGACCTAGAACCACCAAATGCCACTAAAACAACATCATAGAATTGGGCGCTCAAGCTTGCGCATCTGCCAGCCTGGCAGGGTTCTGCCCTGCCAATTCATCAGGTATGACGCGATGTGCCGAACCCTCGATTTCAAGTACGCGTTGCAGCCTCGCGTGGTCTTTGAACGCACCTCGCAGCAGAGCAATAACCGTTCCGAGCAACAGACCGCCGATAAATGCGATGAGTACGATGAGTGCTTTACGCGGCTTCAAAGGCTTGCTCGAAGGCACCGCGCGCTGGTCAATATTCACCAGGTGCAGGCCCTCCAGCTGGGTATCGATGGCTTGCAAGCGCGCACGCTCCACGCGAAGCGCTTCAACCCCCTCCAAAAACGCAGCTTCGCTCGCACGGGCCTTGATTGCCTGGACCTTACGGTTGGTCGAAAGCAGGATGAGCTCTTTGCGGATCTGGCCGATTCTCGGCTCGACGAAGTCATCTGACGTACGCTTTCGCAATGCAGCACGCTCAGCCTCAAGCACCTCAGTACCCATAAAGTACAGCGGCACCGGCCTACCGTTTACTTCGGTACGAATGATATTGCCAGTTGCTGCACCATCATCAGCCATCAGCGAGGGTGTCGAAGGCTTCTTCAAACCGAGGCTTCGCGCAACACTGATAGCCTCATCAAGTTCGGCCAGGCGCGCTTCGCGGCGCAATTTCAACTGAACACGCAAAGCCTTGAGCTCATCATTCAGCTGCGCACGCTTGATTGCATCGGCCTCTTCAAGGCGGGCAATACGGCTCTCGTTTCCAGCCTTGTACTCCGACACCGCAGAGTTCAGCTGCTTGTCCACCTCTGCCAAGCGGTTGGCCAAGATAATCTGCATATCCTTGGACAACTGGCTACGCTCACGCTCAACGGCATAATCAACGAAATCGTTGAGGATGGCAGCGCCATTCACGCCTTTTTCATAGCGCATCTTCAACCCGACAAAATCGCTTAGCGAATCGCTCTTTTTCGGGTCTGCCAACACTACGCTGAGGCCGTCGCGGTTGAAGTCTTCAAATGCCTGATCGACACTTTGCCCTTCATCCTTGAAAGCATCGATGAGATCTGGCCTGGACCGAAAGAAGTCCAACCGGGTGGTATAGGAATCCAGCGATGCCCCCACTCTCTTGAGCGCTTCAGCCGGAGGCAATGAGTAGATTTTTGACCGATTCAAAGCATCCAACTGGTTCAAGGCGACCGGCCTTAAACTTGTGGACGCTTCATAGACAGGCGTAATGTTGTAGGCGACTGCGGCGCCGAAAAGTGCACAGACGCCACCCACAGCAGCGATGAGGAACCGCCTACGCCAGATAGTGCGCAGTACGTTGAAAAGATCGATTTCGCCAGAGCCGGCCATGGAGGGGGGACGCACAACGCTATTCACAAAATTTCCCTGTCTGAAACGGGGTTAACCAAGACAGGCAGGGCAGATCAGCGTGTCGTGCTCGCTCTTCCAGCTTTCCATGTCATCGGCGACGAAAGGCTATTGTTACACCTTCCGCAACCGACAACAACGCTTAACGACGCCTTGCAATCAGGTAAGTTCCCCTCCGTTCGTCGCTTTGCGCCTGCACCAGATATCCCGCCCCAAGGCAACCAACACACCAAGCCCTACTCCCACCAGCGCCGATAGCAACATGATCACGGCTTTTCGCGGCTTGATAGGCTTGTCAGGCTGGGATACGGCGCCATCTTGTTGATACATGGCAACAAGGGAAGGGTCGACCTTCAACGCCCGCAAGAAACTGAGTTTCTCCTGCTTTTCACGCAAATTCCGGATGAATGGATCGTCCGATGAGCGCGCCTCCAGGTTGGCGATTTCTGCCTCCAGCGCCTTGGTGCCGCGCATGTAGGTGAGAGCCCCATTCATGCCAGCGGACACTTCACTGGACAGGGTTTCGGAAATGATCGGCGGCTTTTCCAGGCCAATCGACTGCGCTACGCGCAACGCCTCCTTCAGTTTGGCAATCTGGTCCACGCGCTGATTGCTGGCAGCGGCTCGCGCAGCCTTGATTTGCTGGTCAAGGTTATCAGCCATGATCGATATGTCACTGCGGGTACCGCTCAACAACTCGTTCTTCGCTCGCTCAGCAGCCAACTCTGCGTAATTCGACACCCAGGTCGCCGCAAGACGCGGGTCTTCAAGATTCGCGGTCAGCACGTAGCGATCAGGCATGTCTTTGCTAGCGAGTGCCACTTTCAGCATACCGTTGAACTGAGCATACAGGGCATCACGAGAACCGCCCCGCTCCTCTTCGGTCAGCATGGGCAGGAAGGCGCTGCGAAAGAATTTGTCTCGTACTGCTTCAGACTGAAGGGACTTGAGGTAGATGCTGTACACATCCTTGGCACTCAGTGGCGCCAGGCCCGTTCCCTCACCACGACCGTAGTTCAGTTGGGCAATCTCGCTCTGGGAAGGAGGCTGTATATACAGCTTCGCTTCATACACCGGCGAAACCATCATCACATACGCCAAACCCAAAGCAATTACCGGTACTGCAACCAGCCCTACCCAGATTTTTTGGCGCCAAACACCCTGCACAAGCTCAATCAGGTCAATCTCGTCGCTACCACTCAGGCGCTCGCGTTCATTGCGCATTTAGTCTTTTTTTCCTTGGGTCTGTCTTATTGCATCATCTCGGGGGCAGGCTTCCAACCTAAGCAACTCAACACCCTTCGAATCAAGCGTAGCGGCTATTCGCCACTCTTTCTGCCACGCTTCTAACTTTACTTCAAGCAGTAGTAGAAAGACCCGCCCCGCAAAAGTTCCTCACTATCTGACAGACCTCAACCTTCCCGCCAGAAGGTCATGTTGCGACTGTGACGCACACCTCATGCCCAGGCTGCGTAAAACTTACGCGCAGCGCGTTCGCAAGCGTTTGCTTCGCCCTTTTCTCGCCATGCACCAACATTATCCGCCGTGCATTGCAGCCGCGCGCGAACGCCACCAACTGCGCCTGATCCGCATGGCCCGAGTAGCCGCCCAAGGTCATCACCTTCGCTCGCACCTCATACATCTGCCCATCCAGATCAATCTGCACAAACCCTTCCGCCCCTTCGCTGGCCTGAATCACCGCCCCCGGAGTGCCCTTGGCCTGATACCACACAAACATCACCTCATGCCGGGGATCACCGAGCATGGCCTTCAGGTAATTGACGATGCGCCCACCGGAACACATGCCATTGCCTGCAATCACGATCGCGGGGCGCTCGGTACTCTTGAGGTAATTGACTACCTGCTGGTGGCGGGCATGGGTGTCGATACTGATCAGCTGGTCGAACCCGAGCGGATCACGCCCCTCGGCAAGCCGCGCCCTGGCCTCTGCGTTCCAGTACTCGTGCAAGTCGCGGTACACACCGGTGATGCGCTGGGCCAAGGGTGAATCAAGGATGATGGGCAGCTGCGACCAGTCGAGTGAATCGCCTTCAGGGGCCGAGGCGGTCGTGCTGAGCAGCGCCTTGCGGTGGAGGATGGCTTCGAGTTCG
This sequence comes from Pseudomonas sp. BN607, assembly GCF_029871175.1. Taxonomy (NCBI): domain Bacteria; kingdom Pseudomonadati; phylum Pseudomonadota; class Gammaproteobacteria; order Pseudomonadales; family Pseudomonadaceae; genus Pseudomonas; species Pseudomonas sp. BN607. The sequence continues at coordinate 290,053 of NZ_SSOE01000066.1, forward strand.
TACAACAGCTCCTGGGTGCGACCGAGGCTGAACGCCGGAATGAGGAGAGTGCCCTGGTCAGCCAGGGCGCGATCAATCGCGGCTTCCAGCCGCTGCTGACGGTCGCTGACCGGAGGATGCAGGCGGTCACCGTAAGTGCTTTCCAGCACCAGCACATCTGCACGCTCAGGGGGCTGCACGGGGCGCAGCAACGGGTTGCCACAGGCACCCAGGTCGCCGGAGAACACGTAGCGTGTATTGGCCTCCTCATGCTGCATGTCGCATTCGACATAGGCCGATCCCAGCAGGTGGCCAGCGCGCTGCAAGCGAATGCGACAGGTCAGGCCCGGGCGCTCGACCAGGGTGTGCCACTGCTCGAAAGGCAGCGGCACGATAAGGCCACGGATGAAATCCAGGTACCGCGCCACTTGGACGGGGTCGCTGCTGATGCTGAGCTTGTAGGCGTCTTCCAGCACCAGCGGCAGCAGCCGGGCCGAGGGCTCGCTGCACAGGATGGGGCCGCGGTAGCCGGCTGCCAGCAGCGCCGGGATACGCCCGACATGGTCAAGGTGCACATGGGTGATGACCAGAGCCTGGATGCCCTGCACGTCGAAGCCGAGCGGCGCAGTTTCGGTGCCCGGTGCTGCATCGGCACCCTGCTCCAGGCCGCAGTCCACCAGCAGGCTGACAGAGGGGGCGAGGTGCAGCTGGTGGCAGGAGCCGGTGACGCCGCGGGCGCCACCGTGATGGGAAAGGACGGGATATTCCATGCTGCGCACACTCACCTGGGCCGAAAATGAAGTGCGCTATTACTCCATGAGGGCCGGTGCAGGCATAGGCGAGACTTTCCCAAATGGGCGTAGGAAGATTCCTTAATTGCCGCTCAGTGCCGCCTGGCGGGCTGAAGCCCTGATCTTGCGCTTACTGCGCTGCACGCCGTAGGCACCCAGCAATGGCCCGACGGCGAGGCCGATGACCAAGGCGGCCAGCACCAGCAAAGCTACTGGCACCTCAGGCGCGACCCAGCCAAACAGCACCAGAGACACGGCTTGCTGATTCTCCAGCACGAAGAACAGCACCACAGCCGCCAACAGCAGCACGAACACCGCCGCCAGGGCGCGCTTGAGGTTACGCATCAGATTGCTCCTTGATTGATCAGGCTTCGGCCTCGTCTTCTTCATTGACGCGGTCGCGCAGTTCCTTGCCGGGTTTGAAGTGCGGCACGAACTTGCCTTCGAGGCTGACCGACTGGCCGGTCTTGGGGTTACGGCCTACGCGTGGGGCGCGATAGTGCAGCGAGAAGCTGCCAAAACCGCGAATCTCGATGCGATCGCCGGTAGCCAGGCATTGTGACATCTGTTCAAGCATGGTCTTGATGGCCAGCTCAACGTCCTTGGACGATAGCAGCCCCTGATGGGTGACAATACGTTCGATCAGCTCCGACTTCGTCATATTTTTCCCTTCGTTATCAAGCAGCTAGATCATTGCTTAACCAGTTTGTAGCACGCTGGGAAGGATTTGAACAGGGTGGTTCTTGACTTAATAAAAAAATTCAAGATTGAAGTTTTACGGGAATGGTCTACATGCCGTGCGCTGACAGGCTTGGCATGATGGGTGGCGGGCCGCCAACCACAGGGGTCTGAGGGTACGGCGATAGGGATGCGTCGCCCGTGAGACCGAGCGCCGCCCGCGCGGCGCATCGCGAGCTGCGCTCGCTCCTACGGTTGTTTCGGGCCAATTATTTCTGGGGGATTTGCGCGCGAACGCCTTGGCGCATGTCGCGATATTGCGTCGTACGAACAAGGCGGTCGCGCGCGCCTGTCACAGGCGTGACTGGCCCGAAATAAATGTAGGAGCGAGCGCAGCTCGCGATGCGCCGCGCGGGCGGCGCTCGATTTCTGCCACACCCTAAAACCCACGCCAAACACACCCGGCCATTGCGCAACCTCATGCCATGCGCTGTGGCTTCAAGGGTATGGCGGTAGAAGTACGTCGCCTGTGAGACCGAGCGCCGCCCGCGCGGCGCATCGCGAGCTGCGCTCGCTCCTACGGTTGTTTCGGGCCAGTTATTTCTGGGGGATTTGCGCGCGTACGCCTTGGCGCATCTCGCGATATTGCGTCGTACAAACAAGGCGGTCGCATTGGTGCGCGTTTACATACTGCAAATTTCTATCGAATCGACTCCTGCATGGGCTGGCTACGCTAATCGAGCACATACTCGCCCAAGGATGAACGCAATGCCCAACCCTCATGGCTGCAGGCTTCGCCGCGCAAGATGCTCAGTGCCAGGCAGGCTCTACATGCTGACTACCGTCACTCACCTACGCAGGCCTTTGTTTCAGGACCTTCGCTTTGCACGACTGGTCATTCAGAACCTCCGTTACGCGGAAGAACAACACCATTGCCGATCACTGACCTGGGTCGTAATGCCAGACCATGTGCACTGGCTGATTGAGCTGAAAGAAGTGACGCTTGGCACATTGATGCAACGTTTCAAATGCCAGTCCAGCAATGCGCTGCACAAGGCCGGAGCGAAGGGGAAGCCGGTGTGGCAGGCAGGTTATTACGACCGGACCTTGCGCAAGGACGAGGATGTTTTCAAGGTCGCGAGATATATCGTTGCCAATCCGGTAAGGGCAGGATTGGTGGCCACGGTTGGTGATTATCCACATTGGGATGCGGTGTGGCTTTAAGGGTATGGCGGTAGAGATGCCTGGCCCGGGCGGCGCTCGATCTCACTGGCGACATAACCCTTACGGCAAACACTCCCCCACCACCCCACTACCCCACCAATAAAAACGCAAAAAAAAGGGCGACCCGAGGGTCGCCCTTTTTACCGATCAAACAGAACTCAGTTCTGCTTGGCCATTGCTTCGCGCAGCAGCGCAGCCATGGTGGTGTCGGCAGCAGCTTCCGGAGCGTTTTTCAGGCTCTGGATAGCTTCGCGCTCTTCAGCGTCGTCTTTCGATTTGATCGACAGGCTGATAACGCGGGACTTGCGGTCAACGCTGATGATCTTGGCTTCGATCTCTTCGCCTTCCTTCAGAACGTTACGCGCGTCTTCAACGCGGTCACGGCTGATTTCGGAAGCCTTCAGAGTAGCTTCGATGTCGTCGGCCAGGGTGACGATGGCGCCTTTGGCGTCAACTTCTTTCACGATGCCCTTGACGATAGCGCCCTTGTCATTGACAGCAACGAAGTTGGAGAACGGATCGTCTTCCAGCTGCTTGATGCCCAGGGAGATGCGCTCGCGCTCTGGGTCGACCGACAGGATGACGGTTTCCAGCTCGTCGCCCTTCTTGAAACGACGTACGGCTTCTTCGCCGGTTTCGTTCCAGGAGATGTCGGACAGGTGAACCAGACCGTCGATGCCGCCGTCCAGGCCAATGAAGATACCGAAGTCGGTGATCGACTTGATGGTACCGGTGATCTTGTCACCCTTGTTGAACTGGCCGGAGAAGTCTTCCCATGGGTTGGACTTGCACTGCTTGATGCCCAGGGAGATACGACGACGCTCTTCGTCGATGTCCAGAACCATGACTTCCACTTCGTCGCCAACCTGAACGACTTTCGACGGGTGGATGTTCTTGTTGGTCCAGTCCATTTCGGAAACGTGTACCAGACCTTCAACGCCTTCTTCCAGCTCAGCGAAGCAGCCGTAGTCGGTCAGGTTGGTAACGCGAGCCTGTACGCGAGTACCTTCTGGGTAACGGGCAGTGATAGCGACCCACGGATCTTCGCCCATCTGCTTCAGACCCAGCGAAACGCGGTTGCGCTCGCGGTCGAACTTCAGAACGCGTACGTCGACTTCGTCGCCAACGTTAACGATTTCCGATGGGTGCTTGATGCGCTTCCAGGCCATGTCGGTGATGTGCAGCAGGCCGTCGATACCGCCCAGGTCCACGAATGCGCCGTAGTCGGTGAGGTTCTTGACGATACCTTTGACTTGCTGGCCTTCCTGCAGGGTTTCCAGCAGGGCTTCGCGCTCGGCGGAGTTCTCGGCTTCCAGCACGCTGCGACGGGAAACGACAACGTTGTTGCGCTTCTGGTCCAGCTTGATGACCTTGAATTCCAGCTCTTTGCCTTCCAGGTGGGTGGTGTCGCGCACTGGGCGGACATCAACCAGGGAGCCCGGCAGGAACGCACGGATGCCGTTAACGTCGACAGTGAAGCCGCCCTTAACCTTACCGTTGATAACGCCCTTGACCACTTCTTCGGCGGCGAAAGCTGCTTCCAGAACAATCCAGCACTCGGCGCGCTTGGCTTTTTCACGGGACAGTTTGGTTTCGCCAAAGCCGTCTTCGACCGCGTCCAGCGCAACGTGAACTTCGTCACCGACCTTGATGGTCAGTTCGCCAGCTTCGTTGTAGAACTGCTCGAGCGGGATGACACCCTCGGACTTCAGGCCAGCGTGTACGGTAACCCAGTCGCCGTCGATGTCGACAACGATACCGGTGATGATGGCACCCGGCTGAAGATTGAGGGTTTTCAGGCTTTCTTCAAAGAGTTCTGCAAAGCTTTCGCTCATTTTAATTCCTGTAGATTCGGGCGAAACAAACGCCCCTCGCCACATTCCAGACAATGTGGGTCTGTTTTAAGTAAAGGAGGGCCGGCAAGACGTTGACTGGTGAACCTGCCTGCTCTCCTGGTGATCAGAGAAGGTCGCGCTGGGCGATCTCGCTCCTGATACGTTGCAACACCTGCTCGATGGACAACTCGGTAGAGTCCAACTGAATGGCATCTGCCGCTGGCTTCAGCGGGGCCACTGCACGTTGGGTGTCACGCTCATCACGCGCACGAATCTCATCCAGCAGACTCGACAGACTAACATCTTCACCCTTGCCCTTCAACTGCAGGTAGCGCCGACGTGCGCGCTCCTCCGCACTGGCGGTAAGGAAGACCTTCAACGGCGCGTCCGGAAACACCACGGTACCCATGTCGCGGCCGTCGGCGATCAGCCCAGGCAGCTCACGGAACTCGCGCTGGCGAAACAGCAGCGCATCACGCACGGCCGGCAGCGAAGCCACCATTGACGCACCGGCACCGACGGTCTCGGTACGGATGACGTTGCTGACGTCCTCGCCCTCCAGGATGATCTGTTGCAGCTTACCGGGCTCGGCAGCGATGAACTGCACATCCAGATGGGCGGCAAGCCTGGTCAGCAGTTCTTCGTTGGTCAGGTCGACGCCATGGTTGCTGGCGTTGAACGCCAGCAAACGGTACAGCGCGCCGGAGTCCAGCAGCTTCCAGCCCAGCTCGCGGGCCAGCAGGCCGGCGACCGTGCCTTTGCCCGAGCCGCTCGGCCCGTCAATGGTGATGACCGGTGCCTGCGAATTCACGACTTGCCCTCTTCCGCCACGCGGATGCCGACTTCGGCGCACAGTGCCAGGAAGTTCGGGAACGAGGTGGCGACGTTGGCACAGTCATGAATGCGAATCGGCGCGCTGGCGCGCAGCGAGGCCACGCTGAAGGCCATGGCGATGCGGTGGTCACCGTGACCATGCACTTCGCCGCCACCCAACTGGCCGCCGTCGATGATGATGCCGTCCGGGGTCGGCTCGCACTTGATACCCAGGGTGATCAGGCCATCGGCCATGACCTGGATGCGGTCGGATTCCTTCACCCGCAGCTCTTCGGCGCCACGCAGCACGGTACGCCCTTCGGCGCAGGCAGCGGCCACGAACAGTACCGGGAATTCATCGATGGCCAGCGGCACCAGCTCTTCCGGGATATCGATACCTTTCAGCTTGGCACCGCGCACGCGCAGGTCAGCCACCGGCTCGCCACCGACTTCACGCTGGTTTTCCAGGGTGATGTCGCCGCCCATCAGGCGCAGGATGTCGATCACGCCGGTACGGGTCGGGTTGATGCCCACATGTTCCAGCACCAGCTCGGAGCCTTCGGCGATGGACGCGGCCACCAGGAAAAACGCCGCCGAGGAAATGTCGGCCGGCACTTCGATGCGGGTCGCGGTCAGCTTGCCGCCAGATTGCAGCGACGCTACCGGGCCATTGCTCTCGACCGAGTAACCGAAGCCGCGCAGCATGCGCTCGGTATGGTCACGGGTCGGCGCCGGCTCGGTCACGGTGGTCTTGCCTTCGGCATACAGGCCAGCCAGCAACAGGCAGGACTTGACCTGGGCGCTAGCCATCGGCAGCGTGTAGGTCAGCCCCTTGAGCTTGTGGCCACCGCGAATGGTCAATGGCGGGCGGCCTTCCGGGCCGGTCTCGACCACCGCGCCCATTTCGCGCAGCGGGTTGGCCACGCGGTTCATCGGCCGCTTGGACAGCGAGGCGTCACCGGTCATGGTCACGTCGAACGGCTGGCCGGCCAGCAGGCCCGACAACAGGCGCATCGAGGTGCCGGAGTTGCCGACGTACAGCGGCCCGGGTGGCGGCTTGAGGCCGTGCAGGCCAACGCCATGAATGGTCACGCGGCCGTGGTTGGGGCCTTCGATGACCACACCCATGTCACGGAAGGCCTGCAGGGTCGCCAGCGCGTCCTCACCTTCGAGAAAACCTTCGACCTCGGTAGTGCCTTCGGCCAGCGAGCCGAGCATGATCGAGCGGTGGGAAATCGACTTGTCGCCCGGTACACGGATCCGCCCGTTCAGGCGGCCACCCGGCTGGGCCAGGAAAATCAGATCGTTGGCGTTCATAGCGTCCACATAGGCCCGACGGGCCAGGATTTTACTGAAATGCTCGCGGGCAACCCGTGCGCGGGTGAACACACCCAGCAGCTGGTGCCCGTCCCCTTCAGCGATCGCGTCGCGCAGGGCGTCGAGATCGCTGCGATATGTATCAAGTGTGCGCAGGACAGCGTCGCGGTTGGCGAGGAAGATGTCGTGCCACATGGTCGGGTCGCTGCCGGCGATTCTTGTGAAATCGCGGAAGCCTCCCGCAGCGTACCGGAAGATCTCGAGGTTTTCATTGCGCTTGGCCAACGAATCGACCAAGCCGAAGGCCAGCAAGTGCGGCAGGTGGCTGGTGGCGGCCAGCACTTCGTCGTGGCGCTCGACCGACATGTGCTCCACATCGGCGTCCAGCGCTCGCCACAGGCGGTCGACCAGAGCCAGTGCGGCAGGGTCGGTTTCGGCCAGCGGCGTAAGGATGACCTTGTGCCGACGGAACAAGGCGGCGTTGGAAGCCTCTACTCCGCTCTGCTCGGAGCCGGCGATGGGGTGGCCGGGAACGAAGCGCGGCAGGCGTTCGCCGAAGACCGAACGCGCCTCACGGACGACGTTGCCTTTGGCACTGCCGACGTCGGTGATGATGGCGGCACCCAGGTCGAGCACGGCCAGGCGCGCAAGCACCTTTTCCATGGCCAGGATCGGCACGGCCAGCTGGATGACATCGGCCCCCACGCACGCGGCCGCGAGGTCTTCTTCGCAGCGGTCGACCACGCCCAGGGCCACGGCCTGCTTGCGCGAGGGGGCGTCCAGGTCGACACCGACCACTTCACGGCACAGGCCGCTTTCACGCAGGCCCTTGGCGAACGAGCCACCGATCAGGCCGAGGCCGACCACGACCAGGCGGTTGATGATGGGTGCGGGTTTGGTTTTTGCTGCTTTTACCACTGGTGCGAACCCTGTTCAGAAATCTAGACAGCCTGTGAGGGCCATTGGGGCCGCGGCGCGGCCCTTCGCGGGCTCGCCCGCTCCCACAGAGATCGGCATCACATGCTCACTGAGGGAGCGGGCATGCCCGCGAAGGGCTGCAAGGCAGCCCCAAGGGCCTTGTATCAAAGCACTGCCTTCGGATAAGAGCCCAGCACCTTCAGCGCCACAGCTTCCTGGCTGATCTGCTCGAGTACTGCCTTGATCAGCGGGTCACGGTGGTGACCAACGAAGTCGATGAAGAACACGTAGGTCCACTTGCCGCTGCGCGACGGGCGGGTCTCAATGCGGGTCAGGTCGATGCCGTTCTGGTGGAACGGTACCAGCAGCTCGTGCAGGGCACCGGGCTTGTTGCTCATCGAAACGATGATCGAGGTCTTGTCGTCGCCGGTCGGCGGCACTTCCTGGTTGCCGATCATCAGGAAGCGCGTGGAGTTGTCCGGGCGGTCCTCGATCTTTTCAGCCAGGCGGGTCAACCCGTACAGGTTAGCCGCCATATCGCCGGCGATCGCCGCGGAATTCCACTCGCCTTTGACCCGCTTGGCCGCTTCGGCGTTGCTCGAAACGGCCACGCGCTCAACGTTCGGGTAGTGCGCATCCAGCCACTTGCGGCACTGGGCCAGCGACTGGGCGTGGGAGTAGATGCGGGTGATGCTGTCGGTCTTGGTGCTCTCGCCCACCAGCAGGTGGTGGTGGATACGCAACTCGACTTCGCCGCAGATCACCATGTCGTGCTCGAGGAAGCTGTCCAGGGTGTGGCTTACCGCGCCTTCGGTGGAGTTTTCCACCGGCACCACGCCGAAGTTGACGGCACCGGCCGCCACTTCGCGGAACACTTCGTCGATGGCCGCCATCGGCCGGCTGATCACCGCGTGGCCGAAGTGCTTCATGGCCGCGGCCTGGGTGAAGGTACCCTCAGGGCCGAGGTAGGCGATTTTCAGCGGCTCTTCCAGGGCCAGGCACGACGACATGATCTCGCGGAACAGCCGCGCCATCTCTTCGTTGCCCAAAGGCCCCTTGTTACGCTCCATCACGCGCTTGAGCACCGCAGCTTCACGCTCGGGGCGGTAGAACACCGGCTTCTCGCCTTCTTTCAGCGAGGCGGTCTTGACCCGGGCGACTTCTTCGGCGCAGCGGGCGCGGTCGCTGATCAGCTCGAGAATTTTCTCGTCGAGGCTGTCGATGCGTACGCGCAGCGCCTTGAGTTCCTGTTCGGACATCAGCCGTGCTCCTTCTCGAATTCAGCCATGTAGCCTACCAGCGCTTCAACCGCTTCCAGGCCCAGGGCGTTGTAGATAGAGGCGCGCATGCCGCCCACCGACCGGTGGCCCTTGAGGTTGAGCAGGCCACGGGCGTCGGCGCCGGCGAGGAAGGCCTTGTCCAGGCGCTCGTCAGCCAGGCGGAACGGCACGTTCATCCACGAACGGGCGTTGACGCTGATCGGGTTGGAGTAGAACTCGCTGCTGTCGATAAAGCCGTACAGGCGGTCTTTCTTGGCGCGGTTGCGCTGCTCCATGGCAGCGACGCCACCCTGCTCTTTCAGCCACTCGAAGACCAGGCCCGAGAGGTACCAGGAATAGGTGGCCGGAGTGTTGTACATCGAGCCGTTGTCAGCCGAAACCTTGTAGTCGAGCATGGTCGGGCAGCTGCTGCGGGCATGCCCCAGCAGGTCTTCACGCACAATCACCACCACCAGGCCACTTGGGCCGATGTTCTTCTGCGCGCCGGCGTAGATCAGGCCGAACTGCGACACGTCGATCGGGCGCGAGAGGATGTCAGACGACATGTCGACCACCAGCGGAACGTCACCGGTCTGTGGCACCCAGTCGAACTGCAGACCACCGATGGTCTCGTTGGACGCGTAGTGCACGTAGGCGGCGCCCTTGGTCAGGTTCCAGTCGTTCTGGCCCGGGATGGCCAGGTAGTCGTAGGGCTTGGCGCTGGCAGCGACGTTGACGTTGCCGAAGCGGCGCGCTTCCTCGATGGCCTTTTTCGACCAGATGCCGGTCTCGATGTAGTCGGCGGTGCCGTTTTCCGGCAGCAGGTTCAGCGGGATTTCGGCGAATTGCTGGCTGGCACCGCCCTGCAGGAAGAGCACCTTGTAGTTGGAGGGGACGGACAGCAGGTCACGCAGGTCCTGCTCGGCCTTTTCGGCGATGGCCACGTAATCGTCGCTGCGATGGCTCATTTCCATCACCGACAAGCCCTTGCCGTTCCAGTCCAGCATTTCAGCCTGGGCGCGCTGCAATACAGCATCAGGAAGCGCGGCAGGGCCTGCGCAGAAGTTAAAGGCTCGTTTGCTCACATCCACTCTCGCTCTGCCAAATAGAACTTGTGGGAGCGGGTTCACCCGCGAACAAGGGCAGCCCTTGCCAAGCACCGCGGTGCCTTCTTCGCGGGTGAACCCGCTCCCACAGGGTTTTGCATTGCCCTCTGGGGCTTTGCCATCGCTAGTCAGTCAAACGGGGCGACCTTGGTCGCCCCGTTCGGGTTTTACGCTTGTTTACTCCTGCGGGGCCTCTTCGGCGCCTGCAGCTTCATCATTGTCTGGCGCTTCGGCCTCGACGCCCTCCTCGTCCGCCTCGATGACCTCATCGAGTTCGTCCTCGGACGGTTCCTGGATCCGCTCCAGGCCCACCAGCGTTTCGTCAGCGGCCAGCTTGATCAGGGTCACACCCTGGGTGTTACGGCTCAGGCTGGACACCTCGCCAACCCGGGTACGCACCAGCGTGCCCTGGTCGGAGATCAGCATGATCTCTTCGCCTTCCTGCACCTGGATAGCACCGATCAGCAGGCCATTGCGCCCCTTGGTACCCATGGCGATCACGCCCTGGCCACCGCGCCCACGACGCGGGAACTTGGACAGCGGGGTGCGCTTGCCAAAGCCACGTTCGGAGGCAGTGAGGATCTGCGAACCGGATTCCGGGATCAGCATCGAAATGATCTGCTGGCCTTTGCCCAGCTTCATGCCGCGCACACCACGGGCATTACGGCCCATTTCGCGCACCACGCTCTCGGCGAAGCGGATGACCTTGCCGGCGTCGGAGAACATCATGACTTCCTTGGCGCCGTCGGTGATGGCCGCGGCGATCAGGGTGTCGCCTTCCTTCAGCTTCAAGGCGATCAGGCCATTGGAGCGCGGACGGGCAAACTGCACCAGCGGGGTCTTCTTGACGGTACCCGAAGCGGTTGCCATGAAGATATACGCGCCGGTCGGCTCTGCCACCCACTCTGGGGTATCGCCGTCTTCTTCGTCGACTTCTTCCGCCTCTACCAGCTCACCTTCAAGCACGGTGTCATCGGCGTCTTCCAGCTCTTCTTCAAGGTCGGCGTTCTGCTGCAGCGCCTCGAGGTCGATCTGCAGCATGGCGGTGATACGCTCACCTTCTTCCAGCGGCAGCAGGTTGACCAGCGGGCGACCACGCGCAGCACGGGACGCTTCAGGGATTTCGTAGGTTTTCTTCCAGTACACCTTGCCCTTGCTGGAGAACAGCAGCAGCGTGGCATGGCTGTTGGCGACCAGCAGGTGCTCGATGTAGTCCTCGTCCTTCACGCCAGTCGCCGACTTGCCTTTGCCGCCACGGCGCTGGGCCTGGTAAGCGGACAATGGCTGGGTCTTGGCGTAACCGCCGTGGGAGATGGTCACCACACGCTCTTCTTCCGGGATCATGTCGCCGTAGTTGAGGTCGTGGCTGGCATTGAGGATTTCGGTGCGGCGGGCATCGCCGTACTCGGCACGAATGGCTTCCAGCTCTTCGCGGATCACTTCCATCAGGCGCTCTGCGCTGCTGAGGATGCGGATCAGCTCACCGATCTGCTCGAGGATTTCCTGGTACTCGGCCAGCAGCTTCTCGTGCTCCAGGCCAGTCAGACGGTGCAGGCGCAGGTCAAGGATGGCCTGGGCCTGTTCCGGCGACAGGAAGTACTTGCCTTCGTGCAGGCCGTACTGCTCCGGCAGGTCCTGAGGGCGGCAGGAGTCGGCACCGGCGCGCTCGACCATGACCTGCACCGCGCTGGATTCCCACGGCGTGGAAACCAGGGCTTCCTTGGCTTCGGACGGGGTTGGCGAGGCCTTGATCAGGGCAATGACCGGGTCGATGTTGGACAGCGCGACTGCCTGGCCTTCAAGGATGTGGCCGCGTTCGCGGGCCTTGCGCAGCTCGAATACGGTGCGGCGGGTCACCACTTCACGGCGGTGACGGACGAACGCTTCAAGCAGGTCCTTGAGGTTGAGCAGGCGCGGCCGGCCGTCGACCAGGGCCACCACGTTGATGCCGAACACGCTCTGCAGCTGGGTTTGCTGGTAGAGGTTATTGAGCACCACCTCCGGCACCTCGCCGCGACGCAGCTCGATGACGATGCGCATGCCGTCCTTGTCAGACTCGTCGCGCAGCTCGGTGATGCCTTCGATCTTCTTCTCTTTGACCAGCTCGGCGATCTTCTCGATCAGGCGGGCCTTGTTCAGCTGGTACGGCAGCTCGGTGATGACGATCTGCTGGCGACCGCCGACCTTGTCGATGTCCTCGATCTCGGAGCGTGCGCGCATGTAGATGCGGCCACGGCCGGTACGATAGGCCTCGATGATGCCCTGGCGGCCGTTGATGATGCCGGCAGTGGGGAAGTCCGGCCCAGGGATGAACTGCATCAGCTCATCGATGGTGACTTCCGGGTTGTCGATCAGCGCCAGGCAGCCATCGATGACTTCACCGAGGTTGTGCGGCGGAATGTTGGTTGCCATGCCCACGGCGATACCGCTGGAACCGTTGACCAGCAGGTTGGGGATGCGCGTCGGCATGACCGCCGGGATCTGCTCGGTGCCGTCGTAGTTGGGCACCCAGTCGACAGTTTCCTTGTGCAGATCGGCCAACAGCTCGTGGGCCAGCTTGGTCATGCGCACTTCGGTGTATCGCATGGCCGCGGCGTTGTCGCCGTCCACCGAACCGAAGTTGCCCTGGCCGTCGACCAGCAGGTAACGCAGCGAGAACGGCTGGGCCATACGCACGATGGTGTCGTAGACCGCAGTGTCGCCGTGCGGGTGGTACTTACCGATCACGTCACCGACCACACGGGCGGATTTCTTGTACGGCTTGTTCCAGTCGTTGCCCAGTTCGCTCATCGCATAGAGAACGCGACGATGCACGGGCTTCAAGCCGTCACGCGCATCGGGCAGCGCTCGCCCGACAATCACGCTCATCGCGTAGTCGAGGTAAGACTGTCTCAGTTCGTCTTCGATATTGACCGGGAGGATTTCTTTGGCCAGTTCGCCCATGAGAAGCCTGATTCCTTTTTCTGGTGAAACTTCGCAGCTCCATCAAGGGCCGAACGAAGCTCGCCGCCGCAGCGCATAGGGTGCGACGACTTACGACAAATCAATGAGTTGTGCCATGGATCTGCGCAATGAAGGCCGCCGTGATGGGCGGTCTTGGAAACTGCCGGATGTTATCACAAAGGCGGGGGCGGTGGGGAGATCTGTACGGCAGTGCACGGTCATTGTGGGAGCGGCCTTGTGTCGCGATGGGGCTGCGCAGCAGCCCCGGCAATTTTTGCTTCTTCGCCAGGATCCGGGGGCCGCCTGGCGGCCCTTTCGCGACACAAGGCCGCTCCCACACGGATCGCGCCAGCTTTTAGAAATTGAGCAAGACAGTTGCCCCCACGAGGTGCTTGTTCTATCAGGCTGTCAATGCAACCGCTTGCGGCACATCAACTGGGCCAGCTTGGCGGTATCCGGGCGTTCGACAATGCCGCGCTCGGTCACGATCACGTCGATCAGGTCGGCCGGGGTCACATCGAATACCGGGTTGAACACCTCGACATCGGGCGCCACCCGGGTACCGGCGTAATCCAGCAGCTCATCGGCCTCGCGCACTTCCAGCGGGATATCTTCGCCCGTGGCCAGGTTCAGGTCGATGCTGGTACTCGGCGCCACCACCATGAAGCGCACGCCATGGTGCATGGCGCTGACCGCCAGCTGATAGGTGCCGATCTTGCCGGCCATATCGCCATTGGCGGCAATGCAGTCCGCCCCCACCACCACCCAGGTGATGCCCTTGGTTTTCATCAGGTGAGCCAGCGCCGAATCGGCGCACAGGGTCACCGGAATGCCTTCATTGGCCAGCTCCCAGGCGGTCAGGCGCGAGCCTTGCAGCCAGGGGCGGGTCTCGCCGGCATACACCCGCTCGACCATGCCCTCCAGGTAACCGGCGCGGATCACCCCCAGCGCCGTGCCAAAGCCACCACTGGCCAGCGCACCGGCATTGCCATAGGTGAGCAGCGTCTGGGCGTTGCCCTGGTGGCGGCGAATCAGCTCGATGCCGTGCTGGGCCATGGTCAGGTTGGCTTCACGGTCGCTTTCGTGGATGGCCACCGCTTCGGCTTCCAGCGCTGCCAATACGTCTTCGTCCGGGCGCAGGCGCTGCAGGCGCTCGCGCATGCGGTTCAGCGCCCAGAACAGGTTGGCGGCAGTGGGGCGCGCCTCGGCCAAGCTGAGGAAGTCGTCTTCCAGGTCCATTTCCCAGTCGCCGCCTTCGGCCAGCCGCTCTTCCAGGGCCAGCACCAGGCCATAGGCGGCAGCAATACCGATCGCCGAGGCACCGCGCACGGCCATGTCGCGGATCGCTGCAGCGACCTGCGCGACATTGTCGCAGGCCAGCCAACGCTCCTCCGACGGCAACAGGCGCTGGTCGAGCAGGTGCAAGATGCCGCCCTGCCAGCGGATCCCGGTCACCTTCTCCGCCGCCAAAAGTCGCTCGCGCATCGCCTCTCCCCGTCGTTCGGATATCAAAAGCCGGCGATTATAGCGACCCTGGGGCCCGAGCGCTCGGGTATACTCCGACGCAATTTTGCGAAGTTTCAGAGGACTGTTCAATGAGCAACGTCGACCGCGCCGAAATCGCCAAGTTCGAAGCGCTGGCCCACCGCTGGTGGGACCGCGAAAGCGAGTTCAAGCCGCTGCACGAAATCAACCCGCTGCGCGTCAACTGGATCGACGAACGCGCCAGCCTGGCCGGCAAGAAAGTGCTGGACGTAGGCTGCGGCGGCGGCATCCTCAGCGAAGCCATGGCCCTGCGCGGCGCCACGGTCACCGGTATCGACATGGGTGAGGCGCCACTGGCGGTGGCTCAGCTGCACCAGCTGGAGTCCGGCGTGCAGGTAGAGTACCGGCAGATCACTGCCGAAGCCCTGGCCGAAGAAATGCCCGAACAGTTCGACGTGGTCACCTGCCTGGAAATGCTCGAGCACGTGCCCGACCCGTCTTCGGTGATACGCGCCTGCTACCGCATGGTCAAGCCGGGCGGCCAGGTGTTCTTCTCCACCATCAACCGCAACCCCAAGGCTTACCTGCTGGCCATCGTCGGCGCCGAATACATTCTGAAAATGCTGCCGCGCGGCACCCATGACTTCAAGAAGTTCATCCGCCCGTCCGAGCTGGGTGCCTGGAGCCGCGATGCCGGCCTGCAGGTGAAGGACATCATCGGCCTTACCTACAACCCGCTGACCAAGCACTACAAGCTCAACAGCGACGTCGACGTCAACTACATGATCCAGACACTGCGCGAGGAATGAGCATGCGTTTGCGAGCAGTACTCTTCGACATGGACGGCACCTTGCTCGACACGGCGCCGGACTTCATCGCCATCTGCCAGGCCATGCTCGCCGAGCGCGGCCTGCCGGCCGTCGATGACAAGCTTATCCGCGACGTGATTTCCGGCGGCGCACGCGCCATGGTCGCCGCCACGTTTGCCATGGACCCGGACGCCGAGGGCTTCGAGCCCCTGCGCCTGGAGTTTCTCGAGCGTTACCAGCGCGACTGCGCGGTGCACAGCAAGCTGTTCGACGGCATGGGCGAGCTGCTGGCGGACATCGAGAAAGGCAACCTGCTGTGGGGCGTGGTCACCAACAAGCCGGTGCGCTTCGCCGAGCCGATCATGCAGCAGCTGGGCCTGGCCGAGCGCTCGGCACTGCTGATCTGCCCGGACCACGTGAAGAACAGCAAGCCCGACCCCGAGCCGCTGATCCTGGCCTGCAAGACCCTGGGCCTGGACCCGGCCACGGTGCTGTTCGTCGGCGACGACCTGCGCGACATCGAGTCGGGCCGCGACGCAGGCACCCGTACGGCGGCCGTGCGCTACGGCTATATTCATCCAGAGGACAACCCCAACAATTGGGGTGCCGACGTGGTGGTGGACCACCCGCTGGAATTGCGCAAGGTGATCGACAGCGCGCTGTGCGGCTGCTGATTTGCCATGGCTGGAGCCCGGTTCCACAGGGATCGGCGCCACCCCAATGAACAAGGGAAAATGCTGATGTTCGACTACACCGCCCGCCCCGACCTGCTGCAAGGCCGGGTCATCCTGGTTACCGGTGCCGGCCGCGGCATCGGCGCTGCGGCAGCCAAGGCGTATGCCGCGCTGGGCGCCACCGTGCTGTTGCTGGGCAAGACCGAGGCCAACCTGAACGAGGTCTACGACCAGATCGAAGCTGCCGGGTACCCGCAGCCTGTGGTCATCCCGTTCAACCTGGAAACCGCCCTGCCCCACCAGTACGACGAGCTGGCCGTAATGATCGAGGACCAGTTCGGCCGCCTGGACGGCCTGCTGAACAACGCCTCGATCATCGGCCCGCGCACGCCGCTGGAGCAGCTGTCGGGTGACAACTTCATGCGTGTGATGCACATCAACGTCGACGCCACCTTCATGCTCACCAGCACTCTGCTACCGCTGCTGAAGCTGTCGGAGGATGCCTCGGTGGTGTTCACCAGCAGCAGCGTCGGGCGCAAGGGCCGGGCTTACTGGGGCGCCTATGGCGTGTCGAAGTTCGCCACCGAGGGCTTGATGCAGACCCTGGCCGACGAGCTGGAAGGCGTGGCGCCGGTACGCTCCAACAGCATCAACCCGGGCGCCACGCGCACGGCGATGCGGGCGCAGGCGTACCCGAGCGAGAACCCGCAGAACAACCCGCTGCCGGAGGACATCATGCCGGTGTACCTGTACCTGATGGGGCCGGACAGCAAAGGGGTGAATGGGCAGGCGTTCAACGCCCAATGATGTTTTGCCTGTACCGGCCCTTTCGCGGGTGAACCCGCTCCCACAGGTAGTGCCCTGCCCTCGTGGGCATTGAAGTCCTGTGGGGGGCGGGCAAGCCCGCGAAGGGGCCGGCACAGGAAAGCGATCAACCCGCAGCCAACGCGGGTCGGATACGGCCTTGCTGGCGCCCTTCCAGCTGCATGCACCGCTCCAGGAACAGGTACATGCAGTCGTAACTCTTGCAGATCGCCCTGCGCAACTCGGTGCGCAGCCCCAGGGTCGGATTCTCACCGGCCAGGGTACAGATGATCTCCAGCGCCTCCCACGGGTGCGCATCGTCATACTGGGCGTGCATCTTCAACCACTTCATCGCCCGTTTGCGGCCTTCCTCGGGGAAACCCTGCGCATAGGTATCGGTCGAGCACACCACCGCCGACCATTCGCCGGTCGCGCCTTCGATGGCGTAGTTGGTCGCGGCCATTGAAATGGCCAGGTTCTCGGTGGCACACACCCGCCAGCACCAGTCGTTCAGGCCATTCAGCTCGGGTGGCACTTCCTGCGCCTGCAGTTCGTGCAGGTGCACGCCATGCGCCTGGCACCAGTTTACCCAGTAGTCCGCATGGTTGAGCTCCACCCGGATGTTGCGCATCAGCCAGCGCCGGGCCATGTCTTCGCCCTGATGGCGGCCATAGCGGGTCTTGGTCAGGTTATGCGCCATGTACAGCGAAAACTGCTCGACCACCGGCCAACCACCGATCAGGTACTGACGAATGGTCGATTGCTTCAGCTGGCCATCGCGCAGGCGTGCATAGAACTCATGCTCGACCACCCGGCGCTTGCTCTCGCGGCAGTCCTCAATCAGTTGCTGGGCCCATTGGGGGTAGCTGGCGGGGTCCATCAGTGGCCCGATACGAATGAATGCATCAATCACTTTCAGCTCCTTGATCCATGTGATTTCTAGCTAGCGAAACGTGCCAGGTGCCCGCTGCAACAGAGGCCGGGTGGCGATCCGTTGGCGCTGCAGACTGTCACAGGTGAACACCTGGGGGCGTTCGATCAGGTAGCCCTGGGCGTAGTCCACGCCGATTTCCTGCAGGGCTTGCTCGATCAAGGGTGTTTCGACGAACTCGGCAATGGTGCGCTTACCCATCACATGGCCGATGTGGTTGATGACCTCGACCATGGCCCGGTTGACCGGGTCGTCGAGCATGTCCTTGACGAAACTGCCGTCGATCTTCAGGTAATCCACGGGCAAATGCTTGAGGTAGGCGAACGAGGACATGCCGGCGCAGAAATCATCCAGCGAGAAGCGACAACCCAGCCCTTTCAGCTCGTTGATGAAGCGAATGGCGCTGCCAAGGTTGGCGATGGCGCTGGTTTCGGTGATTTCGAAGCAGATCATCCGCGGCGGAATGGCGTATTCGACGAACAGGCGCTGCAGGTACTCGAGGAACTTGTCATCACCGATGCTTGAACCAGACAGGTTGATCGCGCAGATCGATAACGGCCCTTCGCGCCCTTCGTCCAGGCACTGGCGGATGACCAGGAACACATTGCGCACCACCCAGCGGTCCAGCGCAGTCATCAGGCCATAGCGCTCGGCCGCCGGGATGAAACTGTTGGGCAGAATGGTGCGGCCGCTCTCGTCATGCAGGCGCAGCAGGATTTCGATATGGCCTGGGCCTTCGAAGCTTTTCAGCGGGGCAATTTCCTGGGCGTACAGGCAGAAGCGGTTTTCTTCCAGGGCCACATGCAAGCGCTGGATCCAGGCCATTTCGCCGAAGCGCATGGACAGTTCGCTGTCGTCGGCATGGTACACCTGCACGCGGTTGCGGCCCTTCTCCTTGGCCATGTAGCAGGCCATGTCGGCGGCCCGCAGCGAGGTTTCGAGGGTGCCGGGGGCCTGGGCGATGTGCACCAGGCCGACGCTGACGGTGGTGACGAACGGCCGCCCCTTCCACACGAAATGCAGGCTCTGCACCAGCTGGCGCAACTGCTCGGCGATACGCTCGGCCTGGTCCGGCGGGCAGTTTTCCAGCAACACGCCAAACTCGTCCCCGCCCAGCCGGGCCAGGGTATCGCCTTCGCGCAGGCCGGATTGCAGCACGGCGCAGATATGTCGCAGCAGCTCGTCGCCGGCGGCGTGGCCGCAGGTGTCGTTGACCAGCTTGAACTGGTCGAGGTCGAGGAACATCAGCGAGTGGCGCCCAGCCTGGCGCGCCAGGCCATTGAGCGCCTGCTCCAGGCGGTACTCGAACTCGCGGCGGTTGGCCAGCCCGGTCAGGGCGTCGTGGGTGGCCTGCCAGGACAAGTTGGCGATGTACTGGCGCTCCTGGGTCATGTCGTGCAGCACCAGCACGATACCGTTGACCTGGCCGTCGTTGACGATCGGTGAGCCCACCAGGTTGATCGACACCGTGCTGCCGTCCAGGCGCTGGATCAGCCGGGCATGCTCGGCGCCGCCCTTGAGGCTGCCGCTGAGCACCTGCTCGACCAGGCTGCGGCCGTCTTCCTCGGCCTGCTCGTCAACCAGGCTGAACAGCGCCGACAGCGGCAGGCCCTGGGCCTGGGCGGCCTGCCAGTGGGTCAACTGCTCGGCGGCCGGGTTCATGTAGCCGATGCAGCCCTCTACATCGGCGGTGATCACCGCATCGCCGATGGCCCGCAGGGTAATCTGTGCCCGCTCTTTTTCTTCCTGCAGGGCGCTGGCAAAGGCTTGGCGCTGGGCCAACAGCTTGCTGGAACGGCGCCAGGCAATCGCAATCAGGAACATCGCAGTCAGCAGGTTGGTGACCAGCAGCACCCGCAGCAACATGCGTGAGCCTTCGCCCAAGGCATCGCTGAAGGCCTTGGCGGCCGGCGTGACGCCTTCGTTGATGGTGACGATGCGGGCCTTCCAGCCGTTGATCGTCTGCGCATCGACTGGGCCGGCGTCGTACCGCTGGCGCATCTCGACGGCCAGCACATCCAGCTTGGCCAGGTAGTCGTCACCGATGCTCCAGTAGTCGATGGCCGTCTGCATGTAGCTGATGCTGCGGAAGTTGCGGTAGAACCAGATGATCCCGTCGACATCGTCGGGGTGGTTGCCCCCCTGCAGGACCGCCTGGCGCGCGGCGTCCAGGTCGGGGCCGGGCTGGTCCAGCACTTCACGTACCCGTTGGTCGCCCAAGGGTACGGTTATGGCCTGGCGATAATGCTGGTAGGTACTTGGGTCGTTGGTTTCGGCGTAAAGGGTGAGGTAATAGATGGCATCTTTCTGGGCCTTGGACCAAAGACTTTCGCCCGCCACATAGGCACGCACGGCCGAGAGCGTATAAAGGCTGAGGCTACCCAGCGCCACCTGGAAGACCACAACGGCGATGAAGGGCCATGTGATGCCAAGCAGCTTCGGCGCTTCGAGTGTGCGATGTCCCTTCATGGAGTCCCTGTCACAGAGCAGATAAGGCGAAGATCGACCCAGACAAGCACAGCGTAGGCCATTTGCCATCGTTGTGGAGGGGATTTTTATGACAAGGAATCGGGGAATTTGTACAGCGTTTGCGCTGGCCATAGCGGGAGCGGGCTTGCCCCAAAACTGACACCGCGGGTGATGGCACGGGCTTCGCCCGTGTTCGCGGGGCAAGCCCGCTCCCACAGGGATTGCGCTAGATTTCAGAAATTGTGCAAGACAGTTGTTTCCCCCAGGTACTGCATCAGCCTCAAGCCCACAGGGATCGCGGTAGATTCCAGAAATTGAGCAAGCCAGTTGTTTCCCCAAGTACTGCATCAGCCTCAGCCTGCGGGGTACCTGTGGGAGACAGTTGTTTCCCCGGTACTGCATCAGCCTCAAGCCTGCGGGCTACCTGTGGGAGCGGGCTTGCCCGCGAAGAATCCAGCATGGTGGATGGCACCGGCTCCGCCGGTGTTCGCGGGGCAAGCCCGCTCCCACAGGGGATCGCGCTAGATTCTAGAAATTGAGCAAAGCAGTTGTTTCCCCAGGCACTGCATCAGCCTCAAGCCCACAGGGATTGCGGTAGATTCTAGAAATTGAGCAAGCCAGTTGTTTCCCCAGGTACTGCATCAGCCTCAAGCCCACAGGGGTTGCGCTAGATTCTAGAAACTGAGCAAGCCAGTTATTTCCCCAGGTCCTGCATCAGCCTCAAACCTGCGGGGTAACCTGTGGGAGCGGGCTTGTCCCGCGAAGCATCCAACACGGTGCATGGCACCGGCTCCGCCGGTGTTCGCGGCTAAAGCCGCTCCCACAGGGATCGCGCTGCAGCCCGCTGATCAGCTCTGCTGCAGGTGCCCATACAGCTTGGCGTATAACCCACCCTCGGCGATCAGCTGCTGATGCCCGCCATCTTCGGCCACGTGCCCGCCATCGAACACCAGCACCCGATCGGCCTGTTTCACCGCCGACAGGCGGTGGGCGATGATCAACGTGGTACGGCCACTGAGGAAGCGCGCCAGGGCCTGGTGCAAGTTGTACTCGGTGGCGGCATCCAGGGCCGAGGTCGCCTCATCGAGGATCACCACCTTGGGCTCCGCCAACACCATGCGGGCAATGGCCAGGCGCTGGCGCTGGCCGCCGGACAAGCGTACCCCAGAGCGCCCGACGATGCTGTCCAGGCCCTGCGGCAAGGCCGTAATGGTGGCATCCAGCTGGGCGATACGCAGCGCCTGCCAGCAAGCCTCGTCACTGCAATCGCGGCCCATGGTCAGGTTGGCGCGCACCGTGTCGTTGAACAGCGACGGGTGCTGCAGCACCACTGCAACGTTCTCGCGCAGGGTTTCCAGGCCGATTTCCTGCAAGCTGGCACCGCCAAAGCGGATGGTCCCGGCCTGGGCGCTGTACAAGCCCAGCAACAGTTGCACCAACGTGCTCTTGCCACCGCCGCTGGCACCGACGATCGCCACCTTCTCGCCCGGGGCGATCGACAGGTCGAGGTGTTCGAGCACCGGCTCGTCGGCGTAGGCAAAGCGCAGGTCGCGAACCTCGATGCCGACCGTCTCGCGACCGGCGAACGGGTCGCTGGCCGCCGGGTACTGGGGTTCGTCGGCACGCGCCAGCAGTTCATTGAGGCGGCTCAGCGCGCCGCCGGCGGCATAGTAGGCATATTGCAGGTTGAGCAACTGCTCGACCGGGCCGATCATGAACCACAGGTAGCTGAACACCGCCAGCATCTGGCCGATCGACAGGTCGGAAAACAGCACTGTAAGCATGGCCGCAGCACGGAAGATGTCGATCCCGAACTGGAACAACAGGCCGCTGGCACGGCCACTGGCATCGCTTTTCCATTGCGAGTCCACGGCGTAGTCGCGCACTTCGCGGGCGCGCAGGCCCAGGCGGCCGAGGAAGTAGCCCTGGCGGTTGCCGGCGCGGATTTCCTGGATGGCATCGAGGGTTTCCGTCAGCGCCTGGGTGAAGCGTGAGGTGCTATCGTTCTCGAGCTTTTTCAGGTGTTTGACACGTTTGCCCAGCTGCACGGTGAAGTAGATCACCAGCGGGTTGAACAGCAGGATCAGCAAGGCCAGCTGCCAGTGCATCCAGATCAGGATGGCCGCCGTGCCGGTCAGGGTCAGCATGGCCACCAGGAAACGGCTGAGGGTTTCGCCAACGAACTTGTCGAGCGTGTCCAGGTCGGTGACCAGGTGGGTGGTTACCGTACCACTGCCCAGGCTTTCGTACTCCTTCAGCGAAATACGCTTGAGCCGCTCGATCAGGCGGATGCGCAGGCGGTAGACGATGTCTTTGGCGAGACCAGCGAACAGCTTGGCCTGGACCACGTTGAACGCCAGCGCAGCCAGCCGTAGGCACAGGGTCAATGCCAGCATCAGGCCGATATAGCCGGCGGCCACCTGCCAGCCAGACGGCAGCAAGTGGTTCATCCATTTCAGCGCAGCATCACCATGGCCGAGCAGCACTTCGTCCACCAGCAGCGGCAGCAACAGCGGAATGGGCACGCTGCAGCAGGCCGCCAGCACGGCGATGAGGTTGGCGGACCAGAGGTTCTTCTTGTGATGCAGGGCCAGGCGGCGGATTTCCGCCCAGCTCAATCGATCGGCCGCAGTGCTGGGCTTGCCCGGCACCGGGTCGGGTGACCCAGGCACATCAAGCACAAGCGGCCTGCTGCAGCCAGCGGCCGAGCAAGGGTTGCAGGCGCTCCAGTGGCTGGTAGCCATTGGTCAGCAGGGCCAGTTGGCCATTGCGCTCGGCCAGCAGCGTCGGGAAGCCGGCAATACCGAGGTCCTGGGCCCACCCGAAATCGGCGGCGGTAGCTGCACGGATATCGGCACGGGCGAAGGTGTCGGCGAACAGCACACGGTCGAAGCCTGCCTGTTCAGCCAGGTCGACCAGATGCGGCGCGGTTGTCACATCCACACCCTGCTCGTAGAACGCGCGCTGGATCAATGCCAGCAGCGGCCAGACGCCCTCGACGCCCAGTTCGCGGGCGGTGACCAGGGCGCGGCAGGCCGGTTCTGTGTCGTAGACGAAACCGTCGGGCATGGCCCCCTCGAAGCGGAACGGCTGGCCGGTAGCGTCGGCCACCGCCTGCCAGTGTTCGAGGATGTACTTGCGGGTGGCGCTGTCAAGCGCGCTGCCGCCAGTGCGCAGCCCGCCCGGCACCAGGTGGGTAGGCACGCCTGCGTCACGCGCCTGGGCGATCAGGGCCTCGGCCACCGGCGCGAAACCCCAGCACCAGGAGCACATCGGGTCCATCACATAGATCAGGCGTGCAGACATGCATCAAGCCTCGGCTTTGTAGTTGTAACCGATCGGGTGCGGCAGGTTGCGGGCCTTGGCCAGCTCGATCTGCTTCTGCCGGTCGATGGCGCTGCGCCGGGTCTTCTCGCTCAGGCTGTCCCAGCAATGCGGGCAGCTGACACCTGGCGAATAGTGCTCGGACGCGCGCTCCTCTGCATTGATCGGGTGGCGGCAGGCGTGGCACTGGTCGTACTCGCCTTCGCTAAGGTCATGGCGCACCGTGACGCGGTTGTCGAAGACGAAGCAGTCGCCGTCCCACAGGCTGTCTTCCTGAGGCACTTCCTCGAAGTATTTCAGGATGCCGCCTTTAAGATGATAGACCGCCTCGAAGCCTTCACCGAGCATGTAGCTCGAAGCTTTTTCGCAGCGAATGCCGCCGGTGCAGAACATGGCCACCTTCTTGTGCTTGCTGGGGTCGAAGTTGGCCTTGATGTACTCCGGGAACTCGCGGAAGGTTTCGGTCTTCGGGTCGATGGCGCCCTTGAAGGTGCCGATGGCCACTTCGTAATCGTTGCGGGTGTCGATAAGCAACACTTCCGGGTCGCTGATCAGGGCGTTCCAGTCCTGGGGCTCGACGTAGGTGCCGACTGCCTGGTTGGGGTCTACGCCCGGCACGCCGAGGGTGACGATTTCTTTCTTCAGCTTGACCTTGGTGCGGTAGAACGGCTGTTCGTCGCAATACGACTCTTTATGGTCGACATCGACCAGGCGCGGGTCGTTGCGCAACCAGGCCAGCAGGCCATCGATGCCTTCGCGGGTGGCCGATACGGTGCCGTTGATGCCCTCGTGGGCCAGCAGCAGGGTGCCTTTGACGTTGTTGTCGAGCATGGCCTTGAGCAGTGGCTCACGCAGCTCGACGTAGTCTTCCAGGGTGACGAATTTGTACAGCGCCGCGACGACGATGGCTTGGGACATGAAGCAGGTTCTCCAGGTGGTTGCCCTCGTAAGGGGCGGACCGGGTTACACAATGAACAAAGGGCCGCTGCGCGCCCCATCGCCGGCAAGCCGGCGCCCACGGGTGGAGTACCTGTGGAAGCTGGCTTGCCAGTGATGGGCTGCACAGCAGCCCCCTTTGGGATGAAGCGGATTCTACCAGAACAACAAAAAGGTTTCAGTGCCCGCCGCCGGCGCACACTGGGGAGGCCGGTGCAACGCCGACCTTGGCCCACTCTTCGGCGGTGTAGGTATGAATGGCCAGGGCATGGATCTGGCCCATCAGCTCACCCATGGTGGCGTACACCTTCTGGTGGCGCTTGACGCTGTTCAACCCGGCAAACTGCTCGCAGACGATCACTGCCTTGTAGTGGGTCTCCTGACCACGACTGTGCATGTGGCTTTCGTTGAGCACTTGCAGGTGTTGCGGCGCCAGCGTCGCCAGCTGCTGTTCGATACGCTGTTGCATGGTCATTGCGGCGTACTCACTTCTTCGCCGGTGCGGCGGCCTTGCCGGCGTTAGGGTCCAGCTCCTTGGTCATGTCTTCCAGCAGCTTGTTCACCACCGGTACTGCGGGCTCCAGGCTCTGCTGGGTCAGCTGCGCCGACTGCTGGGTGACCTTGGGCATTTCACGCAGCACTTTCTTGCCCAGCGGCGACTCGTAGAACTTGACCAGGTCCTTCAGCTCCTGCTCGGTGAAGGTCTGGGTGTACAGGTCGACCATCTTCGGCTTCAGCTTGTTCCAGCCGATGGCGTTGTCCAGGGCGGCATTGGCCTTGGCCTGGTAGCTTTCCAGCACCGGCTGCTTGGTGGCCGGGGCCTTGGTCTGGGCGAAGCGTTGGGCGAACATCTGCTGCACTTGCATGTACACCGGGGTGCCCAGCTTGTCGGCGTTGGCCAGGGTCAGGAATTTCTCGGCAGCAGCATTGTGGCTGGCAGTGGCAGCGAGTACCTGGCCGCTGGCGCAAACCAGTGCAACGGCGGCACAAAGGACACGGAGACGGGTCATTGCATTTCCTTCAACAAGAGGGAGGCGGGTACCTCAGAGTAGAGCATTCTGCGCCGTGGTGGCGATGTGCTCAAGTGGCACGACGAGCGATGGAACCGCTCCGTCGAATGAGGGCCTAAACTGCGATTTCGAACTACACAGGAGTGCGTACAGAATGAGCCGTATCGAGACAGACAGCCTGGGCCCGGTCGAAGTTCCTGAGGACGCCTACTGGGGTGCGCAGACCCAGCGTTCGTTGATCAACTTCGCCATTGGCAAGGAACGCATGCCCCTTGCGGTGCTGCACGCCCTGGCGCTGATCAAGAAGGCCGCGGCACGCGTCAACGACCGCAATGGCGACCTGCCGGCCGACATCGCCCGGCTGATCGAACAGGCCGCCGACGAAGTGCTGGCTGGCCGGCACGATGACCAGTTCCCGTTGGTCGTCTGGCAGACCGGCAGCGGCACCCAGAGCAACATGAACGTCAACGAAGTGATCGCCGGGCGCGCCAACGAACTGGCCGGCAAGGGGCGTGGCGGCAAGGCGCCAGTGCACCCGAACGACCACGTCAACCGCTCGCAGAGCTCCAACGACTGTTTCCCCACTGCCATGCACATTGCTGCTGCACAGGCGGTGCATGAAAAATTGCTGCCGGCGATTGCCGAGCTGTCCTCGGGGCTGGCCGAACTGTCGGCACGTCACAACAAACTGGTCAAAACCGGCCGCACGCACATGATGGACGCCACGCCGATCACCTTCGGCCAGGAAGTGTCGGCCTTCGTCGCCCAGCTCGACTACGCCCAGCGCGCCATCCGTGCCACCCTGCCAGCGGTGTGCGAACTGGCCCAGGGTGGCACCGCCGTAGGTACTGGGCTGAACGCCCCGCATGGTTTCGCCGAGGCCATCGCCGCCGAGCTGGCGGCAGAGTCAGGTTTGCCGTTCGTCACCGCGCCCAACAAGTTTGCAGCGCTGGCCGGCCACGAACCGCTCACCAGCCTGGCGGGCGCCCTGAAAACCCTGGCCGTGGCCTTGATGAAAATTGCCAACGACCTGCGCCTGCTGGGTTCCGGCCCGCGCGCCGGCCTGGCCGAGGTGCGCCTGCCGGCCAACGAGCCCGGCAGCTCGATCATGCCGGGCAAGGTCAACCCCACCCAGTGCGAAGCGCTGTCGATGCTGGCCTGCCAGGTGCTGGGCAATGACGCGGCCATTGGCTTTGCCGCCAGCCAAGGGCATTTGCAGCTGAACGTGTTCAAGCCGGTGATCATTCACAACCTGTTGCAGTCGGTCGAGTTGCTGGCTGATGGTTGCCGCAACTTCCAGCAGCATTGTGTGGCGGGCATCGAGCCGGATGCCGAGCAGATGGCCGCGCACCTGGAGCGGGGTTTGATGCTGGTGACGGCGTTGAACCCGCATATCGGCTATGACAAGGCGGCGGAAATTGCCAAGAAGGCGTATAGCGAGGGCAAGACCTTGCGCGAGGCCGCATTGGAGCTGAAGTACCTGACCAATGAACAGTTCGATCAGTGGGTACGGCCGGAGAACATGCTGGCGCCTGGGGGCAAAGGCTAGATTCCCCCATGAGCCGCCCAGGTTGCCTCATCGCCTCGGCACCGCACCACGGGCGGCTCACAGTTTATCGGGTAGAGGTGCCTATCGCTCTGGCACTCAAGAGATCGGGTCATCCCCGGTACGAGGATAAGCATGGGTCAGACTTTCCCACATGTAATGAAAATCGCCTTGCGTCGGCCGATGTCTTTGCACAAATGCGCGAGTTTCCGGCAAAGCGTGCCCCAAACGGACCGCATAGTGGGTATAACCAATTTCAAATGTCCATTGAGCACTCAACTGGATGCCGTGGTATCGCTCACAAATGTCTGGCATCAATGCAATGTTTTCATACCGAGAATGAAACTCCATCGTCTGCATCATTCGCGCCATGGCTTGCGTTTCTTCATCCCTGTACAGATCGATCCCCTGCAATAACGCCGTTTCAGCCACATTGATAGTAGCCGCCAGACCATAAGCGGTGTGGGCGAAGTCCCGACAGCTCTCAACGTTCATCCCCTCGATGTATCGGTATGGACTACCCCACTGTTGATTGACCTCTTCGTCAGTCGGCACCCGGGTCCAATTGGGCAGTAGTCTGGGACGCGCCCCATCGCTTTCCAGATAAATGGACGCCACGATATGGTCTTTCCATAACTGGATACTCCTGGCGAAGATTTCGTGATTGTCGGTAAAAATCGCTATATATAAAAGTGCCTCAATACCTGTGGAGCGCCAATTGCCAGGCACGGTATCCCACTTCCACCCGTCACCATAGAAGAGCTCCTCTATGATCGGTTGAAACTGCGTTTCCAACATCCCTCTGAATCGCGCCTTACCTTCAGTCGTCCAGCCAGACGCAGTATGAGCAAGGATTTCCGCAGCACTGATGAATAAGCACGCTGCCCACGATGCCTGAAGGCGTGCATTTTCGCCGATATGTCCTCCGGTAAATTCTCGAGACCATGCGTCAAGGATTTTGATGGCAGTAGCTGCATATTCCTTGTCATCCTTGATCACCCAGAGCAATGCCTGCGCATAAGCAGCCTGACCATCTCGGGTTTGATCAGTACACCCACAATCCGGCTGGCTATAAGCTCCGCAATCTACTACATCGCGCGGCTTCGGAACCCAGTTTTTATCTGCTCTTTTCAAGTAATCATTCAGTACTTTTTCACTGGCACTCTTCCAAGGCTCACGGTGTAGATTATGACGAACGAATTGCTCAAGGTAATTCACATTGACCTTTATACCGGGATGCACAAAATTATGTACCTTCATATTGTTTACCCTGCTTGACCTTTAGGCACATTGGATTCAAATGGCAAAAGACTCGCAACTGGTAAAAATACTAGGCAATTCCTCGGATGATCAGGCGCGCTGATGTTTCCCGAGGTACTGCATCAGCCTCAAGCCTGCGGGTTACCTGTGGGAGCGGGCTTGTCCCGCGAAGCATCCAACACGGTGTATGGCACGGGCTTCGCCCGTGTTCGCGGGACAAGCCCGCTCCCACAGTGACCGAGCTAGATTCTAGATAATGAGCAAGGCAGTTCTCCCACAGGCTTAGTGAACCTGAGCCAATCGCGCCTTGCGCGTGCGCCAACTGGCCAGCAGCGATGGCCCCAGCGCCACCAGCGCCGAACCGAACACCACTGTGACCGCCCCCACATAGCCAAGGGCATTGATGTCCTCGGCATGCACATACTCAGGCCACACCAGTGACGCCACTGCCACCGCAACGAAGGTCACCAGCGGGGTCAGCGCCAGCGTGGCACTCACCCGCGACGCCTCCCAATGCGCCAGCGCTTCGGCAAACGCGCCATAGGCCACCAGAGTGTTCAGGCAGCAGGCCAGCAGCAACCAGCCCTGCACCGGGGTCAGTTGCAATGCCTCCAGTGGGTGCACCCAAGGCGTGAGCAGCGCAGCGCAACTGAGGTAGATCACCATCATCACCTGCTGTGAGTGCCACACGGTCAGCAGTTGCTTCTGGCTGAGGGCGTAAAACACCCAGATGCTGGTGGCCAGCAGAATGGTTAGCACGCCGGTGGTGTAGGCACTCAGTGAAGTCAGCAGCTCTTCGAGGCGCTGGTTGAAGAACAGGCCAAAACCCGCCAGCAAAATCAGCAGGCCTACGCCCTGCCCCAGGCTGAAGCGCTCGCGGAACACGAACACGCTGGCCACCAGCAACAGCACCGGGCCGACCTGTACCACCAGTTGCGCGGTACCGGGGCTAAGCAGGTTGAGGCCGATCAGGTACAGCACGTAGTTGCCCATCAGGCCAAGTACGGCCACCACGACCAGGCCCTTGCCCTTGGGTGCCAGCTGGGTGAACGACGGCAAGCGTCGCTTGGCTGCCAGCCAGGCGAACAGCAGGCCACCGGAAACCAGCAGGCGGTACCAGGTGACGGTAATGGGGTCGACCACTTGCAGCACCTGCTTGAGCTTGATCGGCAAGATCCCCCACAGCAATGCAGTGAGAAGTGCCAGGAACAGGCCATAGGTCCAGCGGCCGGAAGTGGTGTGCATAGTTTCCTCGATCAAGCCCGTGGTGGGAATGATTGAATTCTACGGGCTTGGGGGACTGTTACGGGGAACCGTACCGAGAAAAGAATTCATCCAATCATTCTTGTAGGGCATGGGCTGAGATTCTTTGCGCCTGTGAGATCGTGCGCCGCGCGGGCGGCGCTGGATCTCACAGGCGCAAAAGATCCCGAGCCAAGCACTCAGCCTATTTCCTGTCCTTGGCAAACGCTGCCTCCAGCGCTTCATTGATGGTGCGCAGCACCTTCACCCGCGCCCAGCGCTTGTCATTGGCCTCCACCAGCGTCCATGGCGCAATCTCGCTGCTGGTGCGGTCGACCATGTCACCCACGGCCTGGGTGTAGTCATCCCACTTGTCGCGGTTGCGCCAGTCATCCTCGGTGATCTTGTAGCGCTTGAACGGGATCTGCTCACGCTCCTGAAAACGCTCGAGCTGGGTCTGCTGGTCGATCGCCAGCCAGAACTTCACCACCACAACACCCGCATTCACCAACTGCTCTTCAAAGTCGTTGATCTCGCTGTAGGCGCGCATCCAGTCGGCCGGGGTGCAGAAGCCTTCCACCCGCTCCACCAGCACCCGGCCATACCAGGAACGGTCGAAGATAGTGAACTTGCCGCGCGCCGGAATGTGCCGCCAGAACCGCCACAGGTATGGCTGCGCGCGTTCTTCTTCAGTCGGTGCGGCAATCGGCACGATGCGGTACTGGCGCGGGTCCAGCGCTGCGGCCACGCGGCGGATGGCACCGCCCTTGCCGGCGGCATCGTTGCCTTCGAACACCGCCACCAGCGCATGCCGGCGCATGCGTTTGTCACGCAGCAGCCCTGCCAGGCGCGCCTGTTCGGTTACCAGTTGCTCCTGGTAATCGGCCTTGTCCAGACGCAGGGTCATGTCCAGGGCCCCGAGCAGGCTGCGGTCGTCGATACTGCGGCCCAGCGGGGCCACGTTACCTTGGTGCTTGCCCTTGGGGTTGTTGGCCAGCGCGGCCTGCAGGCTTTCCAGCAGGATGCGACCCACCGCCAGGCTGCGGTAGTTCGGGTCGACCCCCTCAATGATATGCCATGGCGCATAATCGCGGCTGGTGCGGCGCAGCACACGCTCGCCAAAGCGTACGAAGCGGTCGTAGGTTTCTGACTGCTGCCAGTCTAGCGGGCTGATCTTCCAGCTGTGCAGCGGGTCGTCCTTGAGCGATTTCAGGCGGGCCTTCATCTGCTTCTTGGACAAGTGGAACCAGAACTTGATGATCAGCGCGCCTTCGTCGCACAACATCTGCTCCAGGCGTTCAGCGCCGGTGATGGCCTGGTCGAGTACGGCATCCTTGAACAGCCTGTGCACCCGCCCCTGCAGCATCTGGCTGTACCAGTTGCCGAAGAACACGCCCATCCGCCCCTTCGGTGGCAACGCCCGCCAATAGCGCCAGGCCGGCGGCCGGGCCAGTTCTTCGTCGGTCTGCTGGTCGAAGGTGAGCACGTCGATCATGCGCGGGTCCATCCACTCGTTGAGCAGCTTGACCGTCTCACCCTTGCCGGCGCCTTCGACGCCGTTGATCAGCACGATTACCGGAAAACGCGCCTGCTGTTTAAGTTCGTACTGGGCTTCGAGCAGGGCCTCGCGCAAAGCGGGTACCTCGGCGTCGTAAGCCTCCTTGTCGATGCTGTGGCCGATTTCGGCGGATTCGAACATGCACTGGCTCCTTCAATGGATAAGCAAGACTAGCGGATTTCATTTCTGTCTGTACCGACCTCTTCGTGGGAAAACCCGCTCCCACAGGGGGTGCGGATGGCATAAAATCGCGCCATCCGCTGCAATCGAGCCCACCATGTCCACCCTCCTCCAGCACGCCCAGATCGACTGGGACGACCAGGGCCGCCCCCACTCGCGGCAGTACGACGACGTCTATTTCGCAGTCAATGAAGGCATCGAAGAAACCAAGCATGTGTTTCTTGGCCAGACCCGTCTGGCCGAGCGCTTTGCCGACCTGGCAGCGCACGCCAGCCTGGTGATCGGTGAAACCGGTTTTGGCACCGGGATGAACTTTTTCTGTGCCTGGCAGCTTTTTGAACAGCACGCACACAGCGATGCCCGCCTGCACTTCGTCAGTGTCGAGAAGTACCCCCTTGGCCACGCCGACATGGCCCGTGCCGTGCGCCTGTGGCCTGAGCTTGCCGCCTACAGCGAGCCCCTGCTGGCGCAGTACGTGGCAGTGCATCCGGGCTTCCAGCAATTCACCTTTGCTGAGGGGCGGGTCACACTTACCCTGCTGATTGGCGATGTCCTGGAGCAGTTACCGCAACTGGATGCACAGGTTGACGTGTGGTTCCTCGACGGCTTCGCCCCGGCCAAGAACCCCGACATGTGGACCCCGGAGCTGTTCGCGCAGCTGGCGCGGCTGTCACACCCGGGCACGGTGCTGGGCACCTTCACCACCACCGGCTGGGTCCGTCGCAGTTTGGTAGAAGCCGGTTTTGCCATGAAAAAAGTGCCAGGCATCGGCAAGAAGTGGGAGGTGATGAGTGGTGCCTACATCGGCCCCCAGCCCGACCCTGGCGCCCCTTGGTACGCGCGCCCGCCTGCTGCACAGCACCGGCGAGAGGCACTGGTGATCGGTGCCGGGCTTGCCGGTAGCGCCAGCGCCGCCAGCCTGGCCCGGCGCGGTTGGCAGGTGACCGTGCTCGAGCGTCACGGCGCGCCAGCACAGGAAGCGTCGGGCAACCCGCAAGGGGTGCTGTACCTCAAGCTGTCGGC
Organism: Pseudomonas sp. BN607; assembly: GCF_029871175.1. NCBI lineage: Bacteria > Pseudomonadati > Pseudomonadota > Gammaproteobacteria > Pseudomonadales > Pseudomonadaceae > Pseudomonas > Pseudomonas sp. BN607. The sequence continues at coordinate 322,167 of NZ_SSOE01000066.1, forward strand.
CCATGGCACCGCGCTGTCGCAGATGATTCTGTCCGGCTTCGGCTACACCCGGCGCCAACTGCAGCACTTGCAGCGCGGCCGCGACTGGGATGCCTGCGGGGTGCTGCAACTGGCCTTCGACAGCAAGGAGGCCGAGCGCCAGGGCAAACTGGCTGCCGCTTTCGACCACGACTTGCTGCATGCGCTGACGCGCGCCGAGGCCGAAGCCATCGCCGGGGTGGCATTACCTGGCGGCGGGCTGTTCTACCCCGAAGGTGGCTGGGTGCACCCGCCGGCGCTGTGCCAGCAACAGTTGCAGCACTCAGGTATCCGCCTGGTGACCCATCAGGAAGTCATCGAGCTGCGCAAGGTCGAGGAACGCTGGCAGGCCTGGGCGGGCGGGCAGCTGTTGGCCAGCGCACCTGTGGTGATCCTCGCCGGGGCTGCCGAGGTGCGGCGCTTCGAGCCCTGTGCAGGGTTGCCGCTCAAGCGCATACGTGGACAGATCACCCGCTTGCCGGCCACCGCCAGCAGCCGGGCGCTGCGCACCGTGGTGTGCGCGGAGGGCTACGTGGCACCGCCGCGGGGTGATGAACATACCTTGGGGGCGAGCTTTGATTTCCACAGCCAAGACCTGGCGCCGACGGTGGCCGAGCACCAGGGCAACCTGGCGTTGCTGGATGAGATTTCCACTGACCTGGCCCAGCGCCTGGGCGTGGCGGAGCTGAGCCCTGAGCAATTGCAAGGGCGCGCGGCGTTCCGTTGTACCAGCCCGGATTATCTGCCGATCGTCGGGCCGGTGGCTGATGCGCAGGCGTTTGCCGAAGCTTATGCCGTTTTGGGCCGGGATGCCCGGCAGGTGCCGGATGTGCCCTGCCCTTGGCTGGATGGGTTGTATGTGAACAGCGGACACGGGTCGCGCGGGTTGATCACGGCGCCTTTGAGCGGGGAGCTGATGGCCGCCTGGGTCTGCGGCGAGCCGCTGCCGGTGCCGCGGGAGGTGGCGCAGGCGTGTCATCCGAACCGGTTTGCCTTGCGCCGGTTGATTCGGGGGAAGTGATTGCTTCGGGCGTATGTCATTGGATTTATTGCGCCCGGAAGATCGAGCGCCGCGCGGGCGGCGCTCGATTTCTGCAACACCACAAAACCCCAGACAATAACCTGCCACCTCACCTCCATATAACAGATTGTTCTAAAACTCTCACAAAGCACACAGGTCAGTTCCTTAAGGTGCCCTAATCCGGGGCATCACCTCCCCAACGGAAAAACCGGTAAGGACTTATGTGCGGATTAGCAGGAGAGTTGCGTTTCACCCCCATCGACCAAGCCCCTCGCCCAGCCGACCTGGCTGCGGTAGAGCGCATCACCCATCACCTGGCCCCGCGTGGCCCGGATGCCTGGGGCTTCCATAGCCAGGGGCCGATTGCCCTTGGCCACCGGCGATTGAAGATCATGGACCTGTCCGACGGCTCGGCGCAGCCGATGGTCGACAACACCCTGGGCCTGTCGCTGGCCTTCAACGGCGCCATCTACAACTTCCCCGAGCTGCGCCAGGAGCTGCAAGACCTGGGCTACCAGTTTTGGTCCGATGGCGACACCGAGGTGCTGCTCAAGGGCTACCACGCCTGGGGCGCGGCGCTGCTGCCCAAACTCAACGGCATGTTTGCCCTGGCCATCTGGGAGCGCGATAACCAGCGCCTGTTCCTGGCACGCGACCGCCTCGGCGTCAAACCCTTGTACCTGTCGCGCAACGGCGAGCGCTTGCGTTTCGCCTCGACCTTGCCAGCGCTGCTGAAGGGCGGGGACATCGACCCGATGCTCGACCCCGTGGCACTCAACCACTACCTGAACTTCCACGCCGTGGTACCGGCACCACGCACCCTGCTGGCCAATGTGCAGAAGCTGGAGCCCGGCACCTGGATGCGCATCGACCGCCATGGCGAAGTGGAACGCCAGACCTGGTGGCAGCTGAAGTACGGCCCCAACCCGGACGAGCGTGAACTTGACCTGGAAGGCTGGACCACCCGCGTACTCGATGCCACCCGCGACGCCGTGGCCATCCGCCAACGGGCAGCCGTCGATGTGGGTGTGTTGCTGTCCGGCGGCGTCGATTCCAGCCTGCTGGTCGGTTTGCTGCGCGAAGTGGGTGTTGACGACCTGTCGACCTTCTCCATCGGCTTCGAAGATGCCGGCGGCGAGCGTGGCGACGAGTTCCAGTATTCGGACCTGATCGCCAAACACTACGGCACCCGTCACCACCAGTTGCGCATTGCCGAACACGAAATCATCGACCAGCTGCCGGCCGCCTTCCGTGCCATGAGCGAACCGATGGTCAGCCACGACTGCATCGCCTTCTACCTGCTGTCGCGGGAAGTGGCCAAGCACTGCAAGGGCGTGCAGAGCGGCCAGGGTGCCGACGAGCTGTTCGCCGGCTACCACTGGTACCCGCAGGTGGACGGCGCCGACGATGCGTTTGCCGCCTACCGCGATGCCTTCTTCGACCGCAGCCACGCCGAGTACCGGGACACCGTACAGGCGCCGTGGCTGCTGGAGTCCGACGCTGCCGGCGATTTCGTCCGTGAGCACTTCGCCCGCCCCGGCGCGCCGGATGCGGTGGACAAGGCCCTGCGCCTGGACAGCACGGTGATGTTGGTCGACGACCCGGTCAAGCGAGTGGACAACATGACCATGGCTTGGGGCCTGGAGGCACGTACGCCCTTCCTCGACTACCGCCTGGTGGAGCTGTCGGCGCGCATCCCGGCGCGCTTCAAGCTGCCGGATGGGGGCAAACAGGTGCTCAAGCAGGCGGCGCGACGGGTGATCCCGCATGAGGTGATCGACCGCAAGAAAGGCTACTTCCCGGTGCCGGGCCTGAAGCACCTGGAGGGCGCTACCCTGGGTTGGGTGCGCGAGCTGCTGACCGACCCCAGCCAGGACCGTGGGCTGTTCAACCCAGCCATGATCGACCGCCTGCTGAGCAACCCGCACGGCCAGCTGACGCCGCTGCGCGGGTCCAAGCTGTGGCAACTGGCCGCGCTCAACCTGTGGCTGAGCGAACAAGGAATCTGACCCATGAAAGCCCACGAAATCGCTTACGGTCAGCGCCTGCTGCGCGGCCAGACGCCGTCCTACGAGCGCCTGCAGGCGCGCCTGGCCGGCGATGGCAGCCAGCCACACGATCAGCCGCGGGCCGTACACTGCGGCTGGGGCCGGTTGCTGATCGGCCACACCTACCCCGACCCGGCCAGCCTGGCGACCGACTTGCTCGACGAATGCCCCGGGGAACGCGACATCGCCCTGTATGTGGCAGCTCCGCAGCAGGTGCTGGCCCAGGCCCCGCAGCAACTGTTCCTCGACCCCTCCGACACCCTGCGCCTGTGGTTCACCGACTACCGCCCGGCGCAGCGGGTATTTCGCGGCTTTCGCGTGCGGCGGGCGCAGAACCCCGCCGACTGGCAGGCGATCAACACCCTGTACCAGGCGCGCGGCATGCTGCCGGTCGATGCCGAGCTGCTCACCCCGCGCCACCAGGGCGGCCCGGTGTATTGGCTGGCGGAAGACGAAGACAGCGGCGCGGTTATCGGCAGCGTCATGGGCCTGAACCATGCCAAGGCATTCGACGACCCGGAACATGGCAGTAGCCTGTGGTGCCTGGCAGTGGACCCGCACTGCACCCGCCCCGGTGTGGGTGAAGTGCTGGTGCGCCACCTGATCGAGCACTTCATGAGCCGCGGCCTGGCCTACCTCGACCTGTCGGTGCTGCACGACAACCGCCAGGCCAAGCGCCTGTACCAGAAGCTGGGCTTTCGCAACCTGCCCACCTTTGCGGTCAAGCGCAAGAACGGCATCAATGAGCAGTTGTTTCTTGGCCCCGGGCCGCAAGCTGATCTCAACCCTTACGCACGCATCATCGTCGACGAGGCGCTGCGCCGCGGCATCGAGGTTCACGTGGATGATGCCGCTGGCGGCCTGTTTACGCTAAGCCTGGGTGGTCGGCGCATTCGCTGCCGCGAATCGCTCAGCGACCTGACCAGTGCCGTGACCATGACCCTGTGCCAGGACAAGCGCCTCACCCAGCATGCCCTGCACAACGCTGGGCTGCAGGTGCCGGCACAGCAGCTGGCGGGCAATGCCGACGACAACCTGGCGTTTCTCGACGAGCATGGCGCAGTGGTGGTGAAGCCGGTCGATGGCGAGCAAGGCCAGGGGGTGGCGGTGAACCTGACCTGCATCGACGAAATTACCCAGGCGGTTGCCCACGCCCGTCAGTTCGACAGCCGTGTGCTGCTGGAAAGCTTCCATGCCGGGTTCGACCTGCGCGTTGTGGTGATCGGTTATGAAGTGGTAGCCGCCGCCATCCGCCACCCGGCGCAGGTAGTGGGTGACGGCAAGCACAGCGTGCGCCAGTTGATCGAAGCACAGAGCCGCCGACGCCAGGCTGCCACAGGCGGCGAAAGCCGTATTCCGCTGGATGATGAAACCGAGCGCACCCTGCGTGCGGCGGGCTTTGGCTATGACGACGTGTTGCCGACCGGGCAACGCCTGGCGGTAAGGCGCACAGCCAACCTGCACACCGGTGGCACCTTGGAAGACGTGACCGAACGCCTGCACCCGGTGCTGGCCGACGCGGCCGTGCGGGCTGCGCGGGCGCTGGAAATTCCGGTGGTGGGGCTGGACTTCATGGTGCGCGATGCCCAGCAGCCGGAGTACGTGATCATCGAAGCGAACGAGCGTGCCGGGTTGGCCAACCACGAACCGCAGCCCACGGCCGAGCGTTTTATCGACCTGCTGTTTCCCCATAGCCGGCCGTTGGCCTGACAACTGCTCGGCTTTTTGTGGGAGCGGCCTTGTGTCGCGAATGGGGTGCGAAGCGCCCCTAGGATCTCAGCTTCGCTGCCGATATTGCCGGGGCCGCTTTGCGGCCCTTTCGCGACACAAGGCCGCTCCCACAAGGACTGCGAAATTTTAACCCGACCGGAGGCCTGGACATGTCCGAACGACTCCCCGAACCCGATCTCGACTACCTCAAACGCGTGCTGCTGGAAATGCTCGCCATCCCCAGCCCCACCGGCTTCACCGACACCATCGTGCGCTACGTGGCCGAACGCCTGGATGAGTTGGGCATCCCCTTCGAGCTGACCCGCCGCGGCACCATCCGCGCCACGCTGAAGGGCCGGCAGACCTCGCCCGACCGCGCCGTGTCGGCCCACCTCGACACCATCGGCGCCAGCGTGCGCCAGTTGCAGGACAACGGCCGCCTGGCGCTGGCACCGGTGGGTTGCTGGTCCAGCCGCTTTGCCGAAGGTAGCCGGGTCAGCGTATTCACCGATACCGGCGTGTTCCGAGGCAGCGTGCTGCCGCTGATGGCCAGCGGGCATGCCTTCAATACCGCCATCGATCAGATGCCGGTGAGCTGGGAGCATGTGGAAGTGCGCCTGGATGCCTACTGCGCCACCCGCGCCGACTGTGAGGCACTGGGTATCAGCATTGGTGACTTTGTCGCCTTCGACCCGTTGCCAGAGTTTACCGAAAGCGGCCATATCAGCGCCCGCCACCTGGACGACAAGGCCGGGGTTGCGGCATTGCTGGCGGCGCTGAAGGCTGTAGTGGAAAGCGGCCGCCAGCCGCTGATCGACTGCCACCCGCTGTTCACCATCACCGAGGAAACCGGCTCGGGCGCAGCCGGCGCGCTGCCTTGGGATGTCAGCGAGTTCGTCGGCATCGACATTGCCCCGGTGGCACCCGGCCAGGCGTCCAGCGAGCATGCGGTGAGCGTGGCCATGCAGGACTCGTCCGGGCCTTACGACTACCACCTGTCCCGGCATTTGCTGAAGCTGGCCGGCGACCACGATTTACCGGTGCGCCGTGACCTGTTTCGCTATTACTTCAGCGATGCCCATTCGGCAGTGACTGCGGGGCATGATATTCGGACTGCGCTGGTCGCGTTCGGGTGCGATGCCACGCACGGTTACGAACGCACGCATATCGACAGCCTGGCGGCGCTGAGCCGGTTGTTGTCGGCGTACCTGCTAAGCCCGCCTGTGTTTGCCAGTGATTCGCAGCCGGCCAATGCATCGTTGGAACGCTTCAGCCACCAGCTGGAGCACGATGCGCAGATGGAGAGCGACACGCGGGTGCCAGCAGTGGACAGCCTGGTGGGTAACAAGGGCTGAGGGCTTCGGGGCCGCCCATGCGGCCCCAAATTCCCCAAGGTTTCGCGTAGCATGCCTGCACCCATACCCAAGACGCCGCCCACCATGCTGATCCCCTACGACCAACTGCAAGCAGAAACCCTGACCCGCCTGATCGAGGACTTCGTTACCCGCGACGGCACCGACAATGGGGACGACACCCCGCTGGAAACCCGCGTGCTGCGGGTACGCCAGGCATTGGCCAAGGGGCAGGCGTTCATTTTGTTCGACCCAGAGAGCCAGCAGTGCCAGTTGCTGGCCAAGCACGATGTGCCCCGCGAACTGCTCGACTAGCCGGCCCGGCCCCATCGCGGACAAGACTGCGTAGGGAGGCTGCAGGCAACATCAGGCCTCGCCTCGCTTGGCCTCCTTGATACGCTTGTACACCTCCGCCCGGTGCACCGGCACCGTGCGCGGGGCGTCTACGCCAAAACGCACCACACCGTCCCGGACATCCGCCACCATGATGCGGATGTTATCGCCAATCACGATGATTTCCCCCACTTCGCGCCCGATTACCAACATGTTCCGATCCTCCTGCCAAAGGGAAAACCGGAGACTGCCTGCCAGGCATTCGGCTACTCAATAGCTCCCCTGCAATTCAGAAGGGCCCTACATTTCAGGGTAACTTGCCCTACAGACTATTCCTCGTGAATGGGGCTGAGCGCGCATTTTCCCCAGCACATCGGCCTTGCGCTGCGAAGAGGCCGGTACCCGCGATACACCAATGGAATCTTTCGCAAGCGGCGCCGGTCCGATTTATCAAGAGGCCTGCAATTCGAGGCCCTTGCCCCTCAACCACGCAAGGACTCCACCATGACCACGATCCTTATCATCATCCTGATTCTGCTGCTGATCGGTGGCTTACCGGTCTTCCCCCACTCGCGTAGCTGGGGCTATGGCCCATCCGGCATTATTGGCGTGGTATTGGTGATTCTGCTGGTCTTGCTGTTGCTCGGGATGATATGACCCGATGCGGACAGCCACTTCAGGCAACTGCTGAAGGTGCATGGCAAGCGGGTAGCAACACCCGCTTGTCATGCTAAAGGTCCGCATCGAACACGATCGTCACCACGGCCTGATACTCGGTACCGGGCAACATATCCTGATCCGGGGTGTGGCCGCGAGGGTACACATGAAAATGCAACTGCCCTTGGCTACCGGTCACACCTTCAGGCGGGACTTCCAGGCTCATGGCGTTCCCAGCCCCGCCAAAGGCCATTGCCTGCCGGTTGAGCGAGCGACCATGGTAGGTAACACCCGGCAAGGTCATTGCCATCGACAGCGGTAGGTCATGGCCTTTGGCCGACCGTAGATTGCACGTGCTTCCCAACCCGGTGCTGCACAGGGCCCAAACCCGGAATGGCCCGCTGGCAGTCAGGCTGAACGCCACGTCCTTTTCCAGTTTGTCTGCCCTGCCCTGCCCTCGGCTAACTTGCCCACGAGCCTGAGGCGGCGCCAGCGCCACCTGCTCGGAACCCGGCTCAAAACGCACCTCAAGGTCATGCACCACTTCAAGTGTAACGTTGATCGCGACTGAATCTGCGGTGAGCGCGGCGACCGTTCGGCTCGAGCCAAGGCCTATCTCCCTGTCAGGGCCTACCGAATAGACCACCCGCCCACGGTATACGCCCGACTTCAAGCTCGCCGGCAAAGGCGTCTTCAGCCGGTAACCCAGCGTAAGGTGGCTGACATGGTGAATGCGTGCACTCGCAGCGTTGAGGTTGGCCCAACAGCCACTGCTGGCCACCGACCACAGGAACAACCGATGCGCCGCGCTCGCCAACGCAACCTGGCAACCACTCGAGTCCAGGCCCGTGCGCGCCGCAAGCGTGGGCGCCCCATCTTCCGAACTCACTGTGCCGCCCAGGTGGGTAATGGCAAAGTCCATGCTGACCTGCTCACCGGTCTGATCACGGACCATCAGCAGCGGCGTCGGCTGAACAGGTGCCGAGAGGTAGAAACCATCGGCGCCTTCGCCATCGACTGTTTTGGAATATTCAACATTCACATCCAGCAGGCTCTGCAGTGGATCAGCACAAAGCTGCGGCAGCTGGGTGCAAACAGGGGACGACCGGGGTGTCAGGTTTTCGAACTGCCGGGTGTCGCCGCGGTAACGCAGGTCAAGGGTGATCTCACCAGCCTGCGCCCACGATGCACCAAAGCCGCCGACCAGCAGCGCCAGCATTGCACATTTACCAACCATGCCTGGACCTCTCACCCTGCCTTCAAATCGATGGCTTTGCGCGCATCGCCTTCCACCAGCTCGAAGCGGTATTCGACACCGGTTTTTTCGATGAACTCGCGCGTGCGCCCAGGGCGAAGATGGTGCTTGGCCGGGTGATCACATTCGTCGTCGCCCCGCACACAGGTCTGGACATTGTCGAGCAGCACCGTGGCATTGCCCGCGTTGCGCACGGTCCACTTTCCACCCGCTCGCTCGATCGAGGTCTGATACTGCGTGGCAGCAGGCTTGGCGATCAGGATGGTGCCGTAGCCGGCCAGAAACTGCACACCGGCATTGAGTTCATTGCGGTAAGCCTCAAGTTCCGCATCGTCCAGTGCAAAGCTGTCATCCTGCTCCGGTAGCACTGGCACGAAACGCAGCCGGTAGTAACGCTCTTGAGCCCGCTCACCGCGATACAGCAACCGGACTGCCTGCATGCCACGTGCCGGGATGATCATCCGCGCAGGGCTGGCAACAACGCTGCGCTGGTCGAACGGCAACTCATCGACGTCTACTTCACGCGGCTCGCCTTCGCCGTCGTACACCAGCTCCAGCACGCTGACCTTGACGAACGCGGTACTGTCCCCACGGTTGTAGATGCGTTTGGCATAGGTGCCCTTGCCCGGCTCGAGGTAGTCATACAAGGCCCCGACATCCAGCTGTGGCCCGGCCTTGGCAAACCCTGGCAGCAGCAGCACAACGAACAACAAACGTGATAAGTAAAATGTGAACCTATGCATCTTCAACCTCTGTTTGCACAACATCCAATCCTGGCCCGGGATCAGGCCCTCTAAAGCGACAGGCTGAAAGCCGGTTCAGCCCATACGCGGTACACAGCGCTGATCACCGACGATCAGCAAGTCATCGTCGCGGTCAAAGTTGTCCGGCGGTAATGTCAGAAGGCAGCTGCCTGCCGTGCCATGGCGAATTTCCAGGGTGGGCCGTGCCTCACTCATTTCGACGCTGAAATAGCCGTCCACTTCGACCACCGTGCGGCCGGCGTCATTGATCACATGTGCGCCTTGCAGCGGCTGGCCTTGGCCGTCGAGCAGCCGGCCAAACACTGTGACCGTTCGCATGACTTTCACCGCGTGATAGCCCACCCCACCGCGATTGAGGTGATAGTCGACAGCAAGGGGCTGGATCTGCGCTGGCGGCATGTCCTTCGCGTCGAAGTCGAAGCGCACATGACCAGACTTGAATGCCGTCACCGGCACGATATTGCGCCCGGGGCGGAGCAATGCACTCATGCCCTGGCCATCGTTGGCGCGTAGCTTCACACCTTGTAGGTCGGTTTCGACATCGATGATCAGGCCGGCATCGAGCGGCAGGTTTTGGCCCCCCATGGCCAGCTTCCCGGCGCCCAGCGCCAAGGTGCTTTCCAGGTTGAGGCCACCGCTGAGGTTATCGTTGAACGATGAAGTCTGGGCATAGGCATCGCCCTGCAATGCCTGGCTGCGAAAGCGCCCATTGGCGGCCAGGCTGGTGCCATAGCCGTCGAGCGTTGCGCTGCCCCCCAGGCTATGCACTGGGCCCAGGTCGACGTCCTGCCTGTACCACAGCGAAGCGTACGGGTCGTTACCCCCCTCACGCGAGGCGCGGCTACCGACATCGACCCCAAGCTGCTTGCCGTCGCGCTCGAGCTTCATGCTGACAGCGAGGTTAATGCCGCGGCTGCGGACACCGGCACTGCTGCGCGTGCCGGGCCTGTCGAACAGTGACAGGCGAACACTGCTCTGATGCCCCCGCAGTTTTCCGTAGAACGCCCAGCTGAGGTCGGCTCCCAGCCCGCTGGCCGAGCCCGCACTGTGTTCCAGGCGCAGTGTCGCTGAACTGCGCGAGGTTACCCGCTGGTTGATCGAAAACGCGGTGCGGCTGCGCACCTGCCGCTGTGAACGATCGTCGCGTTCCTGACCGCTGGGCTCAAGCCAGGTCTGGTTATGACTCAGCAACAACGAGCCCGTGGGGTGGGTATAGGTCAACTGCAGATCACCGCCATTGCCCAGACCTTGGGTTTGATTGAGGCTGGCGTACAGCTTGAAGCGCTCATGGACATCCCAGTCCAGCGAGGTACCCAATTGCAGGTCAGCGCCGACCTGTTGCATCGACAACCCCAGCACCGCAGCCGGGTGCAGCAGATAATTGGTAAGGGCCCCGAGCGCCAGGCCCTGTTCGCGATGGCTATCCCAGTTACTCAGCAACTCGAGCTGCTGGCCCAGGTACAGGTTGTAGCGCCAGCGGCTATCGAGGTTCTGCCAGCGGCTGGGCTTGTAGATGGACACTTCGCTACGCGAGGTCTCCAGGCCGTCTTCGAGCAAGCGCAGCTCCACATCGTAGATGCCGCCGGGCAACACCCGCGTGTCGAGTGCCTGTAAACCGGGCTGTACCGGCTGACTGTTGATCAGCGAGCCATTGCGATAGATTTCGACGATACCCGGGCGGTTCGGCGTGACGTAGACTGGGATGGCGCTGGCTTGGCCATTGTCGACCAGCAGGCTGTCACTGCTGCCCAGCATCAAGCCAAGCGTGCTGTCAGGGCGACGCCCCAGGAGCGTTGGCTGGCGCACCAGGCCTTCTGCGCCAGTAGAGAAGTAGCCCAGCCGAAAGAAGTGCTCTTCGTGCATGCGCTCTGCGTAAAGCTGGTTCATGCGGTAACGCACATCGCCTTGCTCAGCTGGACTGCGATCAACGCGTGCCTCGGCCAGCGTGGTCCAGTCATGCAGATTGCCCTGGCCGAGCAGGCCGATTCTGCCCGAGGTCTGTTCAACATCATTCACCAGATTCAGTTGATTACGCAGCAGCAACCCGGTGCTGCCCTGCTCTGGGAGACGGTGATAGCGCGCGTCCTGCTCCAGTTTCTCGGCATTGGAGGTGAGCAGCGACAGCTGCGAATTGGCCAGGCTGTAATGGATAGCCTGCAACCCGTCCGGGCAGTTTTGCAGGCAGTCGCCCAGCATGCGCCCGCCCTCCAGCCGTTGAAGCCATAACTGGCGCACTGTGGCGGGCTCTGTGCTCTGCTCGGTGTCGGTAAATGCCAGTAATTGCACACGGTTATCACGGCTCAGCACGACCATGGCATCACCCAGGTAGCGCTGATCCAGCTCGACTCGCACTGCAAGTGGCACCTCGAAAAAGTGCGCCTCGAAGTCGTCGGGCAAACGCCCGAACGTGTTCAGGCCGTTAGCATCAGGCTCGCGTTCAGCCAACACTTCGAAAGGGAAGAGGCAAGCAGCACCCAGCAACCAAGCAGCGAGTGCACGGCCGGGTGCAGCAAACTGGAACATGATTCAATCCACATCAACACCTGCCCCACCGCGGGACAACATCCGACGGGGTGGAGGCAGGCGGCACTGCATCGATCAAAGGCTGGTGGAGGACGTCTCAAACAACACTTTCACGACCCCGTTATAATCACCCTTCACAAAACCGCCCTCAGGCTTTACAGCTTCAAAGGCAATAGGCAGTTCTTTCCCGCCTTTGGCATCTTCGGCGTCCATGACCTCCTGAGGCGCGAGCGACAACGGCTTATCCCCTACCGTAATGACCAGCGCAATCTTCTGGTCAACGTTACTCTGCTCTTGCAACTCTGCGGTTTGCAGCAACTTCGCCTGAATGGCGCCGACATCACTCTGGGCCATGAAATTTTCAGTCACTTTCGTGAATTGCTCGGCCTGCGGCTGATACTCAAGCGTCACGCCGTCTCGAACCCAATCACCGACAGGTTCCACGGAAAAGTCATTGCCGGGAATGACGGCCGTTACAGAAATGTCATGGCTGATCGGTTCAGGGGCGGAGGCGACAGCGGCACCGGCAAACATCGCAAAGAATGGAATAGCCAATACAGAGGATTTCATATCAAATTTCCTTCAACGGTTGCACATTATCAATAACAGGCGCGCGGGAGCGCCCGCACAAAACGACTATCAGGGCGCACCCGTTTCGAACATCAGAGTGGCGTGGGTTGTGTAAGTACCTGGCAGGCGAACCGTGGATGCCTCTGCCATGGGATAAAACCTGAATTCAATGGTTTTTCCTTCAGCGGCTTCAGCAGCACTGACGATTTCAACCGGCGTGGTACCCATGACAAGGCGATTCAGCGAGATATAGTAACGGCGCTGAAATTCAGCACCGCCGACCCGTTTAAACCGGTAGAAGGGACTGTCCGTTTTCGCGTAAATAGGCCCGTAGGTACTTTTTACAAACACATCTTTCTTGATTTGTTTGAAGACGAGCCGGCTCGGGTCATATTCCGCCCGAAGTTCGTCGTGCCACCAATTATCCACCGAGGTCACTTGAAATTCAGGTGTCGAAACGACAGCCTGAACACTGACGTCCTGAGGTATTTCCTTGGCCCCTGCGGCCCCCGCCGTCAGCAGCAGGGCGCAGGCGGTAAAACAACGTAACTTCATTGAGCAGTCCCCAAATGTGCCGGCATTTATCGATGCCCGTATGACAGGCGGGAACTTTACGAGTAGGGCATCAATGCGTATGTAGGTGTTTTCTGAGTGACTGCGGAAATGAAAACGCCCCGACGATCGGGGCGTTCTTGGATGCTGCGGCTTGATGCATCAGCTGGCTTGGTCTTGTCGGGAGCAGGCCTTCCCCCCCTGCCCCGGGTCAGTGCTTCTGCAGAACATTCATCGCGAAGGGGCCTTCGCGCGCATTTTTACCGCCATCTCGGCCATCTCGTCGTACAGCCGCTCAGGCGCCTGACGTTTCAGCTGCCAAGCCTGGCGCCCGGCCTCATGGGGCAGAATCAGGAACTCGCCCGCGGCGACCTGCTGGTGGATGTACCCGGCAATGTCGGCGGCGCTGATCGGCGAACCTTCCAGCAGCTTGCCTACCTGCGCCTTCATCGCCGGGTTCGGTCCGCGGAACGAGTCCAGCAGGTTGGTCTGGAAGAATGACGGGCACACCACGTGCACCGACACCTCCTGCTGGCGTAACTCCACCAGCAGGCTTTCCGAAAGCGCCAGCACGCCAGCCTTGGCGACGTTGTAGTTGCTCATGCCAGGGCCCTGCATCAGAGCGGCCATCGATGCGACGTTGATGATCCGGCCCTTGCTGCGCTCCAGCAGCGGCAAAAAGGCCTTGCAGCCCTTGACCACGCCCATCAGGTTGACCGCGATCTGCCAGTCCCAGTCTTCCAGGGACAGTTCGGCGAAAAAACCGCCAGACGCAACGCCAGCGTTGTTGACGATCACGTCGATGCCACCGAACTGCTCGGTGCATGCCTGGGCCAGGGCGGTGAGCTGGCTGTAATCGCGCACATCGCAGCGCTGGATGAAGCCATCGCCGCCGGCGGCACGGGCCAGTTCCAGGGTTTCGCGCAGGGCGTTTTCGTTGACATCGGCCAGCGCCAGGCGCCAGCCCTCGCGCGCCCAGCGCAGGGCGATCTCGCGACCGAGGCCGGACCCGGCGCCGGTGATCATGATGCGGTTATGCATGGTGGCTGGCCTTGTTCTGGCAGGTAGTGCAGCGAGTCTAATCAAGGCCAGGGGGGCGGGGAGGATTCATCAAGGTAGTGAATGGGCAGACATGACTGTGTGGTCAGTACCGCCCGGGCGGCGGGGAGCATGCTCCGCGAGGTAGCGGGCAAGCCAGCGGTCCAGGCGCCGCATGGTCTCCTCCAGCGCTCTGGCTGCCTGGCGCACCTGTGACGCATCCGCTGGCCGTTGCGTACATTGCGCTTCAAGCCGTTCACATGACGCCACCAACGCTTGTGCCCGCACAATGCGTGCGCCGCCTTTCACCCTGTGCGCCACTTCAACGAGCGCCGAGGGGTTGTCGCTCGAGTATCTGAGCTGTGCCAGATCCGCCAGGTTACTGCTGGCCAGATCGGCCAGCAGGGCCACCAACACAGCCTGGTCATCGCAAACCAGCTTACGCAAATGGGCCAGATCAACGGCAGGCAGTTGCTCGCCTGGCTCGCGGCTGACGTACTGGAAAGCTTGCAACGTTTGCATGAGGGTATCCAGGTTCAGCGGCTTGAACAGGCAGTGGTCCATACCCGCAAGCCTCGCGCGACGGCGCTCCTCTTGCAGGGCACTGGCGGTGAGCCCCACCACCCGACAGCGCGGCCTGGCCCGGCGCCGTTCGTGTTCGCGGATCGCCCGGGCCAAGGCAAAACCGCCAAGCCTGGGCATGTTGCAATCGCTGATGACGACGTCGAACGTTTGCTGCAACCACAGGCGCAAGGCCTGGTCGCCGTCTTCGGCAACCTGCACCTGGTGACCGAGAAACGCCAATTGGTGCGCGAGTAGCAAGCGGTTGGCCGGGTAGTCATCGACCACCAGCACGCGCAGGGCAGCCAGCCTGGCAGGGTCGCCCGGCGGTGTTGGCGGCTTGGCCAGCACCGGCCGGGCTGCCAGCGCCAGGTCCAGGCGGATTTCAATCCGCGTACCTTGGCCCAGCACGCTGTGCAAACGTAATTGCCCGCCAAGCATTTCACACAAGCTGCGGCTGATGCCCAGCCCCAGCCCGGCACTGCTGCGTGGTGACTGGCGCTGATTGCTGGCCTGGCGAAAAGGCTGCCCGAGGCTTTCCAGCTCGGCCTGGGCAATGCCTATGCCGGTGTCTGCGACTTCGAGCAATACACTTGCCCGCCCGGCTGCAGCCTGCATATTCAGGCTGACCAGGACCTTGCCCTGCGCGGTGAACTTGACTGCATTGCTGACCAGGTTGGCCAGCACCTGCTTGAAACGCACCGGGTCAAGCATCACCCAGTTTTCCACCGCCCCCTTGCACACCATGTCCAGGGCCAGCCCCTTGCCGCGTGCCTGTTGCTCGAACAGCTGAACCACCCGGGCGACTTGCTCGCGCAGGCTCACCGGCACCAGTGCCAGCTGCAAATGGCCGGTTTCGATGCGTGTGATGTCGAGCACATCGCCGATCAACTCCTGCAGCCCGATAGCAGCATCCGCCGCCACTTCGATGGCCAGATGGTCCAGTTCGCCCTGCCCTGCCTTGCGTCGGGCAAGCTCCAACATGCCCAGCACGGCATGCAGCGGCGTGCGGATTTCATGGCTCATGGCCGCGAGAAACTGCGTCTTGGCCTGGTTGGCCGCCTCGGCCTCGCGCTTAGCACGATGCAGTTGCACCTGCATCCGCCGCAGGTAGCGAACCCACAGCAGGGCCAGCAACAGCAGGCTGCATGCCAAGGCGATGCCCGCCAGCATGCGCCCGCCATAACGGCGCCATAACCCGTCGCCAACGATCATCGGGTTACGCCAGCGTCGCAGCATGGTCTCCATTTCTGCCGGGGGCAGCGCAAGCAAGGCTTTGTCGAGAATACCCAGCAGCTCTTCGTCGGCATGGCTACTGGCAAAGGCGAAGTGCATCGGGGGCAGCGCCAGGCTGGCAGCGATACGCAGCCTGCCGGGAAAGTGACGTGCAACCAGCGAGCACGCCTGGTCCAGTGGCAGCACTGCGGCGCCCGCCTTGCCTTGCTCCAGCGCCTGCAGGGCAGCCAATGGATGAGGCACGAGCCGCTGACGGATCCCCGGGTAAGACTTGGCCAGCGTCTGCGCCTGGGCGCTGCCACGCACCAGCGCCAGCGGCCGCCTGCCCAGCTGCGCCAAGCTGCTGGGGGCCACCGTCTCGTTGCGCGTTACCAGGACCAGCGGCAAGCTCAGAAAACTGCGGCTGAAACGCAGTTGCCTGGCGTGTGCCGGGCTGTACACCAGCCCGGCAATCAGATCGGCCTGGCCCTGGCGCACTTGCTCGATCATGTGCTGTATGTCTGTGCCCCCCTGCACTTCGAAGTGCAAGCCGGTGAGGCGGCTGATGCGTTGCAGCAAGTCCATGCTCAAGCCGCGCACCTGGCCATGCTCATCGCGGTAGCTCAACGGGAGCTGGTGCTCACCGAGCAACACCTTGACCACGGGGTTTTCCGCTATCCAGCGCTGCTGGGCTTCGCTGAGTTCAACCAGGCCGGGTTTGACGGGGCTGGCAGGCTGTGGGCTCCAGTGCCCGCGAATGCGGGCATGTTGCTGTTCGGTCAGGCCTTGCAACACGGCATCGACCAACCTGGGTAATGGGCCGCCGCCCCCGAGCATGGCAAAGCCCAGGGGCTGGGCTGCAAAATCGGGCTGGTCGACCCATTCCAGGCCTGGCAGTTGCCCTCGGGCCAACAGATAGCGGCTGCTCAGGGCATTGCCTAGAAACAACTCGGCTTCGCCAAGCTGTAACGCCGCCAAGGCGCTGTAGGGGGTGGGGTGCAGCTGGATCCGTGCGTTGGGATAGTTGTGCTGAAGCAGGGCCAACGGCCGATACCCCTCGACCGCCAGCAGCCGAGGGCTTGCGCTGTTGCCACTGACGAACCGCTCACTGGCCAGCAGCAGTGGCTGGTCAACGATGTACGGGCTGGACAGGCGCAGCTTGGCGTCCTGCGCCTGCTGTGCTGTTACCGAGCTGACCAGGTCGATAGTCCCCTTGCGCAAGGCCGCGAAAGCAGCGTCGTAGCCCTCGAACAGCCGCAGGCGTACTTCCAGGCCCAGCTTCTCGGCCAGCACACTGGCGTACTCGGCGCTGATGCCTTCATAGGCCTGGCCGGTGCCGAGCATGTCGAAGGGCGGGTTGTCGCGGCCGATTACCCCCAGGTTCAAATGGCGCTTCTCCCACAGCCAGCGCAGGTCGGCGGGGGCCAGCGCCAGCGCAGGCCCCGTTTCCACCCCCCGGGTGTAGAGCTGCGGTGCGGCCAAAACGGGTAGCGGGTTCAGGCAATACAGCAGCCACAGCAGCAGGACGCGGATTGGCACGGGTAGCGACTAGATAAGCGCATTGCGACGGGCGAAGTCCGCCAGGTCGATCAACGAGTTGACCCGCAGTTTTTCCATGAGCCGGGTTTTGTAGGTGCTGATGGTCTTGTTGCTTAGCAGCATGGCCTCGCCGATCGCCTTGTTGCTCAGCCCGCGGGCGAGCTGCTGCAGGATCATCAGCTCACGGTCGGTCAGTGAGGCGATGCATTGCGCGTCGGTGAACTTCAGGTCCTGCTTGTGCACCGAACTCAGCGCCACTTCAGGGAAGTACGTATAACCCGACAACGTTGCGCGCACCGCCTTGCCAAGCTCGTCCAGCTCATCGGTCTTGGCCACGAAGCCCATTGCACCGGCCTGCATGCAGCGTAGCGAATACGCCTCAGGCAATTGCGACGTCAGCACCAGAACCTTGGGCGGCTGCGTCATGGCCTTGATGCGGGCGATGACCTCAAGCCCATCGAGCCCGGGCATGGCGATATCGAGGATGACCAGGTCCGGGCCCAACTCACGCGCCAGCCGCACCGCGTCAATACCATTATCTGCCTGGCCGACGACATCGAGCCGTTCCTTGCGCAGCAGCATGCACACGGTGGCTCGGATGAACGGATGGTCGTCAACCACCACGACTTTGTACATAAGTTAACCTCGCGCATCATGGCGGTGGGCTAAAGCTCAGCGTCGAAAACGACGGTGACCTGGCCGGCATAGGTGGCGCCAGGGTGTCGAAGCATGGCCTGCACGTCGTTGCGCTCCACCTGGAAACGCAACTGGCCAGGGCGGTTGAGCGTGGGCATCGCCGATTCGAATGCCAACGCAGCCGCCTGCCCGCTAGGCAACGCCAGTTGCTGAACCGGCCGGCCCTGGTACTCGATACCTCCGGGCAAGGTAATGGCCACGTTCACAGGCACTTCATGACTGGCGTCGTTACGGATACCGCACGTACCTGCCGTGTAGTGCTGGCACAACTTGTAGGCTTTGAATGGGCCGGTTGACCATAGCCGGAACGGCAGGTCACGGTAGATGAGCCCGGGGGGCTGGCCACCGCCCAGCCAGGCCTGCCAGCCACCCTTGGGCTCAAGCACGGCGCGCTCCGAGCCAGGCGGGAACTCGAAGATGAAAGCGTGCTGCACATCCAGTTCGAAGTTGATCACCAACGTATCGCCGCTCAGGCCGGTGACGTTGTTGCCGAAATCAAAGTCGCCCCCAGGGCCTAGGGTGTAAGTGAGGCTGCCGCGGTACATACCGGCGCGCAGGCGATACGGCGGGGGGATGTCCAGCTCGAAGGAAATGCCCGTGTCCAGTACCGTGGTGGTAGCCACATGGTCGTCAGCCCCAAATGAATAACTGATCGTGCAAGGGGTCGGGCTCTGCGGGTCGACCACCCTGGTGTGGTATCTGTACCGGCTTTGGTTGCCGCCGCCACTCTTGCCACGACAACCGCCTACCCAGGTGCCGTTGAGGGGGTTGTAAGGGCTACCCAGCAAAGCTTCCTGGCTGATGGAGCGCACCTCGAAGGTCATCTGCCTGGGCTCACCCGTCTGTTGGTGGCGTACCTCCACTTCACGACGCCCCGGCAGTTTCACGAAATATCGATCGCGCAGGTCGGGGGCACGGTTGATGCTTGTCTTCTGGTAGGTAATTGGCAGGCTTACGGTGCCGGTACTGGCGCACATGGTAGGCCAGACACTGCAAAATTCAGCAGGCGGCGTGGTGTTTTCGAAGCGCCCCGACCCACCGCCACGGTATTGCGCCGAAAGCGTCACCTCCAGCGCGCTGGCCAAGGGAGCGAATGCCAGCAAACCTGCGACCAGCCCGACGCGTAAGTGACGGATGCGGGCCAAGCGCCCTGTGCTGCTACTCATCCTTCCACCACCATGCGCTTGCGCGCTTCGCCTTCATGCAATTCAAACTGATGGACCTTTGCCGCCTGCCCTTCGAATTGCCGTGTCCGCCCCGGCAACACATGATGTTTGGTGGCAGTCTCGCAGGCTACGCCAGCCGCCTGGCACTGCCGGAACTGATCCAGCACGACAGTGGCATTGCCCTGGTTGCTGACCGTAAGGCTACCGTCCTTGCGCTGCACAGGCGTCTGAAACCGGGTTTCGCCAGGCCGAACGAACAGCAACGTGCCGTAGCCGGCCAGCAAGTTGACCCCAACCTTCAGGCTATCGCGGTACCGCTCGGCCTCTCCCTCGTCCACGGCAAACCCATCACCCAGCTCGGGCAGGACCGGGACGAAGCGCAAGCGGAAATAGCGTTCTGTATCGCGCTGCCCGCGGTACACCAGGCGCACCGCCTGCATGCCCTGGGCCGGCACGATCAGCCGCGCCGGGCTGGCCACCAGGCCGCGCTGCTCTAACGGCAGGCCCTCGGTGTCGACCTCGCGGGCATTGCCATCGGTGTCGTACACCAGCTCAGCGACACTGACCTTGACGAACGCCGTGGTATCACCGCCGTTGCGCACCCGCTTGAGCAAGGTGCTTTTGCCGGAATCCAGGTAATCGTACAACGCGCCGACATTAAGCTCGGGCGCCCCAATGGCTGCCAGCGGGGTAACCAGAAAGGCCAGAGCAAGCAGACGATGGATATTCACGTTTGAAGGTTCCTTGGATAAGTACAGCGATTGGCATACCGTAAAGCGGGAACAATCGCAGGATGTGTAGGAGCCGTCTGAAACGACGGTAGGGCCACTCTGTTACTGACCCTGAGCTAGCTCTCAACACGCTCACCCCCGTTATCAGCGGCATTGGCCAGGCTTGCCGGCGTGCAACGCTGGTCGCCGGCCAACAGCACATCGTCTTCACGTACCAGCTGTGTAAGATTCAGCGTTAACAGGCATACGACCTGCCCTTGCTGACGCACCTCCAGGCTGGGTGTGGACTCGCTCATTTCCACGGCGAAGAACCCATCAGCCTCACTGACACTGCGACTGGCGTGGTTGATCACCTGCGCGCCCCGCAGCGGGCGACCCTGGCTGTCGAGCAGGCGGCCGATGACGGTCAGCGTGCGCAATACCCGCAGCTGGCGGTAGCCAATGCCGCCACGGTTCAGGTGGTAGTCCACACTGGAAGGCTGAATCACCGCTGCGGTGGCTTGCGCGCCTTCAAGGTCGAATTGCACATGGCCGGCCTTGTAGGCGGCCACCGGGACCAGGTTGCGCCCAGGCCGCAGATTGGCAGTACCGCCATGGCGGTCGTCAGCGCGTAGTTTCAAGCCTTCGATATCGGTTTCGACATCGACGATCAGCCCAGCCTGGTGCGGCAGGTACTGGCCGCTCACGGCCGCCTTGCCAGCCCCGACAGCCAGCATGCTTTCCAGGTTGAGGCCGCCGCTGAACTCACCGTTGTAGGAAGACCGCTGGAAATACGCATCACCGTGCAGCTGCTGGCTCTCGAACTGCGTGTCGCCACCCAGGCCGGCGCCATAGCGGTCGGCGCTGGCGGTCAGGCCAACGCTGCGCAGCGGGCCCAGGTCGACGTCCTGCTGATAGGCCACTGCGGCATTGAGGTCGCGCCCGCCATCGCGCGCTGTGCGGCTGCCGACGCTGGCCGACAGGCGCCGGCCACTCGTGCCGCCCAAGCTCATGCTCAGGCTCAGGTTGACGCCGCGGCTGCGGGCCTCACCGGTACCCGCGTTGCCCGGTCGGTCGAACAGCGACAGGCGCCAGTTGGCCTGCGACCCCAGTAGCTGGCCGAAGTACGACCAGCCCAAATCCACCCCCGTACCGGCGCTGGCCCCACTGCTGTGTGATACACGCACGCTGGCGGTATTGCGCGGGTCGAGGCGATGGTTGTAAGACACCGACGTCTGGGTTTGCCGCGCCTGCCAGTGGCTCGGCTGACGGTCATCACGCAGTGAGTCGGGTCGGGTCAGCCAGGTGCTGCTCTGACTGGCCACCAATGAGCTGTTTTCACCGGCGTGGATCAATTGCAGGTCGTAGCCATTGCCGTAGCCCTGGGCCCGGAACAGGTTGCCGTACAATTTGAAGCGGTCGAGCACATCCCAGTCCAGCGACGTGCCGTATTGCAGGGTTTGGTCGATGCGCTGCGCCGAGACGCCGACGATAGCCCGTGGGTGCACCAGGTAATTGGCCAGCACGCCTGCCGCCAGGCTGTCATCTGCGTCGCGCTGCCAGTTGCTCAACAGGCTGCTCTGCCGCCCCAGGTACAGGTTGTAGCGCCAGGGGGCATCGGTGCTGCGCCAGTTGCTGGGTTTGTAAATGAATGCCTGGCTGCGCGAGGTCACCTGGCCGTCCTCGACCAGACGGATTTCCACTTCATAGATGCCCCCGGGTAACACTTTGCTGTCCAGCGTTTGCAGGCCTGGCTGCACTGGCTGGCTATTGATCAGTACGCCGTTGCGGTAGATTTCCGCCACGGCGGGGCGGTTGGGCGTGACATAGATGGGCGTCGCGCTGGGCGCACCATTGTCGATGGCCAGGCTGTCGCTGCTGCCGAACATCAGGCCCAGGGTGGTATCGGGGCTGGCCCCCATCAGCCGTGGCTGGCGGGTCAGGCCTTGGGCACTGGGGGTGAAATAGCCCAGGCGATAAAAGTGGTCCTGCGCCAGTCGCTCACCGTACAACTGGTCAACCCGGTAGCGCGTGCCCTGTTGACTGTCGCTGCCACGGTCGAGCTGGCCATCGGCCAGGGTCGTCCAGTTACCCAAGCTGCCCTGCCCTTGCAATGCATAGCGGCCGCTGGTGACTCGGCCATCATTGACCAGGTTGAGCTGGTTACGCACCAGCAGGCCGTAGCTGCCCTGTTCGGGAAGCCGGTGATAACGCTCGCCTGCCGTTGACGCTTCGGCCTGGTCGGTAAGCAGTGACAACTGCGAATTGGCCAAGCTGTAGTGCACTGCGCGCAGGCCATCTGGGCAGTTTGCCTGGCAATCACCCAGCGGGCGCCCTTCGACCAGGCGTTCGCGCCAGCGCCGCCTCAGGCTTTCTGGCTCACGGCTGTCGACGGTTTCGGTGAATTCCAGCAGTTGCACGCGCTGATCCCGGCTGAGCACGACCATGGCATCCCCCAGATAGCGGCCGTCCAGGTCTACCCTCACGGCCAACGGCACTTCATAAAAGTGCGCTTCAAACTCACTGGGCAGACCTTCGATGCTACCCAGCGCCGCGGTCGCAGCATGACCCGTCAGGGGTACTGCGGCCAGGCAGGCTGCCAACGGCAAGCTCAGGTACAGCGCGGAAAGGGGAAATTGTAGGGTCATGGGCGTCGCTTGCGGGCAATACCTGCCCGCCCTGCGGCAAGCGCCGAGGGCAGGAACAGGCAACAACGGATGAACGATGGGGGGGTGAATCAAGGCGTGCCAGTTTCGAAGATCATGCTCACCAGGCCTTGGTAGTTGCCTGGCTCATAACCCGCGGCGGGGGCTGGCTGGGCTGCAATTTCGAAGCCGACGATCGCCCCCGGTGCGGCCTGGGTGGCGCTGACCACTTCGACTGGAGTGGTCTGCAACACGGTGTCGCCAACCTTCACATCCAGGCCAATGTTGTGGGAACCGCTGGCAATGACGGCGGGCGAGACCAGGTAGGCATTGATAGCGCCAACGGTGCTCTTGACCTGCAGCTCCTTGCGGACCGGGTCGAGCTTGGCCTGATTGGGGTTCCAACCCAGCTCTTGCGGGTCGTTCATCCAGTTGCCGCCCACCGGCTCGACGAAGAACGCATCGGTCGGCACCTGGGCAGTGACCTGCACTTGCTTTTCGATCGGGTCCAAGGCGTGGGCGGCACCGGCAAACAGCATGGCCAGAGGGAGGGCAAGCAGCATACGTTTCACGATCAAATCTCCTTGAGGGAATCACTGGCTGAGGGGCGACTGCCCGATCAGTAGTGGCGATTATTCGTGAACGCTGGCGATTGGAAGTTAGGACCGTTCCGAGCGGATTTAGGAAATTTCCCAAGGGATGCAGTTTGCCAGTATTGCCGGGCCGGCCCCGGAAAGCACAACGCCCCGGCTGGCGGGGCGTTGTGCGTTTCAGCGCATCAAGGCTACTGGATCAGTGGGAAACCGCCCCGCTGGCACCCAGGCCAGTTTGCGAACGCACGAACTGCGGGAAGAACTTCGCACGCTCGTCATCCGCTGCGGTGGACTTGTCGGTAATCGAGAAGAACCAGATGCTGACGAAGGCAATCGCCATCGAGAACAGTGCCGGGTACTCGTACGGGTAGATCGGTTTCTCGTGGCCGAGAATCTGCACCCAGATGGTCGGGCCGAGGATCATCAGCGTTACCGCACTCACCAGGCCCAGCCAGCCGCCGATCATGGCGCCGCGGGTGGTCAGTTTCTTCCAGTACATCGAAAGCAGCAGGACCGGGAAGTTGCAGCTGGCGGCAATGGAGAACGCCAGGCCGACCATGAAGGCGATGTTCTGCTTCTCGAACAGGATACCCAGGCCGATCGCCAGCACGCCAAGGGCGACGGTGGTGATCTTCGACACGCGGATCTCGTCCTTGTCGTTGGCCTTGCCTTTACGCCAGACACTGGCGTAAAGGTCGTGGGACACCGCCGAAGCACCGGCCAGGGTCAGGCCGGCAACCACCGCCAGGATGGTGGCGAAGGCCACAGCCGAGATGAAGCCGAGGAACACGCTGCCACCCACCGCATTGGCCAGGTGCACCGCCGCCATGTTGTTGCCACCCAGCAGGGCACCGGCGGCGTCCTTGAAGGCCGGGTTGGTGCTGACCAGCAAGATGGCGCCAAAGCCGATGATGAAGGTGAGGATGTAGAAGTAGCCGATGAAGCCGGTGGCGTACAGCACGCTCTTGCGCGCTTCCTTGGCGTCACTGACGGTGAAGAAGCGCATCAGGATGTGCGGCAGGCCGGCTGTGCCGAACATCAGCGCCAGGCCCAGCGAGAAGGCCGAGATCGGGTCCTTGACCAGGCCGCCCGGGCTCATGATCGCTTCGCCCTTGGCGTGTACCTTGATCGCTTCGGAGAACAGGGTGTTGAAGTCGAAGCCGACGTGCTTCATCACCATCAGCGCCATGAAGCTGGCACCCGACAGCAGCAGTACCGCCTTGATGATCTGTACCCAAGTGGTGGCCAGCATGCCGCCGAACAGCACGTACAGGCACATCAGGATACCCACCAGGATCACCGCCACGTGGTAATCCAGGCCGAACAGCAGCTCGATCAGCTTGCCGGCACCGACCATCTGCGCGATCAGGTAGAACGCCACCACCACCAACGAACCGGAGGCCGACAGGGTGCGGATTTGCTTTTGCCCGAGGCGGTACGAGGCAACGTCGGCAAAGGTGTACTTGCCCAGGTTGCGCAGGCGTTCGGCGATCAGGAACAGAATGATCGGCCAGCCCACCAGGAAGCCGATCGAGTAGATCAGGCCGTCGTAGCCAGAGGTGAACACCAGTGCGGAAATGCCCAGGAACGAGGCGGCCGACATGTAGTCGCCGGCAATTGCCAGGCCGTTCTGGAAGCCGGTGATCTTGCCACCGGCAGCGTAGTAGTCCGATGCCGACTTGTTGCGCTTGGAGGCCCAGTAGGTGATGCCGAGGGTAAAGGCGACGAAGGCCACGAACATGGCGATGGCGGAAACGTTCAGCGGTTGTTTCTGCACCTCGCCGGTCAGGGCATCGGCGGCCCACACGGCGGGTGCAAAGGCTCCGCAGGCCAGGACGGCCAGGGCTTTGGCGTGGCGGATCATTGTTGCGCCTCCTTCAGGATGGCCTTGTTCAGCTCATCGAATTCGCCGTTGGCGCGGCGCACGTAGATGGCGGTCAGGACGAATGCCGAAACGATCAGACCGACGCCCAGGGGGATACCCCAGGTGATCGATGACTCAGGGCTGAGCTTGGCGCCGAGCACTTGAGGACCGTAGGCGATAAGGAGGATGAAAGCGCAGTACAGGCCGAGCATGATCGCCGAGAGGATCCAGGCGAAGCGTTCGCGTTTGCTGACCAGCTCCTTGAAGCGGGGGCTGTTTTGTATCGAGAGGTAAATGCTGTCGTTCATTGTTTTTGTCCTAGCAGCACAGGTAGGGGATGGAACCCACACCCTTACTTTATGCTGCCGATGAACGCCAACCAGACGACCTTAGTCTTAGATGCAACGGTGTTTTACCGATTGCGTAACAAAAAAAAATTGGGCCAGGACGGGAAAGGGACCGGCTTCGGTTTAGCGGTCGGGCATAAAACGAGCGCCGCCCGCGCGGCGCTCGATCTAACTGGCGCTAAAAAACCAACGGCAAACGCCCTCAGTTACTTGCCAGTCCACTCCTTCACGCGATCAGGGTGCTTGGCCACCCAGTCCTTGGCTGCCGCTTCAGGCTTGGCGCCTTCCTGGATCGCCAGCATCACTTCGCCGATCTCGTCCTTCGACTGCCAGCTGAACTTCTTCAGGAACTCGGCCACTTCCGGCGCCTTGGTCGCCAGTTCCTTGCTGCCGATGCTGTTTACGGTTTCCGCCGCGCCATACACCCCTTTCGGGTCTTCGAGGAACTTCAGCTTCCACTTGGCGAACATCCAGTGCGGCACCCAGCCGGTCACCGCAATCGACTGCTGCTTGGCATAGGCACGGCCCAGTTCTGCGGTCATTGCCGCACCCGAACTTGCCTGCAACTTGTAACCGGTCAGGTCGTAGTCCTTGATCGCCTGGTCAGTCTTGAGCATTACGCCCGAGCCTGCGTCGATGCCGACGATCTTCTGCTTGAAGCTGGTGTCGGTCTTGAGGTCGGCGATGCTCGCCGCCTTGACGTACTCGGGGACGATCAGGCCGATCTTGGCATCCTTGAAGTTGGCGCCGTAGTCGACCACGTTGTCCTTGTTCTTGGCCCAGTACTCGCCATGGGTCACCGGCAACCAGGCCGACAACATGGCATCGAGCTTGCCAGTGGCCACGCCCTGCCACATGATCCCGGTGGCCACGGCCTGCAGCTTCACGTCGTAGCCGAGTTTCTGCTTGATCACTTCCGCGGCCACGTTGGTGGTCGCCACGCTATCGGCCCAACCATCCACGTAACCGATGCTGACTTCCTTGGCCATTGCCTGTGCTGCGCTCATTGCCAGTACCAGGGCGGTACCTACACCCAGGAAACGTCGCATTTTTTTCAAAGTTGCCATCAAAGCATCCCCTCGTCAGGTCTTGGAGATTGCATCATCTTCCTGCAACACCGGGCGACCTGATCCAGCTGCGACCTGTACCCGCCCCATATGCGACAGCACTGTGCCATTAGCGCCATCGGCCTACAGCGGTCTGCGTGATCCTTGCATGCCAAAGCTTTGGCGCCGGGCTACTATCTACCCTTTTGCGCCTGACGATGGACCGCCCGATGCCCAGTTCTGCCCGCCTGCTGCTGCCGTTGTACCTGCTTGCCTGCCTGTTGGCCCTGCTCGGCCTGGGGGCGCTCTGGTACGGGCTTGGCAAGCCGGTACACCTGCCCGACGCGGCCAGCCCCACGCACAAGTTGCAATGCGCCTCGTACACCCCGTTCGACAAGGACCAGTCACCCTACGACCAGCCGTTTCGGCTGCGCCCGCAACGCATGGACGCCGACCTGGCGCTTCTCGCCGAGCGATTCCAGTGCATACGTACCTATTCCATGAGCGGTCTTGAGGCAATTCCGGCGCTGGCGCGCAAGCATGGCCTGAAGGTGATGCTTGGGGCCTGGGTGAACAGCCACCCGGCCGATACCGACAGAGAGATCGACCTGCTGATCGCTGCTGCCAACGCCAACCCCGATGTTGTCAGCGCGGTGATCGTCGGCAACGAGACCCTGCTGCGCAAGGAAGTCACCGGTGCACATCTGGCCAAACTGATCGCCCGGGTGAAAAGCCAGGTAAAGGTGCCGGTGACCTACGCGGATGTCTGGGAGTTCTGGCTGCAACACCCGCAGATAGCCCCGGCGGTGGACTTCCTGACCATCCACCTGCTGCCCTACTGGGAAGACGACCCACGCGGCATCGACGATGCCCTGGCGCATGTCGCCGATGTACGCCAGGTGTTCGGCACGCGCTTTGCGCCCAAGGACATCCTGATCGGCGAGACCGGCTGGCCCAGCGAAGGCCGCCAGCGCGAGACAGCGGTGCCCAGCCGGGTCAATGAGGCACGCTTCATTCGGGGCTTCGTGGCCATGGCCGAGCGCAACGGCTGGCACTACAACCTGATCGAGGCGTTCGACCAGCCATGGAAACGTGCCAATGAGGGCGCGGTGGGGGGCTACTGGGGGCTGTATGACGCCGACCGGCAGGACAAGGGCGTGCTCGAAGGGCCGGTGAGCAACCTGCACTACTGGCCGCAGTGGTTGCTGGCCAGTGCCCTGCTGATGCTCGTCATGCTGGTGCTGGCCGGGCGCCCTGCCACACCGCTGGCGGCTGTGCTGCTGCCGTTGCTGGCAGCGTTTGGCGCAGGTTGCCTGGGCTTGTGGGGCGAATTGATGCGTACCCATGCGCGTTTTGCCGGGGAATGGCTGTGGGCGCTGGCGCTGGCCGGGTTGAACCTGCTGGTGCTGGCGCATGCCCTGTTGGCGCTGGCGCGCCGGGCGGGCTGGCGTGAGCGGCTGTTCGCCTGGCTACAGGCACGGGCTGGCTGGCTGCTGCTGGCGGCGGGCTTCGCCGCAGCGGTAAGCATGCTGGCCATGGTGTTCGACCCGCGTTACCGCAGTTTCCCCAGCGCAGCGCTGGCATTGCCGGCGCTGGTCTATGTGCTGTGGCCGGTGCGCGCACGGCGAGCGGAGGTGGCGTTGCTGGCGTTTATCGTCGGGGCCGGGGTGGCGCCGCAATTGTTTGTCGAAGGGCTGGAGAACCGGCAGGCCTGGGGCTGGGCGGTGGTGAGTGTGCTGATGACGGCTGCGTTGTGGCGGAGTTTGCGGATGCGCAAGGTTTGAGATCCGGGGGCCGCTATGCGCCCCATCGCAGGTGTGTGCAGCGCTTTCTGTGGGGGATTCTATGGTTCCTGGCAATGGGATCAGGGTTGCCAGGTGCTCGCCATGGCATCTTCAGCGCCTATGAGATCGAGCGCCGCGCGGGCGGCGCTCGATCTCATAGGCGCTGCATACTTTGTGGCCAACACCTATCAGCCTTGATGCGATTGAGGGATCTTGAGTGGAGATCGTGTGAACTTTCAAGGCCCCTATCAGATTCGCCATGGGTCACCTGACCAACCGCAACCCCGCCAGCACCAGCGCAAACACTGCAATGCTGGCGGTGTACAGCACCAGCGCCGGCACCGCGAACACCAGGGCCAGCACCGCCAGCCACCAGCCAGCGCGGCCGGGAGCCACCTGCGCCAGCAGCGCCAGGCCCAGCCCACCCCAGGCCAGCACCTGGTGGTGAATGCCCAGCCCCAACAGCGAGCGCACCTCGCACTGCCAATAGGCCGCCGGCGACGTGCACAACCCTACCCACTGCCCGTCTTCCATCAGCCCATAACGCACGCCATAACTGGCCGCGAGCCACAGCCCGACAAACAGCACCAGCAGTGCAACCGGCAGCGAACGAGACATCCTGTTCTCCAATAGCGGTAATCGAAAGCATCCATGATCGCTTATGGGCTGTTGTAAGGCAAAATCACAACCCTGCAGCTATGTTGCAGATAACAAGCACACCAAAGGCCACCGCGACTGGCAACTTTGCCCGGTCGGCTGTGGTCCTAGCCTGCACACTGCTCGACCTTGCGTTCTTTTGGGGGATTACATGCTTCGATCTTTGCGCCTCGCTGCCCTGCTCGGCAGCCTGCTCATGGCTGTGGCCGCTTCTGCGCGGGATATCGACGCGGCAAGCTACGGCTACCCCTTGACCAACCCGTTCGAGGCGACCATCGCCACCACGCCGCCCGAGCAACGCCCGACCCTGCCCGGCGACGACGAAATCAACCAGTCCGACTACAGCCTGAACCTGCGCCCGGAGCGCGAGTTCACCCTGCCCGACAACTTCTGGGCAGTGAAGAAGCTCAAGTACCGCCTGGCCCGCCAGGACCGTGAGGCGCCGCTGATCTTCATCATCGCCGGCACCGGTGCCCCCTACACCAGCACCATCAACGAATACCTGAAGAAGCTGTTCTACCAGGCCGGCTTCCACGTGGTGCAACTGTCGTCGCCCACCAGCTACGACTTCATGAGCGCCGCCTCGCGCTTCGCCACCCCCGGCATCAGCCAGGAAGACGCCGAAGACATGTACCGGGTAATGCAGGCCGTGCGTGCCCAGCACCCCCGCCTGCCGGTCAGTGATTTCTACCTCACCGGCTACAGCCTGGGTGCGCTTGACGCCGCCTTCGTCAGCCACCTGGACGAAACCCGCCGCAGCTTCAACTTCAAGCGCGTGCTGCTGCTGAACCCGCCGGTCAACCTTTACACCTCGATCAACAACCTCGACAAATTGGTACAAACCCAGGTCAAGGGCATCGACCGCAGCACCACCTTCTACGAGCTGATGCTGGAAAAACTCACCCGCTACTTCCAGGACAAGGGCTACATCGACCTCAATGACGCCTTGCTGTACGACTTCCAGCAGTCCAGGCAGCACCTGTCCAATGAACAGATGGCCATGCTCATCGGCACCTCGTTCCGCTTTTCGGCGGCCGACATCGCCTTTACATCCGACCTGATCAACCGCCGCGGCCTGATCATTCCGCCAAAGTTCCCGATCACCGAGGGCAGCAGCCTCACACCGTTCTTCAAGCGCGCCCTGCAGTGCGACTTCGACTGCTACATGACCGAGCAGGTGATCCCGATGTGGCGCGCCCGCACTGACGGCAACAGCATCCTGCAACTGGTCAACCAGGTGAGCCTGTATGCCTTGGAGGACTACCTGCGCAGCAGCGACAAGATCGCCGTGATGCACAACGCCGACGACGTCATCCTCGGCCCTGGCGATATCGGTTTCCTGCGCAAGGTGTTCGGTGACCGCCTGACGCTTTACCCCCATGGCGGCCATTGCGGCAACCTCAACTACCGCGTCAACAGTGACGCCATGCTGGAGTTCTTCCGTGGTTAACAAACTCCTCTTCGCCACTGCCCTGCTTGCCGCCGGCCACGCCCTGGCCGCCGAAACCGCCCCCCGGGCAAGCGTTGTCGAAGCCGACCCGCAGGTGGTCGGCACCGCCCCGCTGGTGCCTGAAGCCGATGGGTTCATCGACCCGCTGCGCGAGCTCAAATTCAACCCGGGGCTGGACCAGCGCGAGTTCGAGCGCTCCACCCTGGAGGCGCTGAACGTGTACGACCCGCTGGAGTCGATCAACCGGCGCATCTACCACTTCAACTACCGCCTGGACCAGTGGGTGCTGCTGCCGCTGGTAAGCGGCTACCAGTACGTAACACCGCGCTTCGTGCGCACCGGGGTGAGCAACTTCTTCAACAACCTTGGCGATGTGCCGAACCTGTTCAACAGTGTGTTGCAGTTGAAGGCCAAGCGCTCGGCAGAGATCACCGCACGGCTGATGTTCAACACCATCATCGGGGTGGGTGGGCTGTGGGATCCGGCGACCAGCATGGGCCTGCCACGGCAGAGCGAAGACTTTGGCCAGACCCTGGGCTTTTACGGCGTGCCGAACGGCCCGTACCTGATGCTGCCGGTGCTGGGGCCATCGAACCTGCGTGATACCACCGGGTTGGTGGTGGACTATGCGGGTGAGCAGGCGGTCAACTACCTGAACGTGGCCGAAGCCAGCACCGACCACCCGGAGATCTTCGCCCTGCGCGTGGTGGACAAGCGCTACACCACCAACTTCCGCTACGGCCAGCTGAACTCGCCGTTCGAGTACGAGAAGGTGCGGTACGTGTACACCCAGGCGCGCAAGTTGCAGATAGCCGAGTAAACCTCCTTCGGCCTGGGGCTTTGGCTTGCTCGAGATGAGGCGGAACCGGGGGTATCAAACCCCCAGGAATTGGCACAACTCGCGCTTCTTCGCCAAAGCGTCCCGCCGCCCCAGGTCGATCAGTTCGCTGCAATAACTTGCCTCGAAAAGCAAATAGCTCAACACCCCCGCCCCACTGGTACGCGTTGCCCCCGGCCCACGCAGGAACAGGCGCAGCGCTGCCGGCAACTCGCGCCGGTGCCGCGCGGCAATCTCGTCCAGCGGCTGGCTGGGCGCCACTACCAGCACCTCGATCGGCGCCAGGCCCAGGCGCCGTGCGTCCAAGTGCGCCGGCAACAGCCGGCTCAGGTGATTGAGCCGCTGCAACAGCTCGATATCATCCTCCAGGCTATCGATGAAGGTGCTGTTGAGCATGTGCCCACCAATCTGCGCCAGGCTCGGTTGCTGCCCGCTGAACACGCGCTGGGTGGGCAACGGTGGCGCCGGCCGCTGCGGGTTGCCGCTGACGCCGACCACCAGCACCCGGCTGGCGCCCAGGTGCAGGGCCGGGCTGATCGGTGCCGGCTGACGTACCGCACCGTCACCGTAATATTCGTCGCCCAATCGTACCGGGGCGAACAACAGCGGGATCGCCGCGCTGGCCAGCAGGTGGTCGATGGTCAACGCGGTGGGCACGCCGATGCGACGGTGGCGCAACCAGGCTTCGATGGTGCCGCGGCCTTGGTAGAAAGTTACCGCCTGGCCAGACTCGTAACCGAAAGCGGTCACCGCTACGGCGCGCAACTGATCGGCAGCCAGGGAACGGGCGATGCCATCCAGGTTCAGGTGCGCCTCCAGCAAACCGCGCAACGGGCTGCTGTCGAGCAAGGCCACCGGTGCCTGGCCGCCCAGGCCGAGCAGGCTGTGGCTGACGAAGCGGCTGGCCTGGCGCACCACCCCTGGCCAGTCGCTACGGATCACAAGGTGGCTGCTAAAGTTCTGCCAGAAGGCCGTAAGCCGTTGCACGGTCTGGTTGAACTGGCTGGCGCCGCTGGCCAGGGTTACGGCGTTGATGGCCCCGGCGGAGGTGCCGACGATGACCGGAAACGGGTTGCGGGCGCCCGCGGGCAGCAGCTCGGCGATGCCGGCCAGCACGCCGACCTGATAGGCGGCGCGGGCACCACCGCCAGAAAGGATAAGACCGGTTACCGGGGGTGGTGCCATGGCGTCCTTCCTGGGGTTGAGGTGCCTACATGCCCGACCGCTTCGCGGGCCCATCCGCTACCACGGGCCCCGCAACATTCAGAACCCGTGGTAATCCTGTGACAGCGGGTTTACCCGCGAAGCAGCCAGACCGGCTGACACAGGGTTCAGCGCTTTTTCTTGTCATACAGCCGCGGCGCCCCTTCGGGCCGCGACTTGAACCGGCGGTGCGCCCACAGGTACTGCTCGGGGCACTCGCGCAACACACGTTCGACCCACTGGTTGATGCGCAGGCAGTCAGCTTCTTCGCTCTCGCCGGGGAAATCCGCCAGCGGCGGGTGGATGACCAGACGATAGCCGCTGCCATCCTCCAGGCGCTTCTGGGTGAACGGAATCACCTGCGCCTTGCCCAGCCGGGCAAACTTGGTGGTAGCGGTGACCGTCGCCGCCGGGATGCCGAACAACGGTACGAAGATGCTCTGCTTGGCGCCGTAGTCCTGGTCCGGTGCGTACCAGATCGCCCGACCAGAGCGCAGCAGCTTGAGCATGCCACGCACGTCCTCGCGCTCCACCGCCAGCGAATCAAGGTTATGGCGTTCGCGGCCGCTGCGCTGGATGAAGTCGAACAGCGCGTTACCGTGCTCGCGGTACATGCCGTCGATGGTGTGCTGCTGGCCAAGCAGCGCGGCGCCGATTTCCAGGGTGGTGAAATGCACCGCCATGAGGATCGCGCCCTGCCCCGCCTGCTGGGCGGCCTGCAGGTGCTCCAGCCCTTCGATGTGGGCCAGGCGCGCCAGCCTGGCCTTGGGCCACCACCAGCTCATGGCCATTTCGAAGAAGGCGATGCCGGTGGAGGCAAAGTTGGCCTTGAGCAAACGCTGCCGTTCGTCGATCGACAGCTCCGGGAAGCACAGCTCGAGATTGCGCGCGGCGATGCGCCGCCGCTCGCCGGCGAAGTGATACATCAGCGCGCCCAGCGCGGCACCAATTTTCAACAGCACCCGGTACGGCAGCTGGACCACCAGCCACAGCAGGCCCAGGCCCAGCCACAGGCCCCAGAACCTGGGATGAAGGTAATAGCGACGAAAACGCGGGCGTTCCATTGAAGCATCCGGAAAGACAAAGGCCGCGCATTCTACAACGGATCAGTGCATGTTGCGGGCAACCGGTGTTCTCGTTATAAGTCAGGGCACTTTTTTCGCAACAAGCCGTCTATGCAGACCATGAGCCCAAACCACACACCCGACACCGCCTCCGTGTTCCAGCTCAAGGGCAGCATGCTCGCCATCACGGTACTGGAACTGGCGCGCAATGACCTTGAAGCCCTCGACCGCCAGCTGGCGGCCAAAGTCGCCCAGGCACCTAACTTTTTCAGCAACACGCCGCTGGTGCTGGCGCTGGACAAGTTGCCGGCCGAAGAAGGGGCAATCGACCTGCCCGGCTTGATGCGGATCTGCCGCCACCACGGCCTGCGTACCCTGGCCATCCGCGCCAACCGCATCGAGGACATCGCCGCCGCCATTGCCATCGACCTGCCGGTGCTGCCACCGTCCGGCGCCCGTGAGCGACCGCTGGAGCCTGAACCCGAAGTGGTGCGCAAACCGCAACCGGCACCGGCGCCAGCCCCGGCCGCCGAACCCGAAGTTCGCCCGACCCGCATCATTACCGCGCCGGTACGGGGTGGCCAGCAAATCTACGCCCAGGGTGGCGACCTGATCGTTACCGCCTCGGTCAGCCCGGGTGCGGAACTTCTCGCCGATGGCAACATCCATGTGTACGGCCCCATGCGCGGCCGCGCCCTGGCCGGCATCAAGGGCAATACCAAGGCGCGTATCTTCTGCCAGCAGATGACCGCCGAAATGGTTTCCATCGCCGGCCAGTACAAGGTCTGCGAAGACCTGCGCCGCGACCCGCTGTGGGGGACCGGCGTGCAAGTCAGCCTGTCCGGTGACGTGTTGAACATCACCCGTCTTTAACGGATACTTGCCAGCATTTTTAGAGCAACTTTTTCACTGTTGCCGTTATTTAAGCTATTTCAGTTATTTGCAGGGACCTGTGTCCCGACTATTTTAGGGGTGAAACACCTTGGCCAAGATTCTCGTGGTTACTTCCGGCAAGGGGGGTGTGGGCAAGACCACCACCAGCGCCGCCATTGGTACCGGCCTCGCACTGCGCGGCCACAAGACCGTCATCGTCGACTTCGACGTGGGCTTGCGTAACCTCGACCTGATCATGGGCTGCGAGCGCCGCGTGGTGTATGACTTCGTCAACGTGGTCAACGGCGAAGCCAACCTGCAGCAGGCCCTGATCAAGGACAAGCGCCTCGAGAACCTGTACGTGCTGGCCGCCAGCCAGACCCGTGACAAGGACGCGCTGACCCAGGAAGGCGTGGAAAAAGTACTGATGGACCTGAAAAAGGACTTCGAGTACGTCATCTGCGACTCCCCGGCCGGTATCGAAAAAGGCGCGCACCTGGCGATGTACTTCGCCGATGAAGCGATTGTCGTGACCAACCCGGAGGTATCTTCGGTACGTGACTCCGACCGCATGCTGGGTATCCTGTCGAGCAAATCGCGCCGCTCCGAGAACGGCGAAGAGCCGATCAAGGAACACCTGCTGATCACCCGCTACCATCCCGAGCGCGTGGTGAAGGGCGAGATGCTCAGCGTCGCCGACGTCGAAGAAATCCTGTCGATCAAGCTCAAAGGCGTCATTCCGGAGTCCCAGGCTGTGCTCAAGGCGTCCAACCAGGGTATCCCGGTCATCCTAGATGACCAGAGCGACGCCGGGCAGGCCTACAGCGACGCCGTCGATCGCCTGCTGGGCAAAGAGAAGCCAATGCGCTTCATCGATGTACAGAAGAAAGGATTCTTCGAGCGCATTTTCGGGAGCAAATAAACCATGAACCTTTTTGACTTCTTTCGTGGCAGGCAGAAACAGACCAGCGCGTCGGTAGCGAAAGAGCGTCTACAGATCATCGTGGCGCACGAGCGCGGCCAGCGCAGCGAGCCGGACTACCTGCCGGCACTGCAGAAAGAGCTGCTGGAAGTGATCCGCAAGTATGTGAACATCGGCAATGACGACGTGCATATCGAGCTGGAAAACCAGGGCAGCTGCTCGATTCTGGAGCTGAACATCACCCTGCCGGATCGCTGATCCGCGCCAAAAGCCGGGGCTGCCTTGCCGCCCTTTCGCCACAGAAGGCCGCTCCCACAAGGGTTACTCATGACCCTGTGAGAGCGGCCTTGTGTTGCGAAAGGGGGGCAAAGCGGCCCCAGCGTTTTCTGCTATTTTCGTGAGAACTGCAATGCCGCTGTCGAATGTCCAGATCCTCTTCGAAGACGCCGCCATCCTGGTGATCAACAAACCGACCCTGCTGCTGTCGGTGCCTGGCCGCGCCGAGGACAACAAGGACTGCCTGATCACCCGCCTGCAGGAAAACGGCTACCCGGATGCACTGATCGTGCACCGCCTGGACTGGGAAACCTCCGGCATCATCCTGCTGGCGCGCGATGCCGACAGCCACCGCGAACTGTCACGCCAGTTCCATGACCGCGAGACCGAAAAGGCCTACACCGCATTGTGCTGGGGCCAGCCGACACTGGACAGCGGCAGCATCGATTTGCCGCTGCGTTACGACCCGCCCACCAAACCGCGACACGTCGTGGACCATGAGCAGGGCAAGCATGCCCTGACCTTCTGGCGGATCGTCGAGCGTTGTGGGGATCACTGCCGGGTCGAGCTGACGCCGATCACCGGCCGCTCGCACCAGTTGCGCGTGCACATGCTGTCGATCGGCCACCCGCTGCTGGGTGACCGGCTGTATGCCAACCCCGAAGCGCTGGCTGCCCATGAGCGGCTGTGCCTGCATGCCTCCATGTTGAGCTTTACCCACCCAGTGTCCGGGGAGCGGTTGAAGTTCGAGTGCCCGGCACCGTTCTGATCTTGCAGGGTCGGTACCGGCCTCTTCGCGGCTAAAGCCCCACAGTGATTGCGCTTGATTATAGAAACTGAGCAAGCCAGTTGTTTCCCCCACGTACTGCATCAGCCTCAAGCCAGCGGGGGTACCTGTGGGAGCGGGCTTGCCCCGCGAAGAATTCAACACGGTGCATGGCACGGGCTTCGCCCGTGTTCGCGGGACAAGCCCGCTCCCACAGTCCAATTGCGCTAGATTCTAGAAATTGAGCACGCCAGTTGTTTCTCCAGGTACTGCATCAGCCTCAAGCCTGCGGGGTACCTGTGGGAGCGGGCTTGCCCCGCGAAGAATCCAACACGGTGGATGGCACGGGCTTC
>NZ_SSOE01000066.1:358625-410842 GCF_029871175.1 Pseudomonas sp. BN607
GCGCTAGATTCTAGAAATTGAGCACGCCAGTTGTTTCTCCAGGTACTGCATCAGCCTCAAGCCCACAGGGATCGCGCTAGATTCTAGAAATCGAGCAAGCCAGTTGTTTCCCCAGGTACTGCATCAGCCTCAAGCCTGCGGGGTTGGACTGTGGGAGCGGGCTTGCCCCGCGAAGAATCCAACATGGTGCATGGCACCGGCTCCGCCGGTGTTCTCGGCTGAAGCCACTCCCACAGGGACCGCGCTGCTCTCAGGGGCTGTGCAATACCTGTGGGAGTGGCTATAGCCACGACACAAATTGTCGACATTGTGCGTTAAACTCGCGCCACTGCTGTCTGGAGTGAGCTATGCGCGACGCACTGAATTCTGGCCTTATCGACTTCCTCAAGGCCTCCCCAACGCCCTTCCACGCCACCGCCAGCCTGGCCCAGCGCCTGGAGGCGGCCGGCTACCAGCGCCTTGACGAGCGCGACAGCTGGCTCACCGAGCTTGGCGGCCGCTACTACGTCACCCGTAACGATTCTTCGATCATCGCCATTCAGTTGGGCAAGCAAGACCCGCTGCTCAACGGTATTCGCATGGTCGGCGCGCACACCGACAGCCCGTGCCTGCGGGTCAAGCCGCAGCCCGAGCTGCAGCGCCATGGCTTCATGCAACTGGGGGTGGAAGTCTATGGCGGCGCCCTGCTGGCACCGTGGTTCGACCGCGATCTGTCGCTGGCCGGGCGCGTCACCTACCGCCGTGACGGCAAGGTCGAAAGCCAGCTGATCGACTTCAAGCTGCCGATCGCGATCATCCCCAACCTGGCGATCCACTTGAACCGCACCGCCAACGAAGGCTGGCAGATCAATCCGCAGAACGAATTGCCGCCCATCCTCGCCCAGGTGGCTGGTGACGAACGCGTCGACTTCCGCGCCCTGCTCACCGAACAACTGGCCCGCGAACACGAACTGATCGCCGACGTGGTGCTGGACTACGAACTGAGCTTCTACGACACCCAGAGTGCCGCCCTGATCGGCCTGAACGGTGACTTCATCGCCGGCGCCCGCCTGGACAACCTGCTGTCGTGCTATGCCGGCCTGCAAGCGCTGCTGGCCGCCGATAGCCATGAAACCTGCGTGCTGGTGTGCAACGACCACGAAGAAGTCGGCAGCTGCTCGGCCTGCGGTGCCGATGGCCCGATGCTGGAGCAGACCTTGCAGCGCTTGCTGCCAGACGGCGACGCCTACGTGCGCACCATCCAGCGCTCGCTGATGGTGTCGGCCGACAATGCCCACGGGGTGCACCCCAACTACGCCGACAAGCACGACGGCAACCACGGCCCCAAGCTCAACGCGGGGCCGGTGATCAAGGTGAACAACAACCAGCGCTACGCCACCAACAGTGAAACCGCCGGGTTCTTCCGCCACCTGTGCATGGCCGAGGAAGTGCCGGTGCAAAGCTTTGTGGTGCGCAGCGACATGGGCTGTGGCTCGACCATCGGGCCGATCACGGCAAGCCACCTGGGCGTGCGCACGGTGGATATCGGCTTGCCGACCTTTGCCATGCATTCCATTCGCGAGCTGTGCGGCAGCCATGACCTGGCGCACCTGGTGAAGGTGCTGACCGCCTTCTACCGTAGCCGCGAGCTGCCCTGATGTAGCGAGGCCGGCCTCTTCGCGGGCCAGCCCGCGAAGAGGCCAAACCTGCTCAAGGTCAATCCCGCTTCGCTTGCAAAGGGCTATGCTTATTACATGGCCCCACTGCAAAAGGATTGCTGTCCATGTCCCCGTTTCTGTCGCTGTTCGTGCCGGTGTTCCTGTTCCTGTTGCTGCTGACCATTGGCTTCAGCATGCGCGAACGCAATATTGGGGTACTGATGATGTGGATCGGCACCTTGGGCATTTTTGGCCTCACCTGCTGGAAGATCCTCGAGAAACTGCCGACGTAAACCTCTACACTCGGTCAATCGTTTGACCTGAGGTAGATTTGCCAGTGCCTGCCCTCCTGCGTTACCTGTTCCTGCTGCTGTTGCTGTTCATCCCACCGACCCAGGCGGCCGGCCTGCCGAGCCTGCTGGGCGGTAGTGCGCCCGCACAACCAGAGGCCACCGAGCCGCTGGGCAAGTCGCTGGACGAGGTGATCAAGAACCTCGAAAACGACCAGCAACGGGCCAAGCTGCTGGCGGACCTGAAAAAGCTGCGCGACGCCACCAAACAGTCACAACCCAGTGTCGAACAGGGCGTGCTCGGCCTGATCGGCGGCGCCCTGCATGACTTCGAGAAACAGTTCAGCGGCGACGCCAGCCCGTTCCACCGCTGGGCCGCGGAAATCGAGCTGGCGCAAACCGAACTGACCGAACTGATGGTACCGGTGCACCAGTGGCCGGCCATCCTGTTCGGCTTTGCCGCAGTGATTGCCGTGTGGAGCATGCTGGCCTATGCCTTCAACTGGGTCGGGCACCGGATACGCCTGCGCTTCGGCCTGAGCGAAGAATTGCCACAGCACCCGCGCACCTGGGATCTGGTGCGCTTTGCCTTGCGCAAGCTGGGCCCGTGGCTGGTAGCGCTGGTGTTCACCGTGTACCTGAGCTTCGTACTGCCACCGTCGCTGGGTAAATCACTGGCCATGGTGCTGGCCTACGCCCTGGTGGTCGGCACCTGCTTCTCGGCCATCTGTGTCATCGCCTTCTCGTTGCTCGATGGCCCGCACCGCCATCGCGCCCTGCACATCCTGCGCCACCAGGCGTTCCGCCCGCTGTGGCTGATCGGCAGCTTCGCCGCATTTGGCGAGGCGATGAGCGACCCGCGCATGCTGGTGGCTCTCGGCACCCACCTTGCCCACGCCCTCGCGACCCTGGCCAACGTCATCGCCGCGCTGTGCACCGGGTTGTTCATCCTGCGCTTCCGCCGTCCGATCGCCCACCTGATCCGCAACCAGCCGTTGTCGCGGCGCCTGACGCGGCGCACGCTCAGCGACACCATCGAGATTCTCGGCAGCTTCTGGTTCATCCCGGCGCTGATCCTGGTGGCGATCTCGCTGTTCGCCACCTTCGTGTCTGCCGGCGACACCAGCACCGCGCTGCGCCAGTCGCTGATGTGCACCGTGCTGGTGGTGGTGTGCATGGTGCTCAACGGCCTGGTACGCCGCCACGCAGCCAACCCCAAGCGCGCCAGCAAACGCCAGGCGGTGTACGCCGAGCGCCTGCGCAACTTCGGCTACCTGCTGGTGCACCTGCTCATCTGGCTGCTGTTCATCGAGCTAGGCTTGCGCGTATGGGGCCTGTCGATGATCAGCTTCGCCGAAGGCGACGGCCACGACATCAGCGTGCGCCTGCTGGGCCTGGCCGGGACGCTGATCGTCGCCTGGCTGGTGTGGATCCTCGCCGACACCGCCGTGCACCATGCCCTGGTGCGCTCGCGCCGGGGCTTGGCCAATGCCCGCGCGCAAACCATGATGCCGTTGATCCGCAACGTGATGTTCGTGGTCATTTTCATCATTGCGGTAATCGTCGCCCTGGCCAACATGGGCATGAACGTCACCCCGCTGCTGGCCGGTGCCGGCGTGATCGGCCTGGCCATCGGTTTTGGCGCACAGTCGCTGGTGGCCGACCTGATCACCGGGCTGTTCATCATCATCGAGGACTCGCTGGCCATAGACGACTATGTGGATGTGGGCGGCCACCTTGGCACGGTGGAGGGGCTGACCATTCGCACCGTGCGCCTGCGCGATATCGACGGCATCGTGCATACCATCCCATTCAGCGAGATCAAGAGCATCAAGAACTACTCGCGCGAGTTCGGCTACGCGATCTTCCGCGTCGCGATCCCGCACAGCATGAACATCGACCAGGCCATCACGCTGATTCGCGAGGTGGGGCAGAAACTGCGCAACGACCCGCTGATGCGCCGCAATATCTGGTCGCCGCTGGAGTTGCAGGGGGTGGAAAGTTTCGAGTCAGGGTCGGCGATCTTGCGGGCGCGGTTCAAGACAGCGCCGATCAAGCAATGGGAAGTGTCGCGGGCATTCAACCTGGCGCTGAAGCGGCAGCTGGACGAGGCTGGGCTGGACCTGGCGACGCCGCGGCTGTCGGTGCAGGTGGTGACCGCCGGGGGTGGCGGGATGGCAGAAACCGGTTCATCCAGTTAGGGCCCTGTCGCGGGCAACCCCTGGGAAGCAACCGTCGCGCTAGCCCACCTGGGCGCGGATGCGGATTGCATCATGCCGCCAAAACTCCAGGTCACAGTCGATCAGGTGCCCATGCTGGTCACTGTTGACCCGGGTGATGTGCAACCCCGGGCTGCCCGCCGACACTTTGAGTGCACTGGCTGCCGCCACCGGCAATGCCGTGGGCAAAATCTCGAAGCACACCTGCCCATAGCGGATGCCGTACACCCGCCCATAGATCTCGGTCAGCGACTGCGCCAGGTCCTGTTCGAGAATATCCGGAAAATACCGGGGGTTGAGGTAATGCTCGGCGTACAGCACCGCTCGCCCATCGATACGGCGTAACCGGCAGATCTGCACCACACTCGACAACGCCGGCAACTGCAGGCGCGCACAGATGGCCGCCGAGGCTGGCTGCAGCCGCGCCGACAACAGCTCGGTGCTGGCCACTCGCCCCTGTTCACGCACCATGGCATGGAAGTGGCTGCGCTGGATCAGGTCGTAGGTCAGCCGCTGCGGTGCAACAAACCAACCGCGGCGTTCTTCGCGGTAGATCAAGCCTTGGGCTTCCAACTGCACCAGCGCCTCGCGCAGGGTAATGCGGGTGGTATCGAACACCTCGCTGAGCCGGCGCTCGGCCGGCAGCTTGCCGCCCGGCGCCAGCAGGCCGTGCTCGATCTGCTCCTGCAAGGCATGGCAGATGGCTGTTACCGCACGCGGTGGCGTCGACTGCATCAAAAGGTTACCTATCTGGACTAGTCCAGCCCCACGAAGGGGCCTGTGAAGATTAGTGCAGCCTAGGCAGGGCTGATGAACATCCTGTGACAAAGGCCAGCAGCAAGCACTGCCAAAAACGCGCCAGCCCAGCAGAACCGGGCCAGTCAGGTGGTCTACGCTGTAGTCTCAGGGCCGTTTCAGGTGTAGCCCTACATCAAATTGTCACGCAAGCGGCCTACCTTGGCTCAAGCTTTGCTGACCTAGACCAACGGTCACCAGACAACCGCTTCACTCAAAACAACGATCGCTAAAGGCACCCATACCAAGGAGCTTCGGATGAAAAAGTTGTTCATGGCGTCACTGCTCGGCTCGGCCATCACCTTGTGCACCTCGGCCAAGGCCGCCGGCCCTGATCTCAAGGCTTTGGAAGACGCCGCCCGCAAGGAAGGTACCGTCAACAGCGTGGGCATGCCTGATGCCTGGGCCAACTGGAAAGGCACATGGGAAGACCTTGCCAGCAAATATGGCCTCAAGCACAGCGACACCGACATGACCTCGGCCCAGGAGCTGGCCAAGTTCGAGGCAGAGAAGGACAACGCCAGCGCCGACATTGGCGATGTGGGTGCCGCCTTCGGCCCGATCGCGGTGACCAAGGGCGTGAGCCAGCCGTACAAGCCAAGCACGTGGGACCAGGTGCCGGAGTGGGCCAAGGACAAGGATGGCCACTGGGCGCTGGCCTATACCGGCACCATCGCCTTCATCATCAACAAGGACCTGGTCAAGGAAGAAGAACGGCCGAAAACCTGGCATGACCTGGAAAAAGGCAAGTACAAGGTTGCCATCGGTGACGTCGGTACCGCCGCCCAGGCTGCCAACGGCGTGCTGGCTGCGGCCATTGCCTACAAAGGTGATGAAACCAACGTAGCACCAGGCCTGCAGCTGTTCACCAAGCTGGCCCAGCAGAAGCGCCTGTCGCTGGCCAACCCGACCATCCAGACCTTGGAAAAAGGTGAAGTGGAAGTCGGCGTGGTCTGGGACTTCAACGGCCTGAGCTACCGTGAACAGATCGACCCCAAGCGCTTTGAAGTGCTGATCCCCTCCGATGGTTCGGTGATCTCCGGCTATACCACGGTCATCAACAAGTACGCCAAGCACCCCAACGCGGCCAAGCTGACCCGGGAATACATCTTCAGCGATGCCGGGCAGATCAACCTGGCCAAGGGGCATGCTCGGCCAATCCGTGCCGAGCACCTGAAGCTGCCGGCGGATGTGCAGGCCAAGTTGCTGCCTAACGAACAGTACGGTGCAGCCCAGCCGATCAAGAATGCCGAAGCCTGGGAAGCCACTTCGAAGAAACTGCCGCAGATGTGGCAGGAGCAGGTGATCATCGAGATGGAGTAACAGGCCAGCTTGTCTAGTGCCTGGACGGGCCCTTTCGCGGGGTAAACCCGCTCCCACAGGGACAGCACAGGTCTTGAGCCTTGTGCAGTACGTGTGGGAGCGGGTTCACCCGCGAAGAAGCCAACGCGGTTTATGACTGGAGCCACCATGCAACACAACGTCATCCTGGTCTTGCTCGACGGCCTCAACTACCAGGTCGCCCACCACGCCATGGGCCACCTGCACGCCTACGTCGAGGCCGACCGCGCCGCGCTGTACCGCGTGGAATGCGAACTGCCATCGCTGTCGCGGCCGCTGTACGAGTGCATCCTCACCGGCGTACCCCCCATCGACAGTGGCATCGTGCACAACAACGTCAACCGCCTGTCCAACCAGCGCAGCGTCTTCCACTACGCGCGCGAGGCCAACCTGGGCACTGCAGCGGCGGCCTATCACTGGATGAGCGAACTGTACAACCGCTCGCCCTTCGACCCGCAGCGCGACCGCCATACCCACGCGCCCAAGCTGCCGATCCAGCACGGGCTGTTTTACTGGGACGACCGTTACCCCGATTCGCACCTGCTGGCCGACGGCGAATACCTGCGCCGCCGCCATGCACCGAACTTCCTGCTGGTACACCCGATGAGCATCGACGACGTCGGCCATCACCATGGCCTGGACAGCAGCCAGTACCGCAACGCCGCGCGCAGCGTCGATATCCTGCTGGCTGACTACCTGCCGGGTTGGCTCGAGGAGGGCTACCAGGTACTGGTGACCGCCGACCATGGCATGAACAACGACCGCTCGCACAACGGCCTGCTGGCTGAAGAACGTGAAGTGCCGTTGTTCGTGTTTGGCGACGCCTTCAGCCTCGACCCGGCAGCCAAGCCACTGCAGACCGAGCTGTGCGGGACCATCTGCGAACTGCTGGGCGCTGCCCACGACAAGACGGTGTGCCGGGAGTTGCTCAAGTGAACCGTGGCCGCTACCTGGCCCTGCTCTGCCTGCTGCCGTTCGCCGTGTTCTTCGTCATCTTCCAGGTCGCGCCACTGGGCTGGGTGGCGATCAACAGCCTGCAATCGGATGCCGGTTGGGGCGTGGCCAACTTCAGCAAGGTGTTCGCCTCGAAGTTTTACCTGCAGGCGCTGCAACGCAGCCTGGAGATCAGCTTCTGGTCGAGCCTGTTCGGCATCATCATCGCCACCCTCGGTGCCTATTCGCTGCGTCAGGTGGATTCCAGACTGCGCGATTTCGTCAGCGCCTTCGCCAACATGACCAGCAACTTTGCCGGGGTGCCGCTGGCCTTCGCCTTCATCATCCTGCTCGGTTTCAACGGCGCGCTGACCCTGCTGCTGAAGCAGGTCGGCCTGCTGGAAGACTTCAGCATCTATTCCAAGAGCGGCCTGATTCTGGTGTACACCTACTTCCAGATCCCGTTGGGCGTGTTGCTGCTGTACCCGGCGTTCGACGCCCTGCGTGAAGACTGGCGCGAATCGGCCGCGCTGCTGGGCGCCAACCACTGGCAATTCTGGCGGCACATCGGCCTGCCAGTGCTGACCCCGGCCCTGCTTGGCACCTTCGTCATCCTGCTGGCCAACGCCCTGGGCGCCTACGCCACCGTGTACGCGTTGACCACCGGCAACTTCAACGTACTGCCGATCCGCATCGCTGGCCTGGTGGCCGGTGACATCAGCCTCGACCCCAACCTGGCCAGCGCCCTGGCGATGGTACTGGTCGGGCTGATGACGCTGGTCACGGTGGTGCACCAATGGCTACTGAAACGGAGCTACCATGCGCGCTGACACCCGTTCCGGCGGCTGGTACCACCGCGCCGTGGTCTACCTGCTGTTCCTGATCCTGCTGCTACCTCTGGCCGGCACCCTGCTCTACTCGCTGGCCACCAGCTGGTCAGCCAGCCTGCTGCCCAGCGGCCTGACCTTCAAGTGGTACATCGCACTGTGGAGCGAGCCACGCTTCCTCGCCGCCTTCGGCCAGTCGCTGCTGGTGTGCGTGGGCGCGCTGCTGCTGTCGGTGGTGCTGATCCTGCCGCTGCTGTTCGTGGTCCACTACCACTTCCCCAGGCTCGACGCGCTGAT
Organism: Pseudomonas sp. BN607; assembly: GCF_029871175.1. Lineage (NCBI taxonomy): Bacteria > Pseudomonadati > Pseudomonadota > Gammaproteobacteria > Pseudomonadales > Pseudomonadaceae > Pseudomonas > Pseudomonas sp. BN607. The sequence goes on from NZ_SSOE01000066.1 coordinate 366,965, forward strand.
GAACATCCTCATCCTGTTGCCGTTCGCGGTACCGCCGGTGGTTTCGTCGGTGGGTCTGCTGCAGCTGTATGGGAGCGGGCCGATGGCCATGGTCGGCACGCCGTGGATCCTGATCGGCTGCTACTTCACCATTGCCCTGCCGTTCATGTACCGGGCCATTACCAACAACCTGCAGGCCATCAACCTGCGCGACCTGATGGACGCCGCCCAGCTGCTCGGCGCCAGCACCTGGCAGGCCGCATTGCTGGTGGTGCTGCCAAACCTGCGCAAGGGCCTGATGGTGGCACTGCTGCTGTCGTTCTCGTTCCTGTTCGGCGAGTTCGTGTTCGCCAACCTGCTGGTCGGCACCCGCTACGAGACCCTGCAGGTGTACCTGAACAACATGCGCAACAGCAGCGGCCACTTCAACAGCGCACTGGTGATCTCTTACTTCGCCTTCGTGCTGGTACTGACCTGGGTCGCCAACCGCCTGAACAAGGACAAGACCTGACATGAGCTTCGTCAGCGTACAGAAACTGCACAAGAGCTATGCCGGCAGCCCGGTGTTCGAGAGCATCGACTGCCACATCGACCGCGGCGAGTTCGTGACCCTGCTCGGCCCCTCGGGCTGCGGCAAGTCCACCCTGCTGCGCTGCATTGCCGGGCTGACCCCGGTGGACAGCGGGCAGATCCTGCTGGACGGCCACGACATCGTGCCGCTGAGCCCGCAAAAGCGTGGCATCGGCATGGTGTTCCAGAGCTACGCGCTGTTCCCTAACATGACCGTGGAGCAGAACGTCGCCTTCGGCCTGCGCATGCAGAAGGTCAAGGCCGACGAAAGCCAGCTGCGGGTGCGCGAGGCACTGGAGCTGGTGGAGCTGGGCAAGTTTGCCGGGCGCTACCCGCACCAGTTGTCAGGCGGCCAGTGCCAGCGCGTGGCCCTGGCCCGCTCGCTGGTCACTCGCCCGCGCCTGTTGCTGCTCGACGAGCCGCTGTCGGCGCTGGATGCGCGCATTCGCAAGCACCTGCGCGAGCAGATTCGCGCCATCCAGCGCGACTTGGGGCTGACCACCATCTTCGTCACCCACGACCAGGAAGAGGCACTGACCATGTCCGACCGCATCTTCCTGATGAACCAGGGGCGCATTGTCCAGAGCGGCGATGCCGAAACCCTCTACACCGCGCCGGTGGACCTGTTTGCCGCCGGCTTCATCGGCAACTACAACCTGCTCGACGCCGACAGCGCCAGCCGCCTGCTGCAACGCCCGGTGGCCAGCCGCCTGGCGATCCGCCCGGAGTCGATCAGCCTGGGCCTCGACGGCGAACTGCACGCCGAGGTACGCAGCCATAGCCTGCTGGGCAACGTGATCCGCTACCGGGTGCAGGTGCGCGGCGTGGAACTGGTGGTCGACGTGCTCAACCGCTCGCCGGCCGACCTGCATGCTGACGGGCAGCGGGTAAGCTTGTCGATCGACCCCACGGCGCTACGCGAAGTGGCTTAAGGAGATTCATCACGATGGCACTGGCAATTTTCGATCTGGACGAAACCCTGATCCACGGCGACTGCGCGTCGCTGTGGAGCGAGCAGATGGCCCGGCTGGGCTGGGTCGATGGCAAGGAGTTCCTGCGCCGCGACCACGAACTGATGGAGGCTTACGGCAAGGGTCACCTGCGGATGGAGGAGTACATGGCCTTCAGCCTGGAGCCTATCGCCGGGCGCACCCTTGAAGAGGTCGAGCACCTGGTCGAACCGTGGGTTGAAGAGGTGATCGAGCCGATCATCTACGGTGACGCCTGCCGTTACATCGCCAAGCACCGCAAGCGCGGCGACCGTATCCTGATCATTTCTGCTTCTGGCACGCACCTGGTCGGGCCGATTGCAGCGCGGCTGGGGGTAGATGAGTACCTGGCGATCGAGCTGGAGGCGGTGAATGGGGTGTACACCGGCAAGACCCGTGGGGTGTTGACCTACCGCGAAGGCAAGTTCACCCGCTTGCTGGAATGGCTGGACCAGGAGCAGGAGAACCTGGAGGGGGCCAGTTTCTATTCCGACTCGCGCAACGACTTGCCGTTGCTATTGAAGGTGGATCACCCGCACGTGGTGAACCCCGATGCGGTGTTGCGTGAGCATGCCGAGACCAACGGCTGGCCGATTCTCAGCTGGAGCTGAAGATTTGTGTGGCCCTTTCGCGGGCAAAGCCGCGAAAGGGCCAGGCCTGCTTACACCAGGCTTGGGTCTATGACCATAACCAGCTTGCCCGACACCTGGTTGGTCTCTAGCTCAGCATACGCTGCCTGGGCAAACTCCACCGGGTAGGTATCAACCAGCTGCGGCGACAGGCGCCCTTCGGCAAACAGCGGCCACACCTGCTGCTGCAACTCGCGGAGCAGCTCGGCCTTGAAGCCGTCATCGCGGTTACGCAGGGTGGAGCCGGTGATTTCCAGGCGCTTGCCCAGCACCTGCGCCAGGTCCAGTTCGAACTTGCGCCCGCCCATCAGGCCGATGATCACCCAGCGCCCATCACGCGCCAGCAGCCTGAGGTTGAGTTCACCGTAGCTGGCCCCTACCGGGTCGAGAATCACATCGAACGGGCCGAACCCTTCCAGTGCTTCGAGGTTTTCGTTACGTACCACGCCGCCCGCTGCACCCAGTGCTTCGCAGTAGGCCAGCCGGTCCTGCGAACCGACGCTGACCCACACCGGGCTGCCAAAGGCCTTGCACAGCTGGATGGCAGCCGAGCCCACGCCACTGGCACCCGCGTGTACCAACACTTTCTCACCCGCCTTCACCGCACCCAGCTGGAAGATGTTCAGCCAGGCGGTGGCATACACTTCCGGCAACCCTGCCGCTTCATGCAGGCTCAGGCCCTCCGGCACCGGCAACACATGGCGGGCATCGACCACCACTTCCTCGGCCATGGCGCCGCTGGCCAGCAGCGCGCACACGCGGTCGCCCACGCGCCAGTCGGCACCAGCCCCCACCTCTGCGATCACCCCGGCACACTCCAGGCCCATGTAAGGGCTGGCGCCTGGCGGTGGTGGGTACAAACCTTTCATCTGCAGCAGATCGGCGCGGTTCAGCCCGGCTGCAGCCACGCGAATGCGCACTTGGCCCGCGTCACAGGCCGGGCGTTCCGCCTCGACCCAGGCCACATGTCCGTCAACGCCTTGCAATGCCTTCACAGTGCCTCCATAGTTGAATCATATGACCGAGCCTGGGATCGTTGTGCCCAGGCTTTTTGCAGTATGCGCCCGGCTCCCCTGGAACCGGCGAACGGAATAGACGGCCTACTATGCGTGATCAAATGCCCCCACGTCGAATCAGCATGAAGCATTTCCTTCCAAGCACCGCGCTGGCCCTGATGGTTGGCCTGGGCAGCCTCACGCTCGGCGGCAATGCGGCGGCCGCCAACAAGTGGGACAGCCTGCAGCCGGACCGCGACGAGATCGTCGCCAGCCTCAACGTGGTGGAACTGCTCAAGCGCCACCACTACAGCAAGCCGCCGCTGGACGACGCCCGTTCGGTCATCATCTACGACAGCTACATCAAGCTGCTGGACCCGGCGCGCAGCTACTTCACCGCGGCCGACATTGCCGAATTCGACAAGTGGAAAACGCAATTCGACGATTTTCTCAAGAGCGGCAACCTTGACCCGGGCTTCACCATCTACAAACGCTACCTCGACCGCGTCAAGCAGCGCCTGGACTTTGCCCTGGCCGAGCTGAACAAGGGCGTGGACAAGATCGACTTCAACACCAAGGAAACCTTGCTGATCGACCGCAAGGATGCTCCGTGGCTGAAGAATCAGGCCGAGCTCGACGACCTGTGGCGCAAACGCGTCAAGGACGAAGTGCTGCGCCAGAAGATCGCCGGCAAGGAACCCAAGCAGATCCAGGAAACCCTGACCAAGCGCTACAAGAACCAACTGGCGCGCCTGGACCAGACCCGTGCCGAGGATATCTTCCAGGCCTACATCAACACGTTTGCCCAGTCCTACGACCCGCACACCAACTACCTGTCGCCGGACAACGCGGAAAACTTCGACATCAACATGAGCCTGTCGCTGGAAGGTATCGGCGCCGTGCTGCAAAGCGACAACGACCAGGTCAAGATCGTGCGCCTGGTGCCGGCAGGCCCGGCAGCCAAGACCAAGCAGGTGGCTCCGGCCGACAAGATCATCGGTGTGGCCCAGGGCAACAAGGAAATGGTCGACGTGGTCGGCTGGCGCCTGGACGAAGTGGTCAAGCTGATCCGCGGCCCGAAAGGCTCGGTGGTGCGCCTGGAAATCATCCCGGCCAGCAATGCGCCAAGCGACCAGACCAGCAAGATCGTCTCGATCACCCGTGAAGCAGTGAAGCTCGAAGAGCAAGCGGCGAAAAAGTCGGTGCTCAAGCTCAAGCAGGACGGGCGTGACTACAAACTGGGCATCATCGAGATCCCGGCCTTCTACCTCGACTTCAAGGCCTACCGCGCCGGTGACCCGGAGTACAAGAGCACCACGCGTGACGTGAAGAAGCTGCTCACCGAACTGCAAAAAGAGAAAGTCGACGGCGTGGTCATCGACCTGCGCAACAACGGCGGTGGCTCGCTGCAGGAAGCCACCGAACTGACCAGCCTGTTCATCGAGAAAGGCCCGACCGTACTGGTGCGAAACAGCGACGGCCGTGTCGACGTGCTTGAAGACGAAAACCCAGGCGCCTTCTACAAAGGCCCGCTGGCGCTGCTGGTCAACCGCCTGTCCGCCTCGGCGTCGGAGATCTTTGCCGGCGCCATGCAGGACTACCACCGCGCGCTGATCATCGGTGGTCAGACCTTCGGCAAAGGCACCGTGCAGACCATCCAGCCGCTCAACCATGGCGAACTGAAGCTGACCCTGGCCAAGTTCTACCGGGTTTCCGGGCAGAGCACCCAGCACCAGGGCGTGCTGCCGGACATCGACTACCCGTCGATCATCGACACCAAGGAAATCGGCGAGAGCGCACTGCCAGAAGCCATGCCATGGGACACCATCCGCCCGGTGGTCAAGCCGGCAGCCGACCCGTTCAAGCCGTTCCTGGCCCAGCTGAGGGCGCAGCATGAGGCACGTAGCGACAAGGATGCCGAGTTCACCTACATCCGCGACCGCCTGGCCCTGACCAAAAAGCTGATGGACGAGAAGACTGTCAGCCTCAACGAGCAGGACCGCCGCGCGCGCCACGACGACATCGAGGCCAAGCAACTGGCGCTGGAAAACATCCGCCGCAAGGCCAAGGGTGAAGAGCCGCTCAAGGAGTTGAAGAAGGAAGACGAAGACGCGTTGCCGACCGAGGATGAAAACACCAAGCCGGAAGACGACGCCTACCTGTCGGAAACCGGTCGCATCCTGATCGACTACCTCAGCGCCAGCACCAAGGTGGCCAAGAAGTAAGGCACCAAGTGCGATGATGGCAGATTAATGTGACCTGTCATCAAACAGTCATCGCGCTGTCGTGAAATACGGGGGCCGGGCATGCAGATGCCCGGCCCTTTCATTTTCAGGAATACGTCATGACCGTTGCCGAACAGCTCGATGCCTTGGGTGCCATCCTGGCTCAACCCAGTATTCACAGCCTGTTTCAGCCGATCATGTGCCTGAGCGAACAACGGGTGTTCGGCCATGAGGCGTTGAGCCGTGGTCCGTCCAACAGCCCCCTGCATGCGCCGCTGAACCTGTTCACCATCGCTCGACAGGCGGGCCGCCTGACCGAGCTGGAGGCCGCCTGCCGAGAAAGCGCCTGCCGCCGCTTCAGCGAGCAACAGCTGCAGGGCAAGTTGTTTCTCAACATCTCTCCGGAGTCGCTGCTGGAACCCCACTACCCGTCCGGCCTCACCCTCAAACTGCTCGAACAGGTCGGCTTGCCGCCCAGCCGGGTGGTGATCGAACTGACCGAGCACACCCCGACCGACGACTTCCAGCTGTTATCCAACGCCCTGCACCATTATCGCGACATGGGTTTCTCGATTGCCATCGACGACCTGGGCGCGGGTTATTCCAGCCTGCGCCTATGGTCGGAACTTCGCCCCGAATACGTGAAGATCGACCGGCACTTCATCGATGGCATTCACCGCGACCCGCTCAAGCGCGAGTTCGTGGGTTCGATCTTGCAGATTGCCCGGGCGTCGAAGGCCCGAGTGATTGCCGAAGGCATCGAGTTGGTCGAAGAGCTGGTGGTGCTGAAAGAGATGGGCGTGGACCTGGTGCAGGGGTACCTGCTGGGGCGGCCACAGGAGCTGGGGGTGCGTGAGAGCCGGCCATTGCCCATGCTGATGAACATACCGCCGGCCGAGCAGCCGACGGTGCGCCTCAATGCCACGATCGGGCAGTTGCTGGAGTTGTTTGGCCGCCATCAGCACCTGGATGCATTGGAGGTTGTTGACGCTGATGGCAGGGCTTGTGGGCTGATTCACAGGGATGCGCTGCCGGTCATGGCCCTATCGCCGGCCAGCAGGATTCCGCCGTTACGGCACGGGGCTGGCCTGCCGGCAACAGCGCCGTGACAGGCTAGGAGTCAGGCCGTTTCGGGGTAGCTGTACTCGAACACCCGCACCACCTCTGAGGCATGCCACGACGCCGCCTCCATGCCATCCACCGGACCAGAAAAACGCCCCAGGCGCTCCACGCATTCGAAAAAGCCGGTGCGCGGCAAACGGCTAGCGCCCTGGCTGATCACCAGCGAGCTGCGCAGGGGCTGCTCGGCACGGGCATCCAGCACCGCCAGGTATTCCAGCGCGGCAGTCAGTGTCTGCATGGCCGGGCTGGGCAGTTGCAAGCGCTCGATCAGCGCTCGGTAGGTCAGCAGGTGACGTTGACGACGGGCCAGGTCAAGCTCGCCCAGCAGGTTATCCCAATGCTGACGGCTGATCCTGACCTGGCTCATGATGGCTCGCTCCAGCCAGCCACCCCAAGGTGCCAGGCCAAGGCACGGCGGATAGCCGCATCGGGCTGGCGTTCGCCCGATTCGATCATGGCCAGATACGCCGGGCTTACCCCGACATTGCGCGCCAGTTGCTCGGGTGCGATGCCCTTGGCCTGGCGAATTTGGCCAACCTCACTGAACGCCGGCAACGGCGCTGCGGCAGTCGCAGCCGGCTCGCTGGCAACCGCCTCGGCGGGTGCCTGGCCGGCTGCCTTGAGCAGCGCTTGATACTGTTCCCAGGGAACAACGGCGTACTCGGGTTGACCGTCCCGGCTGATGACCTGAATACCCATTACAAACCCCTTTAAAAAGGATTACAGCATGTAATCCGTAGGCATAACCCTTATGCCAATTATATTACCAACTCTGGGGTCTGTGCAGTTGCGCTGCAGTTGTGCTCGGTTTTACGGGGTATTGCGTTCGAGCCGCAGCGCTTCCGGGGTATCGGGCAGGCGCTCGACCACCCGCAGTCGCTCGGGCGCCTGGCTGTCGCGCCAGGCCTTGAAGCGCGCCAGTTCGTCGGCCACGGTCTTCAACACCCAGCCCAGCACCGCGATGTCATCGAGGAAACCCACACCCAGCAACCAGTCGGGGATGGCATCGATGGGGCTGACGAAATACAGCAGGCCAGCGACGATGGTGACCAGCGCCTTAGGGCTGATGGCGCGGTATTCGCCACGCCACCAGGCCAGGCACAGGGACTGCAACAGCTTCACGTCTTCACGCAATTGGCCAAGGCGCGGGCCTTTGCGCGCCACGGCGAACAGCAATGCCGGCAATCGGCCGCGACTGAGCAGGCGCTCGGCCAGCGGCAGGAAACGGGCGAAATTCCAGGGTGCGCTCATGGAGCCTCCGAGAGGGAAAAGGTTATCCACATTTATTGTGGATAACCTTGTGAACAGGGCGAAGATTCTGACCCGGGGTGCCTGCCGGGCAAGGGCCCCGGTCAGATCGGGCGTTTTTTACACAGTCGTTTCACGCGGCAGCTACCTGCAGCGCAAACGATTTGCGTCAGCAGCGTCCTGCTTCTTCACATTGCCTTTGCTGGGACAGTACCAGCACTTGCAGGTTCGTCCAATCGCCCAAACGAAAACGCCCCGTCAGGACGGGGCGCTTTCAACAATCAGCCAGTTACTTGGCAGGTGCTTCAGCTGGGGCTTCAGCAGGTGCTTCGGCCGGGGCCGCGGCTTCCGGCTCGCCGCCCTGCAGCTGGGCCGGGTCCTTGATGGCGATCAGTTCCAGGTCGAACACCAGTACCGAGTTGGCCGGGATCAGCGGGCTTGGGCTTTGCGCGCCGTAGGCCAGTTCAGCCGGGATGAACAGCTTGTACTTCTCGCCAACGTGCATCAGTTGCAGGCCTTCGACCCAACCCGGGATGACGCCGCTGACCGGCAGGTCGATCGGGCTGCCGCGCTCGACCGAGCTGTCGAATACCTTGCCATCGATCAGCTTGCCTTCGTAGTGAACAGTGACTACGTCGGTCGGCTTGGGCTGCGGGCCGTCGGCCTTCTTGACCACTTCGTACTGCAGGCCCGAGGCGGTGGTGACCACGCCTGGCTTTTTGGCGTTTTCTTCGAGGAACTTCTTGCCAGCCGAAGCGGCTTCTTCACTGGCCTTGGCCAGGCGTTCTTCGGCACGCTTCTGCAGCGCGGTGAAGGCTTCTACCAGCTCTTCGTCCTTGAGGCGCTGTTCTTTCTTGCCAACGGCGTCTTCGATGCCGAGGGCGACTGCTTTCGAATCAAGGTCTTCCATGCCTTCCTGAGCCAGGCTCTTGCCCATGTTCAGGCCGATACCGTAGGAGGCTTTCTGTGCCGGAGTCTTCAGCTCGGGGCTGCTGGCTTGTTGATCACAGCCAGCCAGTACCAGGCCTACCAGGGCAACCGCAGCCGCCAAACGATGCTGTTTCATGCTATTTCCTTGTTCATGCGCCATAAGGGCAATCAGGGTAAAGCCGCGAGCTTAGCAGGCGGCCATGACCAATGGCTACCGGCATAGGAGCGGGTTTTCGTAAGGAAGTTCAGTAGTTAAAAGCTTCTTCATCGAAGCTTTGCAGCCAATGGCCAGTATTGACCCTTCGTGCCGGGTTTGCAGGGCGTTTGTGGCTTTTTATTTCTGCGGGTTCTGAAGCAGGTAAAGTGAGCCCAAAAGCCTCAAGGATACCGGCCATCCCGATATTCCCCCGCCACCTCCCGCAGCACCTCACCCACCCACTGCCCCGGCAAACTCAACGGCAAGGCCGCATTGCGGCAAATCCCCACCGACCCTCCCGGCTCACGCACGCCAAGGTCAAGCTCAGCCAACTCGCCCCGGCGCAAATCGAGCAGCACCGCATCCCGTGGGGCCACCCACAGCCCATCGCTGCCCAGCAGGTACCGCCGGCTCAGCGCCAGCGACAAGGTCTCCAGGCGCTGCGCCGGCATCTGGATGCCGCACTGCACGAACAGGCTGTCAGCGTGCTGGCGAATGGTGGTGCCGGGCGGTGGCAGCACCAGCGGATACTGCCCTACCCGCTGCCGCTCTACAGGAGCGCTCCCCAGCAAAGGATGGCCGGGGCGCACGACCAGGGCCATGGACTCGCTGTACAGGTGCTCGAACGACAACCCCTGGATCTGCGGGCTGTCGGTCATGCGCCCAACCACCAGTTCCAGTTCACCCAGGTGCAACTGGCTCAGCAACTGCGCACTGACCCCGGTCACCACGCTGATCACCAACGCCTCGTGGCGCTGATGCAGGCGGCACAGCACCTCTGGCATCAGCAACCCCTCGACCGTCGACAGCACGCCAATGCGCACCTGCGACGGCGCCCGCGCTTCACCGCGCAGGCTGCTGACGCCATCACGCAGCGCCTGCACGCTGGGCCCGGCATAACGCATGAAGCGGGTGCCGGCCGGGGTCAGCTCGACACCCTGGCGGCTGCGCTCGAACAGGCGCGCCTCGAGCAGGTCTTCAAGCTCCTTGAGGGTCTTGGAAATCGCCGGCTGGCTGATCGACAGGATATCGGCCGCCCTGGCCAGGCTGCCCTGCCGGGCAATCTCCAGGAAGCACAGCAGGTGACGGTACTTGATGCGGGTGTCGAGGTTCATGGCAGCAAGCTTAACGCATCGCTACCTGCGGCGTATCCGGGTCGCGCTGCTGGCGGCGAAATTGCCCGGGCGGCAGGCCATGGATCTGCCGGAAGCGCCGGGAAAAGTAGGCTTCATCAGCAAAGCCACAGAGCCGCGCCACCTCGCCCACCGGGCGGCTGCCATTGAGCAGGTAGTTGCGCGCGGTGTGCATGCGCCGCTCCAGCACCAGCTCGCTGAAGGTCTTGCCGATTTCCTTGCGCAGCCAGTGGGTCAGGTAGGTGGGCGACAGGTAGGTGGCGGCGGCGACCTTTTGCAGGTTCAGGTCGGGGTCGTCGATATGCCGGCGCAGGTATTCGCTCATGCGGCCCAGCGCGGCACGGCGGCTGAGCTGGGCAGCGTTGCTGTCGGCCAGTTCGCGCAGCGGCTCGGCGTACAGGCCGCAGACCTGGCCGATCAGCTGCAGCAACAGGCCCTTGAGCATTTCGCGGGTGCCAAAGCGGCGGTTGGCATCCAGTTCACGCAAGCGATCGAGGATTTGCCGCGCCTCGGCAAAGTCGGCGTCACCCAGGCAAAAGTCGAGATGCTCTTGAAAGCGGAACGGTGACAGCTCCGGCGCCTGCAGGATCGACACTTCCTCCAGGTCCATCGGGTCGCAGGCCAGGTGCGGCAGGAGGAACGTCTGGGAGAAATTGATCACCACGAAGTCGCTGTCCGCCGGATGTGGGATCACGTGCACCCGGTGCGGCAGGATGAAAGCCAGGGTGTTGCGCCTGAACGGGCGCTGCACGCTGCCGATGTGTTGCACCGTGTCGCCGCCTAAATTGACCTGGATCTGAAAATACTCGTGACGGTGCGGCGCGGTCTCGGCGGGGCGCCCGCGCTGGTCGCGGATGTAGAAATCCATCAGCTCGCTGCGCTGCTGCATGACGTAGGTCGGAACCTCGCGCTTGGGGGGCATTGGGTTGGCTCCAGTCTTCAAGGATGGCGCTGTCTGGCCCCTTCACGGGCAAGGCCGCGAAAAGACCAGGGCAGGCACAACTAGTTGTACGATGTCTAAAGTCATCAAATTAAACCTGTCTGCAAAAACTCGCGCAACCCTAAACGCCCACAACCCGCTGAGAATGCGACATACAGCTGAAAATACGCGCAAAACCCCACCTTCTGATTTTCTTGGACAGCACAGCCCTCCCCCGCCTCCAGCGAAAAAAACGGTCTAAAACCGCCGTTGCATTCAATACGTCATACGACCACTGTAGGAACGGGACTGCAGCCCAACCTCTACCAACAACAACAAACGAGGTCGACTCATGTCGAGCACGCCTACCCCCCGCGCCGCGTCGTCGTACGCGCTGGACGCGGCCCCTGCCCAGCGCCTGCCCTCCCGCCGCCGCTGGTTCATGCTGTCGCTGCTGCTGGTGGCGACCATCATCAACTACGTCGACCGGGTGAACATTTCCATCGCAGCGCCGTTCATGGCCAAGGACCTGGGCCTGGACAAGGTCGAGATGGGCCTGATCTTCTCCGCCTTCGCCTGGACCTACGCATTGGCACTGGTGCCGGCCGGCTTCATCGCCGACCGTTTCGGCTCGCGCCTGACCTACGGCGTGTCGCTGATCAGCTGGTCGGCAGTCACCGTGGCCCAGGGCCTGGCCAGCGGCTTCGCCTCACTGTTCGGCCTGCGCCTGGCGGTCGGCGCCATGGAGGCCCCGGCTTTCCCGGCCAACAGCCGTGCGGTCACGGTGTGGTTCCCCGCCCGCGAGCGCGGGATGGCCAGCAGCATCTACGTATGTGGCCAGTACCTGGGCACCGCGCTGTTCACCGGCGCGCTGCTGTGGCTGGCGACCACCTATGACTGGCGCCACGTGTTCTACAGCACCGGCATGGTGGGCATCCTGTTCGGCGTCGTGTGGCTGGTGCTGTACCGCGACCCGCTGAACTGCAAGAAGGTCAGCAAGGAGGAACTGGCCTACATCGAGAACGGCGGTGGCCTGGTGAAGAGCAGCCAGCAACGTACCCGCTTCGACTGGCGGCAGGTTGCCGAACTGTTCCGCTATCGCCAGGTCTGGGCGATCTGCCTGGGCAAGTTCGCCAGCACCTCGGCACTGTACTTCTTCCTTACCTGGTTCCCCACCTACCTGATCGAAGAACGCCAGCTGACGCTGATCAAGGTCGGCATCTTCGCGGTCATGCCGTTCATTGGTGCCACGGTCGGCATCCTCCTGGCGGGCATTGTCTCCGACCTGCTGATCCGCAAGGGCTACTCGCTGTCGTTTGCCCGCAAGCTGCCGCTGGTGGTGGGCTCGATGCTGGGGATGTCGATCGTGCTGGTGAACTTCACCGACTCCAATGTGCTGTGCATCGCCGTGCTGACCCTGGCGTTCTTCGCCCAGGGCATCGCCTCGTCGTCGTGGGCTGCCGTGTCGGAAGTGGCGCCAAAGGAGCTGATCGGCCTGACCGGCGGCATCACCAGCCTGGCGGCGAACATCGGCGGCATCGTCACACCGATCGTGATCGGCGCCATCGTGCACGCCAGTGGCTCGTTCGCCATGGCGTTCTGGTTCATCGGCGGCGTGGCGTTGATGGGCACGCTGTCTTACTCGCTGCTGCTTGGGAAGCTGTATCGCATCGAGCTGAAAACAACTGCTTGAGATTGCACTGCCTGTGCTGGCGATTGGGCCGGTACAGGTTACTTGGATAATCCAACCCAACCCCGCTTTCGTCCAACTTTGCCGGCCAGCCGCTGGATACGCTGGCCACTCCAGTACGGAGGATCCACCCATGACCTACCTGTTCAACCCGCCGGCCATCGTCAGCCTGCCGATCCGCGGCAGCGATGCGCGCTTCCCCGTCGGCCGGGTGTTCTGCCTCGGCCGCAACTACCCGTGGCCGGAATCCTACGGCGCGGCGCCGCAGGAGCCGGTGTTTTTCATGAAGCCGGCGAGCAACGTCGTCGAGGCATCGGGCGAGCTGCCCTTCCCGCCGCAGACCGAGGAGTTCTGCCATGAAATCGAGCTGGTCGCGGCCATTGCCAAGGGCGGTGCCGACATTGCCCCGGGACAGGCCCTGGAGCACGTGTTCGGCTTCGCCGCCGGCCTGGACCTGACCCGCCGCGACCACCAGCGCAAGGCCAAGGCCGAGGGCCTGCCCTGGGAAGGTGCCAAGGTATTCGAGGCCTCGGCACCGATGACTGCCATCGTCCCCGCCAGCGAATGCGCCTGGCCACTGGATGCGTCGCTGTGGCTGCAAGTCAATGGCGAGGAGCGCCAGCGTGCTCACCTGAGCCAGCAGACCTGGGCATTGGCCGAAGTGATCAGCCGGCTGTCACGCCAGCTGCCGCTGCGCCCGGGCGACCTGATCATGACCGGCAGCCCGCCCGGCGTGGCCCCGCTGAACCCGGGGGACACGATACACGCCGGCATCGACGGTATCGGCGAACTGCATCTGCGTGTCGGCCCCCGCCCTGCCGGGCAAACAGCCAACGCAGCCTGAACCTGACGGAGACCCGACATGACCCAGAACAAGAAAATCGCCCTGGTCACCGGTGCCGGTAGCGGCATCGGCCGCGCCGTCGCCCTCGCCCTGCTGGATGACGGCTTCAGCCTGGTGCTCGCCGGGCGCCGCGCCGAACCCCTGCAAGCCGTGGTTGCACAGGCGCTGGCAGCAGGCGGTGAGGCGCTGGCCGTGCCCACCGATGTACGCGACGAACAGAGCGTCGCGCAGCTGTTCGCCACCATCGAAGAAGTGCACGGCCGGCTCGATGTGATCTTCAACAATGCCGGCATCAACGCGCCCGCCGTGCCGGTGGACGAGCTGCCGCTGGAGAACTGGCGCAACGTCATCGCCACCAACGTCGACGGGGTGTTCCTGTGCGCCCGCGCTGCCTTCGGCCTGATGCGCCGCCAGCAACCGCAAGGTGGGCGAATCATCAACAACGGCTCGATCTCGGCGCACACCCCACGCCCGTTCACTGCCCCCTACACGGCCAGCAAGCATGCGGTGCTTGGCCTGACCAAGGCGCTGGCGCTGGATGGCCGGCCGTACAACATCGTGTGTAGCCAGGTGGACATCGGTAACGCCCTGACCGAGTTGTCCGAGCGCATGACCCGGGGGGTACGCCAGGCCAATGGCGAGATCGCAGCCGAGCCGATGCTGGACGTGCGCCATGTGGCCGATGCGGTGCGCTACATCGCAGCGCTGCCGCTGGACGCCAACGTACTGAACATGACCGTGATGGCCAGCAACATGCCGTTCGTTGGCCGTGGCTGATCCCTGTTTATGATGGAGTGACCGATGAAACCCGAAGTCCTGCAACTGAGCCCTATCCTGATCCCGCAGATCCGTGAGCGCCTGGAACAGCTGTTCACCGTACACCGCTACTACGAACAGGCCGACAAGGAGGCCTACGTCAGCCAGCATGCCGGCACTATTCGCGGCGTGATCACCGGCGGCCACACCGGTATCAGCCAGGCGCTGATGGCACGCTTGCCCCACCTTGAAGTGATCGCGGTCAATGGTGTCGGTACCGACGCGGTAGACCTGGCCTATGCTCGCGATCGTGGCATCCAGGTGACGGCAACCATCGGTGCCCTCACCGAGGACGTCGCCGATCTTGCGATTGGCCTGCTGATCGGCTTGTGCCGGGGTATCTGCACCGGTGACCGCTTCGTTCGCGCCGGCCATTGGGCCACCAGTGCCACGCCGCTGGCACCGTTGCCACTGGCCCGGCAGGTGTCGGGCATGCGCGTGGGCATCGTCGGCATGGGGCGCGTCGGCCGCGCAGTCGCGCAGCGGGCGGCAGCGTTCGGGTGCCCGATTCGCTACACCGACCTGCAAGCGCTGGACGTGCCTTACGGCTTTGAGGCAGACCTGCTGCAGCTGGCCAAGGACAGTGATGCACTGATCCTGGCGGCGGCGGCCGACAAGGGCGAGGCGCTGATCGATCGCCAAGTGCTGCGGGCGTTAGGTGCAGAGGGATACTTGATCAACATCGCACGCGGCAAGCTGGTGGATGAGCCGGCATTGATCGCGGCCCTGCAGGCTGGGGAGATCGCTGGCGCGGCGCTGGATGTGTTTGCCGACGAACCCCGCGCGCCCGAGGCATTGTTCGAGCGTGAGGATGTGGTGCTGCAGCCGCATCGAGCCAGCGCCACGGTGCAGACCCGCACGCGCATGGGCGAGATGGTGGTGGCCAGCCTGGTGGATGTATTTGCCGGGCGCACGCCGCAGGGCTTGGTGATCTAGCCGGCTGGTGCCGACCTGTTCGCGGGCTTGCCCCCGCGAAGCATCCAACACGGTGTATGGCACCGGCTCCGCCGGTGTTCGCGGGACAAGCCCGCTCCCACAGGGATCACGCTAGATTCTAGAAATTGAGCAAGCCTGTTGTTTCCCCAGGTGCTGCATCAGCCTCAAGCCCGCGGGGTACTTGTGGGAGCGGGCTTGTCCCGCGAAGAATCCAACTTGGTGCATGGCACCGGCTCCGCCGGTGTTCGCGGGACAAGCCCGCTCCCACAGGGGATTGCGCTAGATTCAAGAAATTGAGCAAGCCAGTTGTTTCCCCAGGTGCTGCATCAGCCTCAAGCCTGCGGGGTACCTGTGGGAGCGCGCTAGATGCTCATGCCCGCGTAGTGGGGGGCAGGCGGCAAATGGTTATCAGGCCACAGCCAGCTCCACGGCCTCCCCCTTCAACCGCACCGGCCACACCCGCAACCTCTGCCCGGCATCCTCCAGGCACTCCCCACTCAGCAGGCTGAAGTGCTGCTTGTAGAGCGGCGCTGCCACCACCAACTCACCTTGCACGCTGCCCACCAGCCCGCGACCGATGATGTTGGCGCCGGAGCGTGGGTCGCGGTTGTCCACCGCATACAGCGGCTGAGCCTGACCAGGCAGGTAGAACAGCGCCACCTGGGCGCCGTCGAGCCACACCACCACCCCGGAGTCGGCCACCAGGTCGTGCGCCTGGCATACCGCCTGCCAGTTTTCTTGAGTGTTCACAGCAGCATTGGCCAGGTTCATCAGACAGCCTCCTCGACAGTTGGGATCAGGTGCAGCGGCGCCGCTGGCCGGCGTTGTTCGCGTTCACGCACGAAGTGCACGTCCGGGTCAGCGCGGCGATCGTTGACAAAGGTACGGAAGCGCTTGAGCTTCTCGGGGTCGTTGAGGGCGTTGGCCCATTCGCATTCATACTGGTCGACCACATGCTGCATCTGGCTTTCCAGCTCGCTGGCCAGCCCCAGGCTGTCGTCGATCACGACCTGCTTCAGGTAGTCCAGGCCGCCTTCAAGGTTCTCGCGCCACACCGAGGTGCGCTGCAACTTGTCGGCCGTACGGATGTAGAACATCAGGACGCGGTCGATCAGGCGTACCAGCGTTTCGTCGTCAAGGTCGGTGGCGAACAGTTCGGCATGCCGCGGGCGCATGCCGCCGTTACCGCACACGTACAGGTTCCAACCCTTGTCGGTAGCGATGACGCCAATGTCCTTGCTTTGCGCCTCGGCACACTCGCGGGTGCACCCAGACACCGCGAACTTGAGCTTGTGCGGGCTGCGCAGGCCCTTGTAGCGATCTTCCAGGCGCAGGGCCATGGCGACGCTGTCTTGTACGCCGTAACGGCACCAGGTGCTGCCCACGCACGATTTCACCGTACGGGTCGACTTGCCGTAGGCATGGCCGGTTTCGAAGCCGGCCTCGATCAGTTCGCCCCAGATCAGCGGCAGCTCGTGCAACTGGGCACCGAACAGGTCGATGCGCTGGCCGCCGGTGATCTTGGTGTACAGGTCGTATTTCTTGGCGACCTGGCCGATGACGATGAGCTTGTCCGGGGTGATTTCACCACCCGGGATGCGTGGCACCACCGAGTAGGTACCGTTTTTCTGCATGTTGGCCATGAAGGTGTCGTTGGTGTCCTGCAGCGGTACCAGCGCCGGGTCCATGATCGGCTGGTTCCAGCATGAGGCGAGGATATTGCCCACCGCCGGCTTGCAGATGTCACACCCTGTGTGGCCTTTGCCATGACGTTCGAGCAGCTCGCTGAACGTGCGGATGCCTTCTACCCGCACCAGCCCGTACAGCTCCTGACGGGTGTAGGCGAAGTGCTCGCACAGGCTCTTGTCCACTGCCACACCGCGGACGCTCAGTTCGTGCTCGAAAACCTGCTTGAGCAGGGCCGCGCAACCGCCACAACCGGTCGCGGCCTTGGTGCAACCTTTGACGGCGGCCAGGTCGCTGCAGCCGTTGTCAATTGCGGCGCATACCGCGCCCTTGCTGACGTTGTGGCAGGAGCAGATGGTCGCGCTGTCGGGCAGCGCATCAGCACCCAAGGCCGGCGCGCCGCTGCCTTGCGGCAGGATCAGCGCTGCCGGGTCGGCCGGCAGGGCGATGCCGTTCTGGGCGTACTGCAGCAGGGCGTCGTAATAGCTGTTGTCTCCGACCAGCACCGCGCCGAGCACGTGCTTGCCGCTGGCATCCACCACCAGCCGGCGGTAGGCACTGTTGGCTTCGTCGATGAAGCGGTAGCTGCGCGAACCCGGCGTGGCACCATGGGCATCGCCGATCGAGCCAACATCCACGCCCAGCAGCTTGAGCTTGGTCGACATGTCTGCACCGGTGAAGGCCACTGCCGCCTCGCCCATCAGCAAGGCCGCCAGATTGCGCGCCATGCTGTAGCCTGGCGCGACCAGGCCGAACACGCTGCCGTTCCACGAAGCGCACTCGCCGATGGCAAAGATGCGCGGGTCGCTGCTGCGGCAGTGGTTATCGATCACCACGCCACCGCGTGTGGCGATATCGAGGCCGCAGGCACGGCCCAGGGCGTCCTGCGGGCGGATACCGGCAGAGAATACGATCAGGTCGGTTTCCAGGTGCTCGCCGCCGTCGAAGTTCATGCGGTAACGGTAGGCCTCGCCTTCGCTGATCGACTGGGTAGCGCGTGACAGGTGCACCCCCACACCCAACGCTTCGATCTGCGCCTTGAGCGCAGCACCGCCCTCGGCGTCCAGCTGCACCGGCATCAGCCGTGGGGCAAACTCCACCACGTGGGCCTCCAGGCCCAATGACTTGAGGGCGTTGGCCGCTTCCAGGCCAAGCAGGCCACCGCCGACCACCACGCCACGACGGGCACTGGCTGCTGCCGCCCGAATGCCATCGAGGTCGTCCAGCGTGCGGTAGACCAGGCGGGCGTTACCGCTGGAGCCTTCGATCGGCGGCACGAAGGGGTAGGAGCCGGTGGCCAGCACCAGCTGGTCGTAGCCATAGCGGCCTTCGGCAGTGACCACCTCACAGCGTTCGCGATCGATTTCCAGCACCGCCTCACCGAGGTGCAGGTGCACACCGCTGGTGGTGTAGAAATCGTGTTCGCACAGGGCCAGGGTTTCGGCACAGCTGCCGCCGAAGTATTCGGACAGGTGCACGCGGTCGTAGGCGCGTTGGCGTTCTTCGCCGAACACCCTCACTTCGAAACGCTGCAGGGCGCCGCGGCTGACCAGTTGTTCGACGCAATGGTGGCCGACCATGCCGTTGCCGACGATGACCAGTCGCTCTCGTTGCCCGCTGCTCGCTGTTGCCTTCATAAGCCGATCCTCGATCAAAAAAAAAGCGCCTGGAGCCGAAGCTCCAGGCGCCTTTGCCTGTATTCATCACGGTGTGCCCCTGGGTTGATCGCCGTTGATCAGCGGGGCTTGTTGTATCGAAGATAAAGCAGGGACTGTGCCAGTTGCTTTACCTGTATCGGTCTCTTTGCGGGTGAACCCGCTCCCACAAGGGTTTGCATCGGTCTTCAGGCTTGCACGGTGCCTGTGAGAGCGGGTTCACCCGCGAAGAAGCCCCCGCAGGCATGCACATTCACAGTGCACCTCAGCCCATCCCGGTGCACTCAATACACATCCCGGCGATAACGCTTGGCCTTGCTCAAACGTTCGACATATGCAGCCGCCTGCACTGCATCCATCCCGCCATGCTCAGCCACGATTGCGCGCAACGCCGCATCCACATCCTTCGCCATGCGCTGCGCATCGCCACAGACATAGAAATACGCCCCCGCCTCCAACCACTGCCACAGCTGCGCGCCCTGCTCGAGCATGCGTTGCTGCACATAGACCTTTTGCGCCTGGTCGCGCGAGAACGCCGTATCGAGCCGCAAGTGGCCTGCTTTTTCCCAAGCCTGCAACTGGTCCCGGTAATAAAAGTCGGTGGCGGCGTACTGCTCGCCAAAGAACAGCCAGTTACCGCCTGTGGCCCCCCGTGCCTCACGTTCTTCCAGGAAGGCGCGGAACGGCGCAATACCGGTGCCAGGGCCGACCATGATCACCGGCAGGCTGTCGTCCTCCGGCAGGCGAAAGTGCTTCGTCGCCTGCGGAAAAATCGCCACTTTCAGCGCCTGCGCACGGTCGGCAAGGAAGCTTGAGCACACCCCTTTGCGTACCCCGTAACGCACCGTGGATACCGTGAGGTGCACCTGATCCGGGTTCACCAGCGGGCTGGAACTGATCGAGTAGAGCCGTGGCTGCAACGGCTTGAGCAGGTCGAGCCAGCTGGCCAGGGGCAGTTGCTGAGGGAAGGCGCGCAGCACATCGACCAGTTGCCGTCCCCACAACCAGTCCTGCAGTTCAGCCTTGCACTCGGGTTGCAGCAGGCGTTGCAGGTCAGGTGCGCTGCGGGCGAACACCTGCAGCTGCTGCGGGGTGACCTTGGCGATTTCAAGATGCGCCTGCAGGGCTTCAGCCAGTGGCATGGCGGGCTGGCCTTTCAGCTCGACCATGGCCTGGCCATCAAGCTGTATCAGTGCCAGCAGTTCATTGACCAGCGCCGGGCAGTTGCGCGGCCAAACGCCCAAGGCGTCACCGGCGGCGTAGGTGAAGCCGCTGCCCTTCAGGTCGAAGACCAGCTGGCGGGTTTCCTTGCTGGCACCGGGGCCGTTGAGCAGGCGGTTTTCCAGTAGGCTGGCAGCCCAGGGCTGCTGCTTGCTGAAGGCTGCCACGGGCGCAGATTCAGGCGCCTGCTGCGGCGCCGCGCTGGCCAGCGTGGGCAGCAACGCGTCGAGCCAGCCGGCGAAAGCTTGGTCGAAGTCCGGCTCGCAGTCCACCCGTTGCAACAGGCGCCGCCCACCCAGCTCGGCCAGACGCTGGTCAAGCTTACGTCCAAAGCCGCAGAACTGGTCGTAGCTGGAGTCGCCCAGGGCCAGCACGGCATAGGGCAGTTCGGCGCAATGGCCGCCCTCCTCGGCCTGCAACGCCTGCCAGAACGTCGCCGCGCTGTCGGGAGCATCGCCGTCACCAAAGGTGCTGGCAATCAACACTACGCTGGCAGCACCCTGCAATTGGCGCGGGGTGACCGCCTCCATACAGCTGAGCTGCACGTCGAGGCCAGCACTGCGCAAGCGCTCGGCACAGCGCTCAGCCAGCAGTTCACCATTGCCCGTCTGCGAGGCCCACAGCACGTGGTGCCTTGGGGCGACCAAGCCTGCGCCGGGCAGTCCCGCAGGCTGGGCGAACAGCCCGGCCAGCAGCCCGTCGACAAACAGCCGGTGGTGGGCAACCAGCGGTGCAGTGGCCGGCAGGCTGGGCACGCCCTCGGCGCGCGCCTGGTCCAGACCCAACAGAAAACCTTGCAGGTAATGGCGTTCTTCCTCGGCCAGCACCGGGGCGGGCAATGTGTCCAGGCCAAGCAGGCGGGACAGGGTGGCAGTCGGCATGCTGGCGGGCTCCGGCGTAGCAGTATTCAGGTCCAGGGCATCGATGCGCTCACCGGCGACCCGCTCCAGGGCCACGGCGCAGTGCTTGAAAGCGGGTTGCAACGACAGCGGGTCGACGGCGTCACAGGTCACGGCATTGATTGCCAGCTGATCGCCGATCAGGTCGTTCCAATGAAAAGGTGCAAAGCAGTTGCCAGGCATCACCCGATCACTGACGCGTACCGGCAGCACGGCTTGGCCGCGGCGCGAGCGAATGGCCACCTGGTCTTTTTCCGCCAGACCCAACCGGGCCGCATCTTCTGGATGCACTTCAACGAAGGGACCTGGCTCCAGCTTGTTCAGCGCCGGCACCTTGCTGGTCTTGGTCAGGGTGTGCCACTGGTGCTGCACGCGGCCGGTGTTCAGCACCATGGGGAAGGTCTCATCCGGCAATTCAGCGGCAGGTAACCAAGGCCGCGCGAAGAAGCGCGCCTTGCCACTGGCCGTCGGGAAGGCCAGCGCTGGGCGCTCACCTTGGGCATCGAGCAGTAACGCCTGGCTGCTGCCATCGTTGATGTAGCGCAGCGGGCTGCGGGCGTGTTCGCGGCCCGGTGCGCTGGGCCACTGGTGCGGTTGCTGGCGCAGTTCGGCATAACCGATGCCGCGCAGGTCATAGCCCGTGGCCGGGTTATGAAAGCGGCGGATTTCCTCGTACACGGCTTCGGCGTCGGGGTAGTCGAAAGCGTCGCCATAACCCATGGCGCAGGCCACACGGGCAATGATCTGCCAGTCAGGCAGGCTCTGCCCTGGCGGCTCGACGGCGCGTGGCATCAGGGTAAGGTTGCGCTCGCTGTTGATCATCACGCCCTCGCCTTCCGCCCACAGCGCAGCGGGCAGGAGAATGTCGGCATACCGGTTGGTTTCGGTATCGAGGAAGGCGTCCTGGGTAATGACCAGCTCGGCCTGGCGCAGGCCGTCGATCACTTGCTGGCGGTTGGCGACACTGGCCACCGGGTTGCTGCAGATGATCCAGCAGGCTTTCACTTCGCCGGCTTTCATCTGACCGAACAGCGCCACCGTACCGTCACCGCCTTCACTGCGCAGGCTGCCCGGCGCCAACTGCCATTGTTGCTCGACGAAGGCGCGGTCGGCGGCCACCAGGGCCGAGCGCTGGCCTGGCAGGCCCGGGCCCATGTAACCCATCTCGCGGCCACCCATCGCATTGGGCTGGCCAGTCAGCGAGAACGGCCCGCTGCCGGGGCGGCAGATGGCACCGGTGGCCAGGTGCAGGTTGCAGATCGCGTTGCTGTGCCAGGTGCCGTGGATGCTCTGGTTCAGGCCCATGGTCCAGCAACTCATCCAGTTGCCGGCGCTGCCGATCCATTCGGCCGCCTTGATGATATCGGCCTCGGCCAGCCCGGTGATGGCGGCCACACGCCCGGGGCTGTAGTCGTCGAGGAAGGCTGGCAGGTCATCCCAGCCTTCGGTGTGGCGGGCGATGAAGGCAGGGTTGGTGTGGCCGTTGATGTGCAGCAGATGCAACAAGCCGTTGAGCAAGGCCATGTCAGTGCCCGGGCGTACCTGCAGGAACAGGTCGGCCTTGTCGGCGGTGGCGCTGCGCCGTGGGTCGACGACGATCAGCTTCGCACCGGCCTTCACCCGGTCGAGCAGGCGCAGGAACAGGATGGGGTGGCAGTCGGCCATGTTGGCGCCGATCACCAGAAACACGTCGGCATGCTCGAAATCCTGATAGCTGCCGGGCGGGCCGTCGGCACCCAGCGACAGCTTGTAGCCGCTGCCGGCGCTGGCCATGCACAGCCGCGAATTGGACTCGATGTGGCGGGTGCGGATAAAGCCCTTGGCCAGTTTGTTGGCCAGGTACTGGGCCTCGAGTGACATCTGCCCGGACACGTACAGCGCCACGGCGTCGGGCCCATGTTGGTCGATGATGGCACGCAGGCGCGCGGCGCTGTCGGCGATGGCCTGGTCCATGCTCGCGCGCACCGGCTGCTGGCTGCGGTGCGGGCGCACATAGGCATCCTCCATACGCCCGGCGGCCGTCAGCGGCACATGTGCGGTGAGGCCTTTGGTGCACAGCCGGCCGAAGTTGCTGGGGTGCTGCTTGTCGCCGCTGATCTTGCCGACCTTGCCATCGGCAACGCTCATGACGATGCCGCAACCGACGCCGCAGTAGGGGCAGACACTGCGTACTTCGCTATTGGCCATGGGCGGGCTCCTGTAGGAACGCAAAAAGGCGCCGGCTGCCCCGGCATGCTGATGCAAGCGGGACAACACGGCGCCTTTGTCGTGAAGTTGTGTGGGCTGTCGACGTTGATAGCCCGGGATTGAGGTGGATGAGCAATTAGTGGGCCAGCTGACCGGCCCCTTCGCGGGTAAACCCGCTCCCACAGGGATCTCACAGGGCCTGAGGGTGGTGATGGACCTGTGGAGTGGGCCTGGCCCGCGAAGAGGCCGGTACAGATTACGCACCATGCGGTGGCAACCTCACGCTCCCTGGCGCTATGCTGGGGCAATTTTCAGCATGAGCAACTACCCTCCCCCCATGTCCCAGGTGATCCTCAAGACCCCCGCTCAACTCGACCTGATGCGCCGCGCCGGCCAGCTGCTGGCCCAGGTGTTCGCCGAACTCGACAGGTTCATCCGCCCCGGCGTGACCACCATGCAGATCAACGACCATGCCGAGGCGTTCATCGTCGAAACGCTCAGGGCGCGGCCGGCGAGCAAAGGGCAGTATGGTTTTCCCTACTCGCTGAATACCTCTGTGGACCACGTGGTGTGCCACGGCATGCCCAAGGTTGACGAGGTGCTTCAGGAGGGCTCGATCGTCAACGTCGACATCACCCTGGAACAGGGCGGGTACATTGCCGACTCTTCGAAGATGTACAGCATCGGCAAGGTCAGCGATGAAGCCCGGCGCCTGGTCGACACCACCTATGAGGCGTTGTGGAGAGGCATCGAGCAGGTGCGCCCTGGGGCAACGCTGGGTGATATCGGCCATGCCGTGCAGGCCCATGCCGAGGCAGCTGGCTACAGCGTGGTGCGCGAATACTGCGGGCATGGCATTGGCCAACAGATGCATGAAGCGCCAGAGGTGCTGCACATCGGCCAGCGCGGCATGGGCATGAAGCTGAAACCGGGGATGGTGTTTACCATCGAGCCGATGATCAACCAGGGTGGCCGCGGCACGCGCGAGTTGAAGGATGGCTGGACGGTGATCACCCGGGACCACAGCTTGTCCGCGCAGTGGGAACATACCGTGGCAGTGACCGAGAGTGGGTACGAGGTGCTGACATTGCGGGAGGAGGAACGTCGTGGCTGAAGCTGCGGCAAACGCCTGCAGGTATGGGTACAACATTCAGGCACAAAAAAAGCGACCCTAAGGTCGCTTTCTTTGTTACTTCCGGGTGTTCAGTGGGCCCTGGAAGTGGAATATGGCGCAGCGGACGGGACTCGAACCCGCGACCCCCGGCGTGACAGGCCGGTATTCTAACCGACTGAACTACCGCTGCGCTATACATCGAGTGGTGGGTGATGACGGGATCGAACCGCCGACCCTCTGCTTGTAAGGCAGATGCTCTCCCGGCTGAGCTAATCACCCTTCGTCTCGGTGTGGCGCGCATTCTACGTACGCCCCCACAGCCTGGCAAGCATTTTTTAAACTTTTTTCAAAAAAAACCTCTGGCCTTTCAAGGACCTAGCGTTGCCGGGCGTTTTATTTCGGCATAAACAACTGCTGGCCCTCTGACAGGGTTGGCCTCAGAGCGCTGCTCGGAGAATAATGCCCGCCTTATGCATTAAGGAGAGATTGCCCCTCATGTGGTTCAAGAACCTGCTGACCTACCGCCTGACCCAGGAAGTACCGTTCGAGCCTGAAGCGCTGGAAGCCGCCCTGGCCAGCAAGCCGGCCCGCCCTTGCGCCAGCCAGGAGCTGACCACCTATGGGTTCGTCGCACCGTTCGGCAAAGGCGAAGACGCTCCCCTGGTGCACGTCAGCGGCGAATACCTGCTGATTGCCGCCCGTAAAGAAGAACGCATCCTGCCGAGCAGCGTGGTCAACGACGCGGTCAAGGAAAAGGTCGAAGAGATCGAGACCGAGCAGATGCGCAAGGTCTATAAAAAGGAACGCGACCAGATCAAGGACGAGATCATCCAGGCCTTCCTGCCGCGTGCATTCATCCGCCGCTCGATGATCTTCGCTGCCATTGCCCCGCGTCAGGGCGTGATCCTGGTCAACTCGGCCAGCGCCAAGCGTGCCGAAGACCTGTTGTCGACCCTGCGTGAAGTGATGGGCTCGCTGCCGGTACGCCCGGCCACGGTGAAAATCGCGCCGGTTGCCACCATGACCGATTGGGTCAAGTCGCAGCAGGCTGCCGAAGGTTTCTACGTGCTGGACGAATGCGAACTGCGCGACACCGCCGAAGACGGTGGCATCGTGCGTTGCAAGCGCCAGGACCTGACCAGCGAGGAAATCCAGCTGCACCTGAGCACTGGCAAGGTGGTCACCCAGCTGGCCTTGGCCTGGCAAGACAAGCTGTCGTTCATTCTTGACGACAAAATGGTGATCAAGCGCCTGAAGTTCGAAGAGTTGCTGCAGGAGCAGGCCGAGCAGGATGGTGGTGATGAGGCTGCGCAGCAGTTCGATGCCAGCTTCCAACTGATGATGATGACCTTCGCCGAATTCCTGCCGGTGCTGTTCGAGGCGCTGGGTGGCGAGGAGATTCCGCAAGGGGTCTGAGGTAATGGATGAACCGCTGCAGGCCTGAACGGTGTTGTTCGCCTGCACGGCCCTAGTGCCTCGAAACGCTTCAAGTCATAACTAAAAAAGGAATTGCCCCCCATGCGTGCCCTCGCCGCCCTCAGCCGCTTCGTCGGTAATACCTTCGCCCTTTGGGTGCTGGTGTTCGCCGTGCTGGCCTTTCTGCAACCGCAATGGTTCATCGCCCTCAAGGTGGCCATCGTGCCGCTGCTGGGGCTGGTGATGTTCGGCATGGGCCTTACCCTCAAGCTCGACGACTTCGCCGCCCTCGCCCGCCAGCCCTGGCGGGTGATGCTGGGGGTGGTCGCACACTTCGTGATCATGCCGGGCATGGCGTGGCTGCTGTGCCAACTGTTCCACCTGCCCGCGGAAATTGCCGTGGGCGTTATTTTGGTTGGCTGCTGCCCGAGTGGCACCGCGTCGAACGTGATGGTGTGGCTGTCGCGTGGCGACCTGGCGCTGGCAGTGGCCATCGCCGCCGTCACTACCCTGCTGGCGCCACTGCTCACCCCTGCGCTGATCTGGTTCCTGGCCTCGGCCTGGTTACCGGTGTCCTTCATGGACATGTTCTGGTCGATCCTGCAGTTGGTGATGTTGCCGATTGTGCTCGGCGTGCTGGCCCAGCGCTTGCTCGGTGCTCGCGTGCAGGCAGCGGTGCAGGTGCTGCCGCTGGTATCGGTGGTGAGCATCGTGATGATCGTGTGTGCAGTGGTGGCGGCCAGCCAGGCGAAGATTGCCGAGTCGGGGCTGCTGATCATGGCGGTGGTGATGCTGCACAACAGCTTTGGCTATCTGCTTGGGTTCCTGACCGGCAAGCTGTGCAAGCTGCCGCTGGCCCAGCGCAAGTCGCTGGCGCTGGAGGTGGGCATGCAGAACTCCGGGTTGGGGGCGGCGCTGGCGGCGGCGCACTTCTCGCCGCTGGCGGCGGTGCCAAGTGCGTTGTTCAGCGTTTGGCACAATATTTCCGGGGCGTTACTGTCGACCTGGTTTCGGCGGATGGATGAGCCTGAACCTGTGCCTGAGACTGAAGGGATCGAACCGGCCAAGCATTGATATCTGCCTCTTAGGGCCTCTTCGCGGGTGAACCCGCTCCCACAGGGATTGCACATGTATCAAGCCGTGTGCAGTCGCTGTGGGAGCGGGTTCACCCGCGAAGAGGGCCGCACAGGCTTGCCCTGAAACCTTCAGGTGTGCACTATATTGCCCACTGTGAGGACGACCTCACGACGCACCGCGTGACCATTCCGGGGACGGCCCCATCATTCAAACGATGGAGACACTCTTATGTCCTGGATCATCCTGTTCTTCGCCGGCCTGTTCGAGGTCGGCTGGGCCGTTGGCCTGAAATACACCGACGGCTTCAGCAAACCGATTCCCACCGTACTCACCGTCGGCGCCATGGTCATCAGCCTGGGCCTGCTGGGGCTGGCCATGAAAGAGCTACCGCTGGGCACCGCCTATGCCATCTGGACGGGTGTTGGCGCGGTCGGCACAGTCATCGCTGGGATCATCCTGTTCGGCGAGTCCATGGCCCTGGTACGGCTGGTCAGTGTGGCGCTGATCGTCTGCGGCCTTATCGGCCTGAAAGTCAGCGCCAGCTGACCACGCCCGTTTAACGCAGGTCGCCGCGCAGGCGGCTGACCTGCTCACGCAGCAGCTCAGGCTGCGCGACCTCCACCGGAATGGCGGCGCCCGCCACGATGGTTACCCGCGACCACAGGCGCTTGAAAAAGCCCTTGGCCGGGTCACGGCTGAAGAAACTGCCCCACAAGCCCTGCAGGGCCAGCGGGATCACCGGTACCGGCGTTTCTTCGAGGATGCGGTTGACACCGCCTTTGAACACATCGATCTCGCCATCGCCCGTCAACTTGCCCTCCGGGAAGATGCACACCAGCTCACCCTCGGCCAGGTATTCGGCTATGCGCGCGAAAGCCCGCTCGTAGGTGCCCGGGTCCTCGTTGCGCCCGGCAATCGGGATGGCACCGGCTGTGCGGAAGACGAAGTTGAGTACCGGCAGGTTGTAGATCTTGTAATACATGACAAAGCGAATCGGCCGGCGGATGGCGCCGCCCAGCAGCAGGGCATCGACGAACGACACGTGGTTGCACACCAGCAGTGCCGCGCCTTCGTCGGGGATGCGCTCAAGGTCGCGATGCTGCACCCGGTACATCGAATGGCTGAGCAACCAGATCAGGAAGCGCATGGTGAACTCGGGCACGATCCTGAAAATATAGGCATTGACCGCAATGTTCAGTAGCGACACCACCAGAAACAGCTGCGGGATGCTCAGCTCGGCCACGCCCAGCAGGATGATGGTGAGCACCGCTGACACCACCATGAACAAGGCATTGAGGATGTTGTTGGCTGCAATGACCCGGGCACGCTGGTCTTGGGCCGTGCGCGCCTGGATCAGGGCATACAGCGGGACGATATAGAAGCCGCCGAATACACCCAGGCCAACGATCGACAGCAGTATCCACCAGGCCTGGCTCAGGCCCAGCAACGCCAGCCAGTCGTGCGGCGTCGCCGCAGCCGGTACATCGCCGGAGTGCCACCACCACAGCAGGCCGAACAGGGTCAGGCCGAACGAGCCGAACGGCACCAGGCCGATTTCCACCTTGCGCCCGCTCAGGCGTTCGCACAGCAGCGACCCCAGCGCGATCCCCACCGAGAACAGCGTCAGCACCAGCGTTACCACTGTGCCGTCACCGTGCAGCCAGTCCTTGGCGTAGGCAGGAATCTGCGTCAGGTAGATGGCACCAACAAACCAGAACCACGAGTTGCCGACGATCGAACGCGATACCGCAGGCGGCTGGCCGAGGCCCATGCGCAGGATCGCCCACGACTGCTTGAAGATGTTCCAGTCCAGCGGCATGTTCGGCGAAGCGGCAGCCGCGCGCGGGATCCAGCGGCTGGCCAGGTAGCCGAGCACTGCAGTGCCTACCACCCCGCCAGCCACCACCGTGGCGTAGCTATCGGCCGACATCATCACCCCGGCGCCGATGGTGCCGGCGAGGATGGCAAGGAAGGTACCGGTTTCTACCAGCCCGTTGCCGCCGACCAGCTCTTCCTCGCGCAGGGCCTGCGGCAGGATCGAGTACTTCACCGGGCCGAACAGCGCCGAGTGGGTACCCATGCCGAACAGCGCCACCAGCATCAGCGCCAGGTGGTTGGTGATGAAGCCCAGTGCACCAATCGCCATGATGGCGATTTCGGCCAGTTTGATCGCGCGGATCAACGCGTCCTTGGCGAACTTCTCGCCAAACTGCCCGCCCAGCGCCGAGAACAGAAAGAACGGCAGAATGAACAGCAACGCGCAGAGGTTGACCCAGATCGACCGGTCGCCTTCGCCCAGGCTGAGTTTGAACAGGATCGCCAGAATCAGCGACTGCTTGAACAGGTTGTCGTTGAAGGCACCCAGCGACTGGGTGATGAAAAACGGCAGGAAGCGCCGCTTGCCGAGCAAGGTGAATTGCGAGGAGTGACTCATCGTCCTTGGTCCTGAGGGCTTTTCAATTGGAGGCGCACCGTGCGCTTCAGGCCACAAATCTGCATGGGAAATGCACCCGCTGGCAAGCACCGGCACAGGCGCTACCTCATTCGAAGCCGAACAGCACCCGCGCAGTATCCACCAACAGCGCCTGGCGCAACTCCGCCGAGCAGCCCAGCGCCTCGAACTGTTGCACTGCAGTGCCGAAGCTTACTGCCGATTCATGCTGGGTATGCGGCCAGTCACTGCCCCACATCAGCCGCTCGGCACCGTAGTGCGCTTCCAGTGCACACAGCGCCGAACGGGCAAAGGCCAGGTTTTCTTCAGGCTCACCTTCCAGCCGGTAGATACCCGACACCTTCACCCACACCTTACCCTGCCCACCCAGGGTCAGCAGCTCGGCAAACCCAGGCTGCCCCAACCCACGGCGGGCATCGGGGCGGCCGAAATGGTCGATGACGATGTCCAGGCCATAGGGCTGCAACGCCCGCACCAGCGTCGGTATATCCGCCACCTGCCGATGCAGCTCCAAATGCCAGCCCAGCTCGCCAATACGTTCCAGCAGCGGCCGCCATTCGGCGCCGGCCAGGTTGGGCAGCGCCTGGCCCATGAGGTTAAGGCGTACACCGCGTACCCCCAGACGCGCCATGTGCTCAAGGGTTTCCCGCTCGACCTCACGCTCCAGCATCACCACCCCGCGCAGTTGCCCCGGCACGGTCTGCAGGGCACTGAGCAGGTAGCGGTTGTCGGTACCGAGGAAGCTGGGCTGCACCAGCACACCATGGCTGAAACCATGGACCAGCAACTGGCCCAGGTAGTCACCCAGCGGCGCGTCGTAGCCGGGCGCATAACGCCGTTCGCTGGCCAGGTTCAGCCCACGGCTGAACACGTGGGCGTGGCTGTCGATGGCGGTCAGGGGTAAATCGGAAGCGTCAGGCATGGTTCTCATACAAGCAAAGTCAGGTTACTTTGCAGCCGCGCCGGCCATTTCCGGTGCGGGTGCAGTTTCAAGGTTGCGGCCTCGGGTTTCCGGCAGGCACAAGGCGGCGATCACGGCCACGCCGTAGGCGATGCCGGCGTCGATGCCGATGGCACTGCCCAGCGACATCGACTCGCTCATGTGGCCGACCAGGAACGGGAATACCGCCGACAGCACACGGCCGAAGTTGTAGCAGAAGCCCACACCGGCGCCGCGCACTTCGGCCGGGTACAGTTCGTTGAAGAACGCGCCCAGGCTGGCCGGGATACCGGCAGCGAAGAAGCCCAGCGGGAAGCCCAGGAACAGCATCTGGGTATTGCTCAGCGGGAAGAACACATAGGCCTGCACGGTCAGTACGCAGCACAGGGCGAACAGCAAGATGTTCTTGCGCCGGCCGATTCGGTCGATCAGCATGCCGCTGACCACGCAGCCGCACCAGAAGGCCAGGATGATCACTGCCAGGTAGCCGCCGGAGTTAAGCACCGACAGGTTGCGCTCGGTTTTGAGGAACGTCGGCAGCCAGGTCATTACCGCGTGGTAGCCGCCGTGGGCACCCAGGCCGAGCAAGCCGCCAAGCAGGGTTACGCGCAGCAGTTCTGGGCGGAAAATGCCAGCCATCGACTGGAGGAAGCTGGTGGGGATGGCGTTTTCCTTCTGCAGGCGCTGGAAACTGTCCGGCTCAGGCACATTGCGGCGCACCCAGATGATCAGCAGCGACGGCAGCAGACCAACGAAGAACATCACCCGCCAGGCGAACTCCTGCGGCACCAGCGAGTAAATCAGCGTGAACAGCGCCACCGCCAAGCCCCAACCCACGGCCCAGGCACTCTGCACCGTACCCATGACCTTGCCGCGGTATTTCGGGTTGATGGTCTCGGCCATCAGCACCGCGCCGGCGGCCCATTCGCCACCAATGCCGAAACCTTGCATGGCCTTGACGAACAGCAGCGGGTAGAAGCCGGTGACGAATGCCGAAAGAAAGGTGAAGAACGAGAACCAGAGGATCATCCATTGCAGGGTCCGCACGCGGCCGTAGCGGTCGGACAAGGTGCCACCCAGCCAGCCGCCGATTGCCGAGGTCACCAGGGTCAGGCCACTGATCAGGCCCGCGTCGCCCTTGGTCAGGGAGAACGCAGCGATCAGCGCGGGGATGGCCAGGCCGAACATCTGTACTTCCAGCGCGTCGAGCGACCAGCCGCCGAAGCAGGCCCAGAACGTCTTGCGTTCCCGTGAGGTGATCTGGCGATACCAGCTGAACATGATTGTTATCCTTCTAGTCGTGGGTGTAACGGGCAGGCGAAACCACTGCGCCGTGGCAGGACGGCGCAGGCAGGTAAAAGGGTGACGCGACCGGTTTAGCGAATGTCGATGCGGTAGCGGAAGTGCTGCGCATGCCCGCGCGAGCGGCGCCATTCCAACGGTTTGCCGGCATAGTCCCGGGCCAGGCGCTCGATCACCACCACCGGGCTGTCGGCCGGCAGTTGCAACAAGCGGCCATGCACCGCGTCGACCGCTTCGGCGGTCAGGGTCTCTTCGGCGTAGGCGACCACCTGACCGCACAGCGCTTCGTAGATCGGGTACAGCAGTGGGCCCTTGCTGTTCAGATCCACGTCCAGCAGCGGCTGGAAGGTTTGGCGCGGCAGCCAGATTTCTTCAGCCAGCACCGGCTGGGCGCCGAGCAGACGGGTGCGAACGATGCGGATCACTTCTGCCTCCCCCGCCAGGCCCAATGCCTCGGCCACCGCCGAAGGCGCCGGAAGCGACTCGATGGAGAGAATGCGGCTTTCCGGCACGATGCGCTCGCCATTGGCGGCCTCGAAACGGAAGAAGCGGAACAGCGACGACTGGAACTGTGGGCGACGAATGAAGGTGCCTCGGCCCTGCTGGCGCTCCAGCACGCCTTCGGCCACCAGTACATCGACGGCCTTGCGCACGGTGCCGATCGACATGTCGAACTCGGTAGCCAGGGCTGCTTCGGTCGGGATCGCTTCCCCCGGACGCCAGCGATTGTTGGCAATTTGCCCGACCATGTGGTCGCGCAGTTGTTGGTAGCGGGGCAGTCGAGCATCACCGGTCAATGGGTGCATGGGTCTCGCTCTCGTCTTGTTATATAAACATATATATGAATTTTCCGAGAGTATTCCCCTAGCCTGACGGGCTGTCAATCCTCCGCCTGTCGCCCATTTGCCCGTGAGGCGGCCTGGTGTCGCGAGTGGCTGCCCCGGTGCTGCTGCAATTACCGCATGTGGCTTATGCTTGTGCTCGGCAAACCCGCACAACAAGGACGTGGCAATGCTCGCCGCCATAAAACGCTACCCGCACACCGTTCGCCTGCTGCTCACCACCACCTTCACGCTTACCGTCGCCCGCGCCCTCACCCTGCCCTACCTGGTGGTTTACCTGGCTGACAATTTCCAGCTGCCGATCAGCCAGATCGGCCTGCTGATCGGTGGCGCGCTGATCGTCGCCTCGCTATTGAGTCTGTATGGTGGCCATCTGGTCGACAGCTTGAGCAACCACACGCTGGTCAGCGCCAGTACCCTGCTGTTCGCCCTGGCCTTCGTCGGCGCGGTCGCCAGCCGTTCGGCGCTGCCGTTCTTCTTTTGCCTGGTGTTGATCAACCTGGCCCTGGCGGTGGTCGACATCGCCGCCAAAGCGGGCTTCTGCGCGTTACTGCCGGTCGGTGAGCGGGCCGAGGTATTCGCCATCAAGTACACCCTCAGCAACGTCGGCTATGCCGCCGGCCCGTTGCTGGGCGTGGTCATGCTTGAACTGAACGACCATGTGCCGTTCCTCGCCTCTGCCCTGCTTGGCCTGGCCATGTGCCTGGCTTATTGGCGCCTTGGTGATCGCAGCCTGCAGGCAAGCGCGCCGGACAAACCCGCGGCCGGCTTCGGCCAAGTGGCGCTGGGGCTGATGCGGGATCGTCGGCTGGTGTGCTTTACCGTGGGTGGGGTGCTGAGCGCGGTGGTGTTCGGCCAGTTCACCGCCTACCTGTCCCAGTACCTGGTGGTGACCAGCAACCCAACCGAAGCCGCACGGCTGATCGGCTATCTGGTCACCACCAACGCCGTGACGGTCATTGCCTTGCAGTACCTGATTGGCCGGCGTATCAGCCGCCAGCGTCTGATGCCGTGGCTGTTGGCCGGCATGGGCCTGTTCATCGCCGGCTTGCTGGGTTTTGCGCTGGCGGGCTCGGTGCTGGCCTGGTGCCTGGCGATGCTGGTGTTCACCTTGGGCGAAATCATCGTGATCCCAGCCGAGTACATGTTCATCGACCTGATCGCACCGGAGCACTTGCGCGGGGTGTATTACGGCGCGCAGAACCTGTCCAACCTGGGGGCGGCACTGGGGCCGGTGATGGTGGGGTTCGCACTGGTACACCTGTGGCCAGGGGCGGTCTTCTACCTGCTGGTGTTGTCGGTGATACTGGCAGGGGTGTTCTATTGGTTGGGGACCCGCAGGGGTTGATGTTGCCTGTTCCGGCCTATTCGCGGGTGAACCCGCTCCTACAACCATCGTCGGCGCTGACGAAGCGGCACGCGCGTGCCAGACTGACTGATCGGGACCGCGTTATCTTTTTGCTTCGGAGTCTTCATGTCGTTGTCCAGCGGGCTGATCGCCGTGGTCGCCCTGGCCTATATGGCCGTCATGTTCGCCATCGCCTTCTATGGCGACCGCCGCAGCACGCCGTTGCCGCCGAAGCTGCGTGCCTGGGTGTACAGCCTTTCGCTGGCCGTGTACTGCACCAGCTGGACCTTCTTCGGCGCTGTCGGCCAGGCCGCCGAACAGCTGTGGGCGTTTCTGCCGATCTACCTGGGCCCGGTGCTGCTGATGGTCTTCGCACCTTGGGTGCTGCAGAAGATGGTGCTGATCAGCAAGCAGCAGAACATCACCTCGATCGCTGACTTCATCGCTGCGCGCTACGGCAAGTCGCAAAGCCTGGCCGTGGTGGTGGCGCTGATCTGCCTGGTCGGCGTGCTGCCGTACATCGCCCTGCAGCTCAAGGGCATCGTGCTGGGCGTGAACCTGCTGATCGGCGCCAACGCCGATGCCACCGGCACCCGTGTTCAGGACACCGCACTGGTGGTGTCGCTGGTGCTGGCGCTGTTCGCCATCGTCTTCGGTACCCGCAGCCTCGACGTGACCGAGCACCACCGCGGCATGGTCCTGGCAATTGCCTTCGAATCGCTGATCAAGCTGCTGGCGTTCCTTGCCGTGGGCATTTTCATCGTCTTCAACCTGTATGACGGTTTCGATGACCTGTTCAGCCAGGCGCGCCAGTCGATCCACTTGCAGGACTACTGGCAGGAAACCATCAACTGGCCGTCGATGGTGGTGCAGACCGCCGTGGCGATGATGGCGATCATCTGCCTGCCGCGGCAGTTCCACGTCACCGTGGTGGAGAACATCGACGCGCAGGACATGCGCCTGGCGCGCTGGGTATTCCCGATGTACCTGGCGCTGGCCGCGCTGTTCGTGGTGCCGATTGCCCTGGCCGGGCAGATGCTGCTGCCGGGCACGGTGATTTCCGATTCGTTCGTCATCAGCCTGCCGCTGGCCGAGGCACACCCTAGCCTGGCCCTGCTGGCGTTCATCGGCGGCGCCTCGGCGGCCACCGGCATGGTTATCGTCGAAGCCGTGGCGCTATCGACCATGGTCTCCAACGACATGCTGCTGCCCTGGTTGCTGCGCCGCAATAACGCCGAGCGGCCGTTCGAAGCGTTCCGCCACTGGATGCTCTCGGTACGCCGGGTAACCATCGTGGTGATCTTGCTGCTGGCGTATGTCAGTTACCGCTTGCTGGGTTCCACCGCCAGCCTGGCGACCATCGGCCAGATCGCCTTTGCCGCCGTGACCCAATTGACCCCGGCCATGCTCGGCGCGCTGTACTGGAAACAGGCCAACCGCCGTGGTGTGTTCGCTGGCCTGGCCGCTGGCATTTTCCTCTGGTTCTACACCCTGGTACTGCCGATTGCAGCACACAGCCTGGGCTGGTCGCTGCAGCTGTTCCCAGGGCTGGCGTGGTTGCACGGCAACCCGCTGAATCTGCCGATCAGCCCGCTGACACAGGGCGTGGTGCTGTCGCTGGCGGGCAATTTCACCCTGTTCGCCTGGGTGTCGGTGCTGTCACGCACACGGGTTTCCGAGCATTGGCAGGCCGGCCGCTTCATCGGCCAGCAAACCAGCGCGCGGCCCAGCAGCAAGCCGCTGCTGGCGGTGCAGATCGACGACCTGCTGACCCTGGCTTCGCGCTTTGTCGGCGAGGAGCGCGCACGGCAGAGTTTCATCCGCTTCGCCTACCGGCAGGGCAAGGGTTTCAACCCTAACCAGAACGCCGACGGCGACTGGATCGAACACACCGAACGCCTGCTGGCCGGGGTGCTCGGCACTTCATCGACCCGCGCCGTGGTCAAGGCTGCCATCGAAGGCCGCGACATGCAGCTGGAGGACGTTGTCCGCATCGCAGACGAAGCCAGCGAAGTGCTGCAGTTCAACCGCGCCTTGCTGCAAGGGGCCATCGAAAACATCAACCAGGGCATCAGCGTGGTCGACCAGAACCTGCATTTGGTGGCCTGGAACCGCCGCTACCTGGAACTGTTCAACTATCCGGACGGGCTGATCAGCGTGGGCCGGCCCATTGCCGACATCATCCGCTACAACGCTGAACGCGGGCTGTGCGGCCCGGGCGAGGCCCAGGTGCACGTGGCGCGGCGCCTGCACTGGATGCGCCAGGGGCGCGCACACTCTTCGGAGCGCCTGTTCCCCAACGGCCGGGTGATCGAACTGATCGGCAACCCGATGCCCGGCGGCGGCTTCGTCATGAGCTTTACCGACATCACCCCGTTCCGCGAGGCCGAACAGGCCCTGCGTGATTCCAACGAAGGCCTGGAGCAACGGGTGGCAGAGCGCACCCACGAGCTGTCGCAACTGAACCAGGCATTGTCCGAAGCCAAGAGCCAGGCCGAAGCGGTGAGCAAGTCCAAGACCCGCTTCCTGGCCGCAGTCAGCCATGACCTGATGCAGCCGCTGAACGCCGCGCGGCTGTTCTCCGCGGCCTTGTCGCAACAGGCCGAGGGCATGAACGAAGAGGCCCAGCAGTTGGTGCAGCACATGGACAGTTCGCTGCGCTCGGCCGAAGAGCTGATCAGCGACCTGCTGGACATCTCGCGCCTGGAGAACGGCAAGATCACCCCGGATGCCAAGCCATTCGCCCTCAACGAACTGTTCGACACCCTGGGCGCCGAGTTCAAGCTGCTGGCTGCCGAGAAGGGCCTGGAATTCCGCCTGCGTGGCAGCCGCCTGCGGGTGGACAGCGACATGAAACTGCTGCGCCGGGTGTTGCAGAACTTCCTCACCAACGCCCTGCGCTACGGCAAGAGCCCGATTCTGCTAGGGGTGCGCCGCCAGGGCGAACGCCTGTGGCTGGAGGTATGGGACCGTGGCCCAGGCATCGCCGACGACAAGCTGCAGGTGATCTTCCAGGAGTTCAAGCGCCTGGACAGCCACCAGACCCGCGCCGAAAAAGGCCTGGGCCTGGGCCTGGCGATCGCCGATGGCCTGTGCCGGGTGCTCGGCCACCCACTGGAAGTGCGTTCGTGGCCAGGCAAGGGCACAGTGTTCCGTGTCAGCGTGCCGATTGCCCGCCAGGCGGCCCCGGCACCGAGCGCGCCGGTAGAGCAAGTCGGCCAGCCGCTGGCCGGGTTGCAGGTGCTGTGCGTGGACAACGAAGACAGCATCCTGATCGGCATGAACAGCCTGCTCAGCCGCTGGGGCTGCCAGGTGTGGACCGCGCGCAACCAGGCCGAATGCGAAGCCTTGCTGGCCAAGGGCATGCGCCCGCACCTGGCGCTGGTGGACTATCACCTGGACGACGGGGAGACTGGCACCGGGCTGATGGGCTGGTTGCGGGCACGGCTGGGTGAGCCAGTGCCAGGGGTGGTGATCAGTGCCGACGGCAGCAAGGAAACCATCGCCCTGGTGCACGCATCAGGCCTGGATTACCTCGCCAAGCCGGTCAAGCCTGCGGCCCTGCGCGCCATGCTCAACCGCCATCTGAGCCTGGCTCAGTAACCGCTTCGTCGGGCAGCGCCTCGTCGGATAGCGCCCGCTCCAGCAGGTCGGCCGGCAGGCTCTTGCTGGCTCGGGCGCCCAGCAACTTCAGTTGTTCACTGCGGCTGACCAGGTTGCCGCGCCCTTCACAGAGCTTGTTGCGCGCCGCAGCGTAGGCCTTGTCCACCTGTTGCAGGCGACTGCCCAGCTCGTCCAGGTCCTGGATGAACAGCACGAACTTGTCGTACAGCCAACCGGCGCGCTCGGCGATTTCCCGGGCGTTCTGGCCCTGGCGTTCCTGCTTCCACAAGCTGTCGATCACCCGCAAGGTGGCGAGCAAGGTGGTCGGGCTGACAATCACGATCTGCCGGTCGAAGGCTTCCTGGAACAGGTTCGGCTCGGCCTGCAAGGCTGCCGAGAAGGCTGCCTCGATTGGCACGAACAGCAGCACGAAGTCCAGGCTGTGCAGCCCTTCGAGGCGGTTATAGTCCTTGCTCGAAAGGCCTTTGACGTGGCTGCGCAGCGATTGCACATGCTGCTTCAGCGCGGCCTCGTCGTTACCGGCAACGAACTGCTGGTACGCGGTAAGGCTGACCTTCGCGTCCACCACCACCTGCTTGTCACCAGGCAGCATGATCAGCACATCGGGCTGGAAACGCTCACCATCGGCGCTCTTCAGGCTGACCTGGGTCTGGTACTCGCGCCCTTTTTCAAGGCCGGCATGCTCAAGCACCCGCTCAAGGATCAGCTCGCCCCAGTTGCCCTGGGTTTTCTGACCTTTCAGGGCCTGAGTGAGGTTGGTGGCTTCGTCGGACAGGCGCAGGTTGAGCTGTTGCAGGCGCTCGAGCTCCTTGCCCAACGAAAAGCGCTCGCGGGCTTCCTGCTGGTAGCTCTCCTCCACGCGTTTCTCGAACGACTGGATGCGTTCTTTGAGCGGGTCCAGCAGCTGGCCGAGGTGCTGTTGGCTGGTCTGGGCGAAGCGCTGCTCACGCTCGTCGAAGATCTTGGTGGCCATGTCGGCGAACTGGGCACGCAGCGTGTCACGTGCCTCCTGCAGGTCTTCCAGGCGCTGCTGGTGGCTTTCCTGTTGCTCGCGCAGTTCGGCGTCCAGGCGAGCGGTTTGGGCCTCCAGGCGGCGCAGCTCGGCTTCACGGTTGGCGCGCTCAAGGTGCCAGGCGTGTGCGGCATCACGGGCGTTGTCGCGGTCGATCTGCAGCAGCTCCAGTTCACGGCCCTGGGCGGCCAGCTGGGCCTGCTTGACGGCGTTGGCCTCACTGAGGTCGCTGACTTCATCGCGGCTGGCATCCAGTTGCGCCTGCAAGCCGGCTTGGGCCAACTGGGCAGCGTTGAGGCGTTCCTCAAGCAAGGCCTGCTCGCCTTGCCGGGCGCCCTGGCGGCGCTGCACCTGCATGATCCAACCCAGGCAGGGTAATGCGCCTGCCACCAAGCCCAGCAGTATGCTGGCCAGATCCACTGTCATGCTTACCCCGATGCTCTGATGCGAATTGAGTGCAGCTTATCAGCCTGACGGGTGTGTTGCCTGTAGCTACCTTAGCCAGGAAACCACTGCCGCAGCAGCCGCCGCGCGTCCTGCGAGCCCTGCCCTGCCGCCAGTTCCAGCCAGTAGCGGGCCTGTTCAGGCTCGCTCTGCTGGCACAGCTGCGCATATTCCAGCTGCGCCCGCCAGTCACCGGCACGGGCCGCCTGGCGTAGCAACTCATGACCAATGCGCCGGTCGCGGGCATTGCCGCAATCACGGCACAGCATCTGCCCAAGGCGGCTTTGCGCCACCACCACGCCCTGGCGAGCGGGTTGCTTCAACAGGCGCCCAGCCAAGTGCTTGACCTGCGGCTTGTCACCCAGGCGCGGGCTGTCGAGCAGCCACAAGGCTACCTTCAATGAAAAACGCTTCGCGGGAGGGGCATGGGTCGATACAGCGGGACTGGCGAGGTGTTTACTGCGGAACTTCATGAGCAACAGGTTTGGCGACTCGAAAGGCGCGCCACTCTACTCTTTTTTTTTCGCCCTGACCTGTCGATTTCTGGGGGATTGAAAAAAAATTTCGATGATCTTTTCTTGACGTTTCCAGGTGGATGACCAACCGGTCCGTTAGCGCATGTCGATTGTCGGACAGTTCCCTCGGCTGCTGGCACGCCCGTGCTAGAGCAAGTGCCAGGGACAATCCACAGTTCCTGTGGATAACTCGGTGGACAACCCCCTCGCATACCCCGCAAACCCCCGTGAAATGGGGGCCTTGGTCAAACTGACGATTTTTTCACCAGCTGAAAATAGTGTTTTTTTTCATTGACTTAACCACCCAGTCAAGGCATTGGCGAGACCGACCTGGGGTGTTGCCAAGCCGTTACAAGCGCCGCCCCAAATGTGAACAAGTGCACCAATAACATTCAGTTGAGTGCACGAACAGGGCACATCAGCGCGGATATGGGCCATTTGCCCCTCTTCCCAGCGGCGCAGATACGCGCCATACTGCGCGGCTACCCTCTACGAACGTAGCGCTTGCCAACCACCTGCATTTAAGGTAAGGTGCGCCTCGTTAGTACCAAGCTGAAAGTCAATTCTGGCCCCAATGTCCTTGCAGACGCCCTCCCCCCAAGAGTGGCCCTGCTGAAATCCGGACCGGCCCTTTCGATGATTCACTCGCCAGCCTTGCGCTGTTCAAGCACGAATCACCTTACAGATTGATCAGGATCCCACCCGACGGCCTAGAACCTTGGCCCCGGCGTGCTGCCTGCCCTCTGAAGTACCTACCAGTCAGCCCAGGCGCAAACCTTTGATCGCGCTCCCTCTGGCTGCCCTGTTCCAGTCAGGTTCGTTCGTCCCTTAATAAAGGCGTCACTGGAACGTTTCTATCATGCACGGATCATAACCCCCGTGTTTAAAGCAGGAACCTCCAACAATATGCAAACTCATCATCAAATTCAGGCTGCCATTGGCACCCTCTCCCAGGCCTTCTCGCCGCTGAAGTGCCTTATCGTTGCCCCACGCAAGGGCAGCTTCAGCTTCACCCTGGTAGACGAACACGGCGTCGCCTGCCACACCGAGCGCCTGTACCCTGAACAGTACAGCCGCACCGAACCGCTGCAGGCGGTGATCGCCCGGACCCGCCAGTCGCTCACCGCGTGAGTGGCGAATACCGCGGTATTCAAGCGCTGAATCGAGCCGTCTCGAGCCTGCCTGAACGTTCTTGGCGTAATTGCCTTAAGGCATATAGCCAAGGGCGTCCGGCAGCAATCGATTTAAAAACAGCCTTTTACACCACGATTATCACACTACACTTCAACTCGAGCGGTGCTTGCCGCTTCCGGCGGGCCTGATCATTCACCAGCTGCCAAGCTCCAGCGCCCGTCCGGCCCTTACTTGCTCGAGGGCATCATGGGTATTGCGGCGAATGAAT
The DNA here is from genome assembly GCF_029871175.1 of Pseudomonas sp. BN607. NCBI lineage: Bacteria > Pseudomonadati > Pseudomonadota > Gammaproteobacteria > Pseudomonadales > Pseudomonadaceae > Pseudomonas > Pseudomonas sp. BN607. Next base: position 407,322 of record NZ_SSOE01000066.1, read on the forward strand.
TGTGTCAGTATGTGATCCGACCCACCCTGGTCTACCTGAACCGTCACTGCGCCAGCGCCGAAGCTTTGTTGCTGGGCATCGCCGCCAGCCAGTCGGCACTCGGCTCTGCCTTGCACGACCGGCGAGGGCACGGCCTTTACCGCATTGGCGAACATCGTCACCAGGCGCTCTGGGACGACTACTTGGCCCGTGACCCCGACCTGGCCAGCATGATCCGCGGCCTGGCCAGCCAGCACGCCTTCCTGGGCGGCCCGCATCTAGAGCTGACCGTCAACCTTCGCTACTCCACTGCCATTGCCTGGATGCTCGTCGAGGAGCAGTCCACGCCCTTGCCTGCGGCTGACGATTTGTTGGCGCTTGCGCGGATCTGGCGACAGATTTTCAACCCCCAAGGTCGCCTGCGCGACTTCATCAACGCTTGGCATACCTGCATAGATCGGAGATTGCCACAGGCATCTTAAGACGCGTCCTACAATAAAACCGGAAAAAAGGGAATTTTGGTCGGATTGTCCTACAAAAGCGCGCTAACTCCTGCGATTGAGGCTATAGCGCAGCGCGTGATTTGTTGGTAGCTTTTCGCCCCGGAGATCCCAAGGAGTTTTCTAATAATGAAAAAAGTAATGCTCAAAACCTCCCTCGGCGTAGCGATTGCGCTTGCTTCCAGCCAACTACTCGCCAGCGGCTTCGCGCTCAACGAACAGAGCATCAGCAGCATGGGGACAGGTTTCGCGGGACGTTCTTCTTCTGCCGATGATGCCAGCACCGTGTTTGGCAACCCGGCTGGCATGTCCCGCCTCAAGCGCGAACAGTTCACCGTGGGCGGCGCCGCCGTCATTGCCAAGTCCGACATCTCGGGCCCAGGCAGCAACCTCGGGGGGGAAACCGATGGTGACATGGTGCCTGTGGTTGGCGTGCCCATGGGCTACTACGTCAAGCCGATCGATGACCACTGGAGCGTAGGCTTCGGTGTCTATGTACCGTTCGGCCTGGTAACCGACTACGGCAGTGATGACGCCGCACGTTACTGGGGCAAGAAAAGCCACGTACAGGTTGTCACTTTCCAGCCGACTGTCAGCTATGCCTTCAACGACAAGGTCTCGATTGGTTTCGGCCCGACCATCAACCGCATCGAGGGCGAACTGGGCTCAAGCCTGATCAACCCGTTCAGCCCGGGCAGTAACGACGGCGAAGTCAAGATCAAGGGTGATGACACTGCCATTGGCTACAACATCGGTATCCTGGTCCAGGCCACCGACCGTACCCGCGTCGGCCTGACCTACCACTCGATGGTCGACTACAAGCTGGAGGGCAAGACCCGTGTCAGCACCCCGCTGATCGGGCCGTTCGACGGCGACAAGTTCGACGCCACGCTGAAGATCAAGACGCCGGAGTCTGTCGACCTTTCGGTTACCCACGAACTGGACGACCAGTGGACCCTGTACGCAGGCAGCACGTGGACGCGCTGGAGCCGCCTGGAGAACATCACCGTCCAGAACGATGTACCGGCACCATTGGCTGGTTCGGCGTTCGAGACCATCACCGAAGAGCAGAACTGGCATGACACCTGGGCCCACGCCATTGGTGCATCCTACAAGGTGAACAAGGAGTGGGTGCTGCGCACCGGCTTCACCGTCGACCAGTCGCCAACCAACAACCACGACCGTTCGCCACGCATCCCGACCGGTGACCGCAAGATCTTCAGCCTGGGTGCCGGCTGGAGCCCTAACGACGACATGACCATCGACGTGGCCTATTCCTATCTGTGGGAAGAGGACACCAAGGTCAATCAGGTCAGCGCAACCAAGGGTAGCTACCAGGCCAAGTACGAGAACAGCGCTCACGGTATCGGTGCATCCCTCACCTACCGTTTCTGATTCTTGTGCGTTGCAAGAAAAACCGCCTTCGTGGCGGTTTTTTCATTCCTGCACCTGCCAGCTATCACCCAGGCATTCGCGCAGGTAGTCCATGAACACTCGCACTTTCGTCGTCATGGCAAAACGGTCAGCCAAGCACAGATAGATGTCCATGGGTTCAGTCTGGGCGTAGGCCTGGCCACTGTCACTGAATTCGAACAATGGCACCAAGGCGCCAGAAGCCAAGTGCGGCCGCACGATGAACTCGGCCAGCCGGGTTATGCCTCCATCGTGGAGGGCCATCTGGGTAAGGGCGTCGATGTCATCGCTTATCAGCACGTTGCCAAATACTGGCTCAAAGCGCAGGCCGTCGCGCATGAATCCCCATCGCAGGAAGCGGCCGTCCACGGGGTAGCGGAACACCAGGCAGCGATGATTGCGCAAGGCCTCCGGTGTGGCCGGCACACCGGCATTTTGCAGGTACCCGGGCGATGCACAGCAAATGAACGGGATGCGGGCGATGTGCCGGGCCAACAGCTGGTCTTCCAGTTGCGGTGCGATGCGCAAGCTCACGTCAACGTCTTCACGCGCATGGTTGACCCGGCGATCAGTCGTTACCAATTCTATCGAAAGCAGCGGATAGCGGGCGCTGAATGCGGGGATCAGTGGCGCCAGCACATGGCGGCCGAAGGCTGTCGTCGAGGCAATACAAAGCCGCCCCTGAGGTTCACTGTCCGGGGTGGTGACGGCTTGCTCGGCCAGGGCGAGGTCACGCTCTATATGGCTGACCCGCTGGTAATACTGAGTGCCAGCGGGTGTCAGGGCCATACTGCGTGTACTGCGGCTGAGCAGGCGCACCTGCAGGTGGCCTTCCAACCGGGCCAGGTTCTGGCTGACCGCCGCCGGGGTGAGACCCAGGTTGCGGGCGCCAGCGACGATGCTGCCGGCTTCAACCACCTTGATGAAGCAACGGATGGCGTTGAGCAGGTCCATGGGAAGGCTCGTGGATTCGTAAGAATTTCTTTATAAAGTACTCAATCCTGCTGGTCTACAGCTGCGACTACGCGCGTTGCTAACCTGCAGCTCCATCCATTTTCAGGAGCTTGCATGAACAACCTTTCCCAAGCGCGCAGCCGACGCAAATTGCACCCAGCCGCCACGCCCTACGTTTTCGCTTTTTACATGTCGTCGATCATGGCGCTGTTGATGTGTTTCGTGATCACTGCGGCGAATGCGGGGATTACCCCGGAGTACCTGAGCAATGTGCTGAAGGCTTATCAGTTGGCGATGCCGGTGGCGTTTGTTTGCGTGTTGGTGGTGCGGCCAGTGGTGGTGAGGCTGGTGGCGTGTACGGTGCATACGAAGTAACACAGCCCGCAAGAAAAGCCGCTGTCTCGATCTCGATCTCGATCTCGATCTCGATCTTGATCTTGATCTTGATCTTGATCTTGATCTTGATCTTGATCTTGATCTTGATCTTGATCTTCGCGACTTCAGGAGGCCGAACGCAGGCATTGCGGAGGCAGGTGACGGGCATGGATGCCCGTCAAGCGCTGAGGCCCCAGGATGGGGCCTTCGGCGCGGTCCTGCCGGGAGCAATGCCGGAGTGAGGGAACCCCGGAGCGCAGCGCAGGGGCCGGATGATGGGAGCGCAGCGTTTTTTGGTTA
>NZ_SSOE01000067.1:0-100 GCF_029871175.1 Pseudomonas sp. BN607
TTGAGGCTGATGCAGTACCTGGGGAAACAACTGACTTGCTCAATTTCCAGAATCTAGCGCAATCCCTTGTGGGAGCGGGCTTGTCCCGCGAACACGGGCG
>NZ_SSOE01000067.1:116-26539 GCF_029871175.1 Pseudomonas sp. BN607
CCGTGTTGGATGCTTCGCGGGACAAGCCCGCTCCCACAGGTACCCCCGCAGGCTTGAGGCTGATGCAGTACCTGGGGAAACAACTGACTTGCTCAATTTCCAGAATCTAGCGCAACCCCTGTGGAAGCGGGCTTGCGTCGCAAAAGGGCCGCGAAGCGGCCCCAAAGTCTCACGGTTTCCGCTTGCGTGGCCCACCATTGAAGCTCGGTACCTTGCGCACCGCCTTCACTGCCGGCTCCGGCTCCCCACTGTCCATCCAGCGCCCCAGCCCGCGTTTGGCGCTGGTCTCTTTCGGCTTCTTGGGCTTCTTCGGCTTTTTGATCACCTGGCCGCTGGCATCGGTCATCGGCACCCGGTGGTCAGGGATGAAATCCGGTTCTTCATGGCGCGGCAGGGTCTGCCGTGTCAGCACTTCGATCGCCGACAACAGCTGCACTTCGTCCGCACACACCAGGGAAATCGCCTCGCCCTTGTTACCCGCCCGCCCGGTACGGCCGATGCGATGCACGTAATCCTCAGCAACGATCGGCAGGTCAAGGTTGACCACCAGCGGCAGGTCATCGATGTCCAGGCCGCGGGCAGCCACGTCGGTCGCCACCAGCACCTGGATCTCACGGGCCTTGAAGCTGTCCAGTGCGCGCTGGCGGGTGGCCTGCGGGCGGTCACCGTGGATGCCGTCGGCATTCACCCCTTCGGCCAGCAAGCGCTCCACCAACTGGTCGACGCCATTGCGGGTCTTGGCGAACACCAGTACCTGCTTCCAGCGCTGCTTGCGCATCAGGTGGCAGAACAGGTCTTCCTTGCGCTTTTTATCCACAGGCACCAGCCACTGCTTGACGCTGCTGGCCGTGGCATTGCGCGGGCTTACCTCGATGCTTAGCGGGTCATTCAGCGCCAGCCCTGCCAGCATGCGGATTTGCTCGGAGAAGGTCGCGGAGAACAACAGCGTCTGGCGCTTGCGTGGCAGCGCGGCATACACCGACTGCAGTTCTTCGGCGAAGCCCAGGTCGAGCATGCGGTCGGCTTCGTCCAGCACCAGGGTCTGCACCTGGTTGAACTTCACCGCATTCTGCCGGAACAGGTCGAGCAAGCGGCCGGGAGTAGCCACCAGCAAGTCGACGCCACGGCGCAGGCGCATCATCTGTGGGTTGATGCTGACCCCACCGTACACCGCATAGGTGCTCAACGGCAGGTTCTCGGCGTACTCACGCACATTATTGTGCACCTGCTCGGCCAGCTCACGGGTGGGCACCAGCACCAATGCACGGATCGAGTTGCTGGCCACCTTCTCGCCTTCCAGCGCCAGGCGCTGCAGTACGGGCAGGGCAAAGCCGGCGGTCTTGCCGGTACCGGTCTGGGCTGCGGCCATCAGGTCGCGCCCGGCCAGCACGGCGGGGATGGCCTGGGCCTGCACCGGGGTCGGGGTGGTGTAGTCCAGCTGCTGCAGGGTGCGCAGCAGCGGTTCGATCAGGCCGAGTTTGGCGAAATTCATGGCAATACCATCAGGGGTTCAGCGAAGGCGGCAAGTTTACCGCATCGCCCCTGCCTACTTGCAGATTTCGCCATTCAACGGCTGTGCAGGTTCAGGTGCCTTGCGCCACTGCGGCAGGCCGATCAGCACCACCGCACCAATGATCACCGCCATCGCCACGCACTCCTCGGCGCCGATCTGTTCACCAGCAAACACAATGCCCAGCAGCACCGCCACCGCCGGGTTGACGTAGGCATAGCTGGTGGCAGCCGCCGGGCGCACATGCTTGAGCAGGTACATATAGGCACTGAAGGCCAGGATCGAACCGAAAAACACCAGGTAGGCCAGCGCGCCCCAACCAGCAGCGGTCGGCATCTGCGTCATGCGTTCGCCCGACAGCACGCTGCCCAGCAACAGCACCGCGCCCCCCACCAGCATTTCGGCAGCGCTGGCCATAGGCCCCTGTGGCAGCGGCAAGGACTTGCTCCACACCGAGCCGAATGCCCACGATGCCGCCGCGAAGATGATCAGCGCTGCACCAATCGGGCTGGCCTGCAGGTTGGAGCCCAGGTTCAGCAGGCCGATACCGACCAGCCCAAGGGCAATCCCCGCCCACTCCAGCTTCGAATTGCGGTGCCCGAACAACAGGCCGAACAGCAAGGTAAACAATGGCACCGTGGCCACTGCCAATGCCGCTACACCCGACGCCACACCCGCATGTTCAGCAACAGTGACACCGCCGTTACCACAGCTCAGCAGCAAGAAGCCGATTGCCCCTGCCGCCCGCCACTGCGGCCAGGTCGGTGCCGGCACGCCGCGCCAACGCAGGAAGCCGTACAGCAGGCCACCGGCAATCAGAAAGCGCACCCCGGCCATGAGCATGGGTGGCCAGCTCTCGACGCCAATGCGAATGAACAGGTAGGTGGAGCCCCAGACCAGGTACAAGGCCAGGAAGGCACCAATGAGGAGCAAGGGAAAGCGACGGGAGGCAGGCATGGAACACTCGAAATCCATTTACGGGTGGCTCAGTTTACGAGCCTGCCTGGGTAAACATAAGTTACAAAATGGCTTGAAATGAGCGGCACACTTTTGGTGCGTTCGGCTCGAAGGCCCTTACCTGCAATTTGCCAGGATGTTCCGGACCTTCGCCGCAGGGGTCTTCTGCAACCTGCACAGCAGCTCATGAGAAAGCCGCTCCACACCATGGTGCTGACGCAATACGCCGGCCAGATGCTGCAACAGGTTGGCCGCCATTTCGGCATCGGCCATCGCCCGGTGCGCTGTGCCCGTGTCCGGTAGCCCGGCCCAACGGGTCAGGGTACCCAGCTTGTGGTTCGGCGCCGCCGGCAACAGGCGCCGGGACAGCAGCAGCGAACAGGCGAACGGCTGGCTGCGGGTACGGCCGATACGGCTCAGTTCGTAATCCCAGAATTTTTGGTCGAACGCCGCGTTGTGCGCCAGCAACGGGGTGCCGCCAACAAACTCGGCCACCTCGCTCATTACCTGGTCGACCGGCGGCGCGCTGCGCAGCATGGCCGTGGTGATGCCGGTCAGCCCGGCTACAAATGCCGGTACCGGCACACCCGCATTCATCAGGCTCTGGTAGCGCTCGACGATGCGCCCGCCCTCCAGCATTACCACCGCGACTTCGGTTGCACGACAGCCGGTACCGGGGGAAATGCCGGTGGTTTCAAAGTCGATGACAGCGATGCGTTCCACGAATAACCTCAGTGCTTGAGCAACAACTTACCCTCGATGGGTACATAACGGGTGGCAGCGCGGATCAGCGACAGTGCCGTCAGCCCAGGCACACCATACACCACCGCTTCAGTACCGTGGCGCTGGATCACCCGCTCCAGCAGCAGGTCGAAATCACCATCGCCGGAGGCCAGCACCACCTGGTCGACACGGCTGGCCGCATCGATCACGTCCAGGGTAATGCCCACATCCCAGTCGCCCTTGGCCGAGCCATCGCTGCGCTGGATGAAAGGCTTGAGGCGCACATCGAAACCGAGGTTACGCAATATCTGCTGGAATTGTTGCTGTTTGCTGTCGCCACGGTCGATGGCATACGCCACGGCCTCGACGATCTGGCCTTCGCGGCTGACATCGGCCCACAGGGCGGTGTAGTTGAAATGGCAACCATGAGCCTGGCGCACGGTGTAGTAGAGGTTCTGCACATCGGCGAACAGCGCGATCTTTTTCACCTGGGAACCTCATTTATGGCCTGGCGTGCCCGCGAAGGGGCGCAAAGCGCCCCCGGAAGTGCAAGCAGTATGCCAGACCTGTCAGACGTAAGAATCGTCGTCCGAGAAGAACCCGCCGTCATCGCTGCCGTAATCGGTGTCGGCGTACCCACCCTGGTCACTGCCCCAGCCACCATTGTCAGCCACTTGATGTTGCCCGCCCTGGTCATTCCAGCCGCCAGTGTCGCTGGCAGGTGCAGGCTCTTCCTTGATCACCTCCACCACTTCCTCGGGCTGCGAGTTGTGGTTGAACAGGCTGCTGATACCCTGCGCCAGCAACACACCACCGGCCACGCCGGCGGCGGTCTGCATGGCCCCACCGAGGAAGCTGCTGGCACCACCACGTGCCGGTGCGGCACCGAAGCCAGGCTGCTGCGCCTGCGGCTGGGAGAAGCCAGGTGCTGATGGCTCACGCCAGCCACCACCCGATGCTACAGGTGGTGCCGAAGGGCGCTGCGGCTGCACCGCCGGCGCTGCGTTGCGCCCACTCGAACCAAAGATGCTGGACAAGAAACCACCCCCGCCACTGCTCGGCGTACTGCTGGCGGCTTGTGCCGCCTGAGCCTGCGCGCGGGCCTGTTGCAGCTCGGCTTCAAGCTGCTTGTTCTGCTCGTCGAGGCGCTTGATCGCGGCCTCCTGCACCAGGATCGCCTGGGCCATGTAGTAAGGCGCCGCCGGCTGCTGGCGCAGGTGCTGCTCGATACAGGCCTGGGCCTGTGGGTCACGCGGCTGGCTTGGGTCTTCGGCTTGCTTGATGCGGCCGAACAGGCCGTCGATCAGGGTTTGTTCTTCAGTGTTCATGGGGCGACCTCGTGGGGTAGCAGGACAACGGACAGCGTCAAAGATGGGGCGTGCCGGCGCGGGATTCAATCTCCGCCGCGGTGAAACTTTTTTCAGCAAGTGACAGCCCCTGGCTTGCTTTGGGCTAAAGTGATGCCCTTGTTTTTACTGCCATGCGATGTTGACCGATGAATCCGCTGAGCGTCCTGCGCGACTCCCTGTACTTCTTCCGCCGCCACCTGCCAAACATTCTCCAGCTGTGCCTGCCGCTGGTGGTGCTGGAGGCCCTGCTCACCCAACTGTTGTACCGGCAGCTGGGCGACCAGGCATCACCGGCCTACGGCATGCTGGTCAGCCTGCTGTTCTACCCGCTGTACAGTGCTGCACTGATCCTGTACCTGGACACCCGCAGCAAAGGCCAGGATATCGCCAACCGCGACCTGTTCGCCCGGGCCGTGCAGCTGTGGCCGCAACTGGCGCTGCTGATCCTGATCAGTTCGCTGCTGATCATGGCTGGCCTTGCGCTGTTCATCTTCCCGGGCGTGTGGATCATGATCAACCTGGTGTTCGCCGAGTACCTGCTGGTACTGCGCGGCCGCCCGGTGGTGCAGGCAATGCGCGACAGTGCCAGCATGACCACCGGGCACTTCATGCGCATCATGATTTGTGTGGTGGCGGTACTGGCGCCGATCTGGCTGATCGACGGGCTGCTGCTGATGGCCTTCCCCGAGCCCTCCCCCGGCATGGAACTGGCCATGGACAGCCTCAGTGGCTTCCTGCAGCTGTTCAGCACCGTGGTGCTGTACCGCCTGTTCATGCTGCTGGAGGGCGAGGCCAGCACCTGAGCGCACCAGGGGCGCAAAGCACTGGAGGAAGCGGTTCTGCCTCCAGTGCTGCCGCTGCGGTACCTACAGTGGGATCCCGATAACCCAGGTGACCCCACATGAACCACGAAATACAGCGTAGATATGCCAGGTCGTTCAGCGCTCGGCTGTACGCAATAGACAGCGACAGGACTGTTCCCTTGCACCAAAGCACCGGCACTGAGCGATGGGACTGGGGCTTTGAGCCGCAATCCGGTTGGCTGATGGCAGGCGGCACGGCCCCGTCGATCCTCCTGTCGTTCGCCTTTCATTCCCAGTCCGAAGATCGGCTCCACTTCCACATCAGGCCGGTCGGGAGCCAGGCTCGAAAAAAACTCGGCCTCAGCCGCAACGGCTACCTGGGGTTCTACGAGCTGGCGCAAGTGTCCGACTACTGGAAGCTCGAGCCGCTGGAGCTTACCGAACACGGTCTGATCTGCTACATCCGCGATCATGAGGGCCATCGGGTGGGCGCCATAAAAGACTACCCACACCATGATCAACAGGTCATGAGCCTGCTGAATACAAGGCAAGGCGAAACCCTGACCTTCCTCCTCCAGCAGGTCGACTGAAACCGCCCTTCAGGTGCCCCGCGGCTTTGCTCGAGCGGTTGCCTCGGCCACCAACGGGTCATCCGGCCAGTAATGCTTCGGGTACCGCCCCTTGAGGTCCTTCTTCACTTCGGCATAGGTGGTACGCCAGAAACTGGCCAGGTCCTGTGTCACCTGCACCGGGCGGCGTGCAGGCGACAAAAGGTGCAGCTTGACCTGTTGGCGGCCATTGGCAATGCGCGGGGTGTCAGCAAGGCCGAACAGCTCTTGCAGACGCACGGCGAGAATCGGCGGGTTCTCGCTGTAATCCAGCCGAATGTTCGAGCCCGACGGGACGGCAATGTGTGCCGGTGCCTGCTCCTCCAGACGCTGGGGCAGTGGCCAGGGCAAAAGATTGCGCAGCATCGCTGGCAGGTCCAGGGCGGCGAAATGACCGAGCCGCGACACTTTGCCCAGGTACGGCAGCAACCAGTCTTCCAGGCTGGCTAGCAGTGCCGCGTCAGCCAGGTCGGGCCACTCACTTTGCCCGCCGTTGTCCAGGTCCAGCTGACGCAGCAGGCCTACCCGCGCCTGCCACTGCCGAAGCTCAGGGGTCCAGGTCAGCAAGTTCAGGCCCTTGCGCCGAACCAGGCCAAGCAGTGCCCGGGCTCGGGTTTCATCGTCCAGCCCGGGAAGCGGCTCGCGGCTCAGCACCAGTTCGCCAACCTTCACCTGGCGCTCGGCACGCAGCACCTGCTCCCGCTCGTCCCAATCAAGCACATCGACCCGCTGGACCTGCTCGGCGAGGACACTGTCGAGCAGCGCCGGATCGAATTCGGCGGCGAGGTAGATGCGCTCCTCCCGCTGGCCCTGGCGGCTTCCCAGGTCGGCGATCACCAGCCACGGGCACTTCATCAGCGCATCGACCTCGGCAAACAGCGCCGCACGGCCGTTGGCCAGCCGATATTCAGCGCCGCCTTCACGACGTTGCTGGGCGACACGGTCAGGGTAAGCCAGCGCCAGCAGCGCACCCAGCCAGCGCGGATGGGCCGGGTCGGCCACTGCGGTAGCAGCCTTGCCCCGCAGCAGGCCGCGGTATTGGCGAGACAGCTGCCGGGCACGTTGCACGCCACCCTGGCCGCCACGCCCTGCTTTGCTCTCGCCGCTGACCAGCGCCAGGCGGCTATGCAAATCGGCACCACCACCACGCTGGATATCCCGCTCGCCCAACAGCGCAGCGACATCGCAAGCCATCTGTGCCAGGCCCAGAGCCTGGCCGCGCAGCAACAAATGCGCGATACGTGGATGCGCTGGCAATTCGGCCATGGCCTGGCCATGTTCGCTGAGGTTGTCACGGCTGCCCGGTTTGAAGGCATCGAGCCGCGCCAGCAGGTCCTGAGCCTGGGCAAACGCGGCCAGCGGTGGCTGGTCGAGCCAGCGCAGTTGCTCGGGAGCCACGCCCCAGCGCGCCAGCTGCAGAGCCAGCCCAGCCAGGTCGGCCTGCAGGATTTCGGCACTGCCATGGGCGGCCAGTTGGTCATGCTGAGCCTCAGACCAGAGGCGATAGCACACACCCGGTTCCAGGCGGCCAGCCCGCCCAGCGCGCTGGGTGGCACTGGCGCGCGAAATGCGCTGGGTGTCCAGGCGGGTCATGCCGCTGCCTGGGTCGAAACGGGGCACCCGGGCGAGACCAGCATCGATCACCACCCGCACACCATCGATGGTCAGGCTGGTTTCGGCGATGTTGGTGGCCAACACCACTTTGCGCAGGCCCTTTGCCGGCGGGTCGATGGCCGCTCGCTGGGCGTTGAGGTCAAGCTCGCCATGCAACGGGCACAGCAGCACATCGGGCCGCTCGCCCAAGGCCTCCTGCAGGCTCTGGTGCACACGGCGAATCTCGGCCTGGCCAGGCAGGAAGACCAACACACTGCCCGCCTGGTCGGCCAGCGCTTGCAGCACGCTGTCAACGACGCGGGGCTCGATGAATTCGCCGGGCTGGAACGGCCGCCCCCAGCGGATATCGACCGGGTGCATACGCCCTTCGCTGCTGACCACAGGGGCATCGCCAAGCAGCCGCGACAGGCGCTCGCCCTCCAGCGTGGCGGACATCAGCAGAATCTTCAGTGGCGGGTCGTCGCGCAGGAGTTCGCGGCCATTGAGGCTCAGCGCCAGGGCAAGGTCGGCATCCAGGCTGCGCTCATGGTATTCGTCGAAAATCAGCAAGCCCACGCCTTCCAGCGCGGGGTCGGCCTGCAGGCGCCGGGTGAGGATACCTTCGGTGACCACTTCGATGCGGGTTCTCGGCCCGACCTTGCTGTCCAGGCGGATGCGGTAACCCACGGTTTCCCCGACCTGCTCGCCCAGTTCGCTGGCCAGCCGCTCGGCTGCCGCGCGCGCCGCCAGGCGCCGTGGTTCAAGCATCAGAATGGTCTGCCCGGCCAGCCACGGCTCGCGCAGCAGTGCCAGCGGCACGCGGGTGGTCTTGCCGGCGCCAGGCGGCGCTTCAAGCACCGCTTCGTCACGGTTTTGCAATGCCTCGCGCAGCGCAGGCAAGACGGCATCGATTGGTAAAGAAATCATGGTGGTCCTCGAACAGTCCCGCGAGTATAACGGCGAACCCAGCCTGCTCTATCATGGTCTTAGCTTCAGGTGCTGGCGCTTCGCTTGCCCTGCTGAAAACCTTCTCGGAGATTTACATGCGCATCCCAACCCGCGTCATCGGTGGCGTCCTGATTGCCACCCTGCTGACCCAACTGACCGCCTGCGGCACCATTTTCTACCCGGACCGTCGCGGCCAGATCGGCGGCAAGATCGACCCCGTGGTTGCCGCAATGGACGCTATCGGCATCCTGTTCTACGTGATCCCCGGGCTGATCGCCTTTGGCATCGACTTCGCGACCGGCGCCATCTACTACCCAGGTGGCCGTACCGCCCAGGTCGACCCGGCGAAACTACAGGAAGCCGTCAGCCCAGAGGGCAAGGTCGACAACCTGAAGCTGCAGGCCATTCTCGAAAGCGAACTGGGCCAGCGTCTACCGCTGGACGACCCGCGGCTGATCCAGCACCGCGGCAGCATCGAGCAGCTTGCCAGCCTGGGCCTGGTGCCAGCAGCCTGAGCCACAAGGACGTTGACCACGGATGATCACCACCCCGGCTGAACACCAGCGCCTGCTGCGCCTGGCCACCCGCGCGTCACTGGCGGTAGCCAGCATCCTGGTGCTGAGCAAGGCGCTGGCCTGGTGGCTGAGCGGCTCGGTAAGCCTGCTGGCCGGGTTGACCGACTCGGCCCTGGACGCCGTAGCCTCGTTCCTCAACCTGCTGGCGGTGCACTACGCCCTGCGCCCGGCCGACGACGACCACCGCTTCGGCCACGGCAAGGCCGAAGCCCTGGCCGGCATGGCGCAGGCGCTGTTCATCGCCGTCAGTGCAGTGCTGATCGGTGTGCAGGCGGTCGAGCGCCTGCACAACCCGCAGCCGCTGGGTGATACCGCCCTCGGCATCGCGGTGATGCTGCTGTCGCTGGTGCTCACGCTTGCCCTGTTGGCATTTCAGTACAAAGTCATCCGCCTGACCGGGTCCACGGCGGTAAGAGCCGACTCCCTGCACTACCGCTCGGACTTGCTGCTCAACAGCAGCATCTTGCTGGCGTTGCTGCTGGCCCGTTTTGGCTGGCCGCAGCTTGATGCACTGTTCGGACTGGGCATTGCCCTCTACATCCTCTGGAGTGCGTTGCAAATTGCCCGTGAGAGCACGGCGATCCTGATGGACAAGGAACTGCCAGGCGATGTTGGCGAGGAGATGGCCGCGCTGGTGCTGGCGATTGCGGGGGTCAAAGGCGTGCATGACCTGCGTACGCGGGTGTCGGGCAACCAGTGGTTCGTGCAATTGCACCTGGAGTTGCCGGGGCAGCTGCCGCTGCATGAAGCGCACGGGTTATGCGTAGAGGCTTCACGGGTGATCCGCCAGCGTTATCCACAGGCGGATGTGATGGTGCACGCCGATCCAGTGTAAACCTGGATCAGTTGATGCTGTAGCCCCGCCCACTGAAGCAGGCCCCCAGCGCCCGTTGGTAGTTGCTGAGCACGTTGGCCGGCGGCGCGTACGTCGCCGTCGCCGGGTCGAAACCCGACTGGCTCACGGCCCACCGATGGCACTGGTAACGGTCCTGCTCCTGCTGCTCCTGGCCCTGGCCGTACATCGGGTATGCCACCACGTCATAGCCACCATTTGAAGGTGCCACCGGGACCGGTGCCGGCACGCCGACCGGTGGGTTGACCACCACGTATTCCTGGCTGTCTGCCAGGTACTGGTAGTAGGTATCGGCCACCAGGAAGAACAGCGCACCACCCAGCCACACTTCCCGCGCGTAGGGCGGCAGGTAGTTGACCCGCACGCCGTAAGGCGGGGTCACCACGATGTAACTGCCGCCATGCGGGCGGTACCAGTAGCCACCCGAGTAGAAGTAGTCACTGCCGCGATAAGGCACTTTCCAGTAGCGGTCGGGGAAATGATCGATGGTGTGCCCAGGGCGATATTGCGGGCCTGGCCCCCAGCCATTGCCATGACCATCCGGGCGGCCCTGCCAGTCACCCCCTGGGCGCTGCCCAGGGCCACCGGCTTGCCAGTGGCGGTTATCGCCATGACGTTGGGGAATGTCCTGATAATAGCCCTGGCGCGGGGGCTGGGTCTGGCGCACTTCGTCGCGCGAGTTGAGCGAGCGGCCCGGCCCAGGCCCACCTTCACCTTGCAGCTGCTGGCCGCGTTCACCCTGCCCCTCGCCCGGCCCTTCGGCCAAGGCTCCAAGGCTGATGCTCAAACCCAGCAAACCAACACCTGCCAACTGCCAGATGCGCGACTTCATGGTATTCCTCTCGCTAGAAAAAACTGCACCCGCAACCAGTCTACCGCGCCCGTCACACAGGCCAATTAAATTTCCAGACATTAAAAAAGGGAGGCCACAAGGCCTCCCTTCAGGAATTGTCGTCCGTGCTCGGCACTTGTGGCGCCGGCTCACCTCACAGCGTCTTCTGGAAGCTGTGTAGCCCGGGGGCCTGCAGATCCTGTTGGATGGCTGGCCGCGACCGCCCGCCTAGGGCGCGTCGCCGTGGACTGATGTCCGGGCAGTGATTCTGTTGATAAAGATACCGGACAGGTTGCGACAGAGGATTGCGAAGATTGCTTGGATAAATAGCACTTGCGCAATTTTTCACCCTGGATTGATAATTCGCCGCAATTCGAACAGAAAAGGCAAATGCCATGAGCAAACTTGACCGCTACGACCTGAGCATCCTCGCCGAATTGCAGCGCGATGCGCGCATTTCCAACCAGGAACTGGCCGAGCGCATCGGCCTGTCGCCCTCGCCATGCTCGCGTCGGGTCAAGCAACTGGAAGACGACGGCTACATCTCGCGCCAGGTGGCACTGCTCGACCGCAAGAAGCTGGGCCTGAGCCTGACCGCTTACGTGCTGATCGGCATGGACCGCCACACCCCGGAGCGTTTCGAAACTTTCGAAGCCGCCATCCGCAACCTGCCACAGGTACTCGAATGCAGCCTGGTCACTGGCATGGATGCCGATTACCAGCTGAAAGTGGTGGTGCCCGACATGGATCACTACCAGAAACTGCTGCTGGGCAGCCTGACGCGCATCGAAGGCGTCACCAGCGTGCGCTCGAGCTTCGTGCTCAACCAGGTGCTGGCCAGCACCGAGCTGCCCTTGACCCACCTGCGTTAATCGCCCGCGCCAGCAGGCGTATAATCGAGCGCTCAACCCGCCTGGAGAACACCGATGGATCCCGCCGTATTCGAAGAGTGGATGATGATCGTCCTGGTCACCGTGCTGATCGGTTTCATGGGCTTCATCGTCTGGGACCTGGCGAAAAAGTCCAAGGCAGGCAAGTTCGGCACGCTGATCCTGTTCTTCGTGCTGGGGCTTGGGGTGTTGGCCTTTATCATCAAGAGCGTGGTGGTGGGGTTTCTCGAAGGCGTGTAAAAAATTCCAGGGTCATTCGCGGGCACGCCCGCTCCCACAGATTTGGCGCTGCCTTCAAGTATTGCGCCGTCCCTGTGGGAGCGGGCGTGCCCGCGACCAGGCCTTTGATCTGAGCTAAAGCTTGGCAGGGACCTCCCGCCAGCAACCCTGCGCCAGCCCATCCAGCGCCCAATCCCCGATCCGCACCCGCACCAGGCGCAAGGTCGGCAGCCCCACCGCCGCCGTCATCCGCCGTACCTGGCGGTTACGCCCCTCACGGATCACCAGCTCCAGCCAGCGGGTCGGCACGCTCTTGCGAAAGCGTACCGGCGGGTTGCGTGGCCACAGTTCGGGTTCTTCCAGGCGCCGCGCCTCTGCCGGCAAGGTCGGCCCATCGTTCAGCTCCACGCCATCACGCAAGCGCTGCAACTGCTCGTCACTCGGCTCACCCTCCACCTGCACCCAGTAGGTCTTGGCCAGCTTGTGCCTGGGGTCGGCAATCCGGGCCTGCAACCCGCCATCGTTGGTCAGCAACAGCAAGCCTTCACTGTCACGGTCCAGCCGCCCGGCCGGGTACACGCCCGGGATGTCGATGAAATCCTTGAGGGTCGCGCGCCCTTCACCGTCGCTGAACTGGGTCAGCACGTCGAAGGGTTTATTGAACAGGATCAGACGCGGCTCGGCCGGCGGTGCCTTGGGCTGGCGACGCGGGCCAATGGCAGGCCGCGCCTGGGGGCGGCGCGGCTTGTTACGGGGTGGCAGTGGCATGGATCCTCAGCGGAACGGCGGCTCATCGAAGCTGCGCAGTTTACGCGAGTGCAGCGAATTGAGCTCGGTGCGCAACAGGTCGAGGGCCGCAATGCCGATCTTCAGGTGCTGGCTGACCGCCCGGTTGTAGAAGGCGTTGGCCGAACCCGGCAGCTTGATCTCGCTGTGCAGCGGTTTGTCGGACACACACAGCAAGGTGCCGTATGGCACCCGCAAGCGGTAACCCTGGGCGGCAATGGTGCCGCTTTCCATGTCCACCGCCACCGCACGCGACAGGTTGATCAACGGACGCTCCTGAGCCCAGCGCAGCTCCCAGTTGCGATCATCGTAGGTCAGCACGGTGCCAGTACGCAGGCGTTTCTTCAACTGCTCGCCACGCTCGCCGGTAACCTGCGCGGCGGCCTCCTGCAACGCCAATTGCACTTCGGCCAGGGCCGGGATAGGGATATTTGGCGGCACTACGCGATCGAGGATGCCGTCACGGCGCATGTAGGCGTGGGCCAGCACGTAGTCGCCGATGGTCTGGGACTGACGCAGGCCGCCACAGTGGCCGATCATCAGCCAGCAGTGCGGGCGCAGTACGGCCAAGTGGTCGGTGATGTTCTTGGCATTGGACGGGCCCACGCCGATATTGACCAGGGTAACGCCGTCACCATCCCCGGCGATGAGGTGGTAGGCCGGCATCTGGTAACGGTGCCAGACCACGCTGGCTACCAGCGCTTGGGTCTCACCATGGTCCATGCCCTTCTCGATCACCACATTGCCCGGCAAGACCATGCGTACGAAGCGCGGGTCGTCACGCAGTTGCTCCAGGCCGTGGCTGATGAACTGGTCGACATACCGGTGGTAGTTGGTCAGCAGGATCCACGGCTGCACATGCCGCCAGTCGCTACCGGTGTAGTGCACCAGGCGGCGCAGCGAGAAATCGACGCGCGCGGCGTCGAACAGCGCCAGCGGCAAGACTTCGGCACGCTCCCAGTCGCACAGACCATCGGCAATGTTGTCGGTGGCGGCTGAAAGGTCGGTGCTGGGGAATACCCGTGCCAGCTGGGCAGCGGTAATGCCGCTGCCGGCCAGCTCGTCGCCCTGGTCGACCACGTAGGGGTAAGGGATGTTCTGCTCGCTGACCCCGACTTCCACCGTGACGGTGTAGTCGTGCATCAGCGGGCGCAGCTGCTCCAGCAGATAGCCACGGAATGCGGCGGGCTGGGTAACGGTGACGCTGTAGGTGCCGGCCACCTGGACCTTGGCATAGGCCCGCGTGGTAGCGGCGACTTCGCCGTGGCTGTAGTAGGTCAGGCGCAGTGCCGGGTAGCGAAACAGGTTGCGCTCTTCGGCATCGGGCTCGGTACGGTCCTTCAGGTAACGCTTCAGGGCCTGGCTGAGGGCCCCTGTGGCCTGTTCATGCAAGGCCGCCAGACGGTCGACGGCCTGTTCGGGAGTATCAACGACGATAAAAGCGTGGCTCACACTGTGCTTCCTGTCTGGACATGCATGAGAACCATCTTGCCTGCCTTCCAGACTAATTACACCCCCATTGATCAGTGTTGATCAGCAGGCATGCTCCCACCGGTGCCGAACTTGCCCGGTTGCGTGCTCAGCCCGCCCAGGCAGGCGTAGCCCTTGCCACCAGCGCTTCCACATCCACACCGCGCGGCAACGCCCCATACACCCGCCCGCTACCCGTCAACCGGCTGCCGATGAACGCATCACTGACCACTGCATTCCCCGCCTCCAGCAGCAGCTTGGCCTGCAGCGCCAAGGCAATATCCTCGGTCAACTGCCGCGCACGGTACTGAATGTCGCCCGTATCGGCAAACGCCCCCTTGAGGTTGCCGATATGCGCGGCCAAGCGCGGGTCGCCGTGCCCGTCGCCCAGCTCGGCGAACAGTGCGTCGAGCACCCCCGGTTCCTTGGACAAGGCCCGCAGCACATCCAGGCACTGCACATTGCCCGAGCCTTCCCACGTCGAGTTGACCGGCGCTTCGCGGTACAGCCGCGGCAGGATGCTGTCCTCCACATAACCCGCACCACCCAGGCATTCGGCGGCCTCGTTGATCATTGCCGGCGCACGCTTGCAGATCCAGTACTTGCCCACGGCGGTCACCAAACGGGCGAAGTGCGCCTGCTGCGGATCATCCAGTTGCTCAAGCGCCTGCCCCATGCGAAGGCTAAGGGCCAGCGCAGCCTCGCTCTCCAGAGCGAGGTCGGCGAGTACGTTCTGCATCAACGGCTGCTCGTTCAACACACGCCCACCGACCTTGCGGTGCGCGCAGTGGTGGGTGGCCTGGGTCAACGCCTGGCGCATCAGCGCGCTGGACCCGACCATGCAGTCGAAACGGGTCATGGCGACCATTTCGATGATGGTCGGCACGCCGCGCCCTTCTTCGCCAATCATCCACGCCAACGCGCCGCGGAACTCCACTTCGCTGGAAGCATTGGAGCTGTTGCCCAGCTTGTTCTTCAGGCGCTGGATGTAGAACTGGTTACGGCTATCGTCCGGGCGATGGCGCGGCAGCAAGAAGCAGCTCAGGCCTTTCTCGGTTTGCGCCAGGGTCAGGAAGGCATCGCACATGGGCGCCGAGCAGAACCACTTGTGGCCAACCAGCTCATAGGCCTGGCTTGGCCCTGGCGCACCGACCGGGTAGGCCCTGGTGGTATTGGCCCGCACATCGGTGCCCCCCTGCTTTTCGGTCATGGCCATGCCCAGGGTGACCCCGGCCTTGTGCCGGTCGCCGACATTGCGCGGGTCATATTCGCAGGAAAGGATTTTCGGCAGCCAGTACTCGGCCAGTTCCGGTTGCAGGCGCAGCGCCGGCACCGCGGCGAAGGTCATGGTCAGCGGGCAGCCAGTGCCGGCTTCGGCCTGGCTGTGCAGGTAGGTCATCGAAGCCCGCGCCACATGGGCGCCAGCGCGGGGCTCTGCCCACGGCAGCGACGGCAGGCCATGCTCGACGGCGGTGCGCATCAGCTCGTGATAGGCCGGGTGAAACTCCACCAGGTCGATGCGATGGCCATAGCGGTCGTGGCTGATGAACTCGGGCTTGTGCGCGTTGGCCAGAAAACCTGCCTGCATCAGCGGGCCGCCCGCCAGGGCGCCGTAGGCATCTATCCGCGACTCTGCCCAGCCCGCGCCGAAACGCCGTGCCCACTCCTGCAATGGCAGGTCGAGGCGGTACAGGTTGGCACCGTCGAGGGACGGAGGCTGGTTGGTAACTTCGTGGGTTTCAGCGTACTGGTGCAGGTTCATCGGGGGGCTCCTGAATCCGGGTAGGCTTGAGAAACCCAGTGAAGCACTGCTTGCGGGGTAGTCAAAGGGGCATTAATGACTAAACATGTGGTGGGGGTGGCGCATGCCTTGGCAATGCACCAGGGCTGACAGGTGTTCACCGCAACCTCTTCAGCCCCTATGAGATCGAGCGCCGTGTCTGCAGCATATTCGGGCTCATCTGCACCTGCGCCACCGCCATGTTCAAACTCAATTCGAACCGGCTCCCCAATCCGCGCGTCGACTCGTGCGCCAACCGCGCGCCAAGCAACTCCCCCATCTGCCGGCAAATCGACAACCCGATCCCCAACCCGCCATAACGCCGGGTCATCGAGCCATCCACCTGGAAGAAGCGCTGATACAAGGTCGCCTGGTCCAGGTCATCAAACCCAATTCCACTGTCACTGACAGTAAAGGTCAGCGCCAGATCATCCGGCCCCATGCGGCGCCCGCGCACCTGGATCACCACGCCGCCCTGATGGGTGAATTTCAAGCCGTTGTCGACCAGGCACTCGAGGCAACGCGCCAACTTCGGCCCATCACCCAACAGCCCATCGGGCAAATCGGCCGGGATGTCCAGGCTCAGGTACACGCCTTTACTCAACGCTTGCCCCGCATAACCGGCGCGCAAAGCCTGCATCAGCGAACGCAGGCTGAACGGCGCCGGCTGGGCACGCAAGCGGCCTGCCTGCAATTCTGACAGGGTAAGTATTGAATCAACCATGTCCATCATGCCCTGCGCCGACCCTACCGCCGTACGATGGTACTGGGCCATCTCGGCCTCCATCGGTAGCGTATGCATCAGCTCCAGCGAGCCAATCACTCCATTCATCGGCGTGCGCAGTTCGTGGGTCACGCTGGCCAGGAATTCGTCCTTCAACCGGTTGCTCCTGGCCAGTTGCAGGTTCAGTTGCTCCAGCGTGCGGCCCGTTTCGCGCAAGGCCTGCGCCTGTTGCTCGCGCAAGCTATTGATGCGGTCGGCCAGCGCCAGCGACAGCAGCGCCACCTCCAGCGCCGAGCCCAGCTGGCTGGCATACATCGTGATGAACACGTTCGGCAGGTACCCCAGCACCATCAAGGTGTTGACCAGGCCCCCCAGCAGGAATGCCGTCCAGGCAATGATGAACCAGCGCGCCACGCGCAAGCCGCGCCACCAGGCATACAGCCCGGCGCCGAAAATGCTCACGGTAAACAGCAACGCCAGCAGCGTGGCCATGCGCAGGGCCAGGCCATAAGGCATGCTCACCGCCAGCACCATGACCACTGCCCCGCCCAGCATCAGCGCCAGCAACAACCGGTCGAGACCACGGCTGATGCTGCCCACCTGCAGGAAGTGCCGGGCGAACTGGCAACCGAACAGCCCAGCAGCACCAATGAACAGCGGTGTCGAGGCGTTCGCCCACCACGGGCTGTCTGGCCAGAAGTAAGCCACACCCGCGCCATTCACCGAGACCTGATAAAAGCCGAACGAAGCGATATAGAGGATGTAGTAGAGGTAACTGACATCGCGCACGCTGAGGTAGATGAACAGGTTGTAAACCAGCATCACCAGCAACACGCCATAGATCATCCCCAGCACGTACAGGCGCGTAGGTTGCGCCTCCATGTAGGCCTCGGGGGACCACAACGCCAGCGGCGCCTGCACAGAACCTTGACTGTGCAGCCGCAGGTAAGCGGTCGTCACCTGGCCAGGCGGCAGTTGCAGTTCGAACAGATAGTTGTTCTGGCGGATCTGCCGACTGTCGTAAGGCAACGCATCGCCGGTACGCTGGGCCAGGCGGTACACCCCGTCGTGATCGGGCAAAAACAGCTCAAGGTGGTCCAGCGGTGGGTAGGCCAGCTCCAGCAGCCATTGCCGGGGGGCAGCGCCAGGCGCGGCAATGGGACGTAAATCGACCTTGAGCCAGAACACCGACTTGGAATAGCCGGCGTTCAGCACGTCGTCCTGATGGAGGCGAAAGCGTTTGGCGAAGCCAGGGGCGCTGACCTGAGCGATGCTGGCGCTGCCGTCGAGGTCTTCGTAAACCTGCATGGCCTTGCCCAACGGAACATGCCCGGTCGCGTCGTCGAAATCGACCGCTCCGGCCAGCACGGGCAGCAAACCCAGAAGCACAATCAGCAAATAGCGCATACAGCCCCAGCATGGCCTGTCCGGTCGCGTCGCGGTTGCCCCCCATCCGTTTGAGACGACGTGATCCTGCAGAACCCGTTTGTAGAGTTATCCGAGCACTCTAGCATAGCTTCACAACCTGGCAACCGGCGATACCAAAACACAAAGAAAAGGCTCTAAATCAGCACTTACAGATACTAGCCGAGCGATAAACTGACCGATCGATCAACAAATCCGTTTTGTCGGACGATCCGCCCAAACAGGTTTGGTGGTAAGCTCGCCGACCATGAATACCTACAGCTCCCGCCCCGTTGTCCTCTGTCTCTCCGGCCACGACCCAAGTGGCGGCGCCGGCTTGCAGGCAGATATCGAAGCCCTGATCGCCCAAGGCTGTCACGCTGCACCTGCAGTGACCGCTTTGACCGTACAGGATACTGTCAACGTTTCCGACTTCCGCGTGCTCGACCGCGAGTGGGTGCTGGCCCAGGCCAATGCCGTGCTGGCCGATTCCACGGTAGCCGCAGTCAAGCTGGGCATGCTCGGCTCGATCGAGATGGTAGACACCGTCGCCGAACTGCTCGCCGCCCACCCGCACCTGCCGCTGGTCTGCGACCCGGTGCTGCGTGCCGGTGGCGGCGGCCGCCTGGGCAAGGACGAAGTGGGCTACGCGCTGCGCGAACGCCTGCTGCCGCTGGCGACCATCGCGACGCCGAACCTGCCAGAAGCGCGGATACTCGCTGAACTGCCCGAAGGCAGCGCCGACGAGTGTGCCGAGAGACTCTTGCCGTTCTGCAGACACCTGCTGATTACCGGTGGTCACGGCGACGAAGACGAAATTCACAACCGCCTGTACACCCAGGACGGCCAGCTTCACACCTGGACCTGCCAGCGCCTGCCGGGCAGCTACCATGGTTCAGGCTGCACCCTGGCCAGCGCCCTGGCCGGCCGCCTCGCCCTCGGCGAACAGCTGGAAAGCGCCGTGCGCAGCGCCCTGGACTATACCTGGCGCACCCTGCGTGATGCCGAACAGCTGGGCAAGGGCCAGTATGTGCCACGTCGCCTGCCCCTGGACTTCTGCTCCTGATACGAGGCTTTCTATGAAGTTACGCGGTCTGTATGCCATCACCGACAGCCAGTTGCTCGCCGGCCGTTTTCTGTCCCATGTCGAAGCGGCGCTTGAAGGCGGCGTGTGCCTGCTGCAGTACCGCGACAAAAGCGACGACGCGGCGCGCCGCCTGCGCGAAGCCGAAGGGCTGCTGAAGCTCTGCGAGCGCTACGGCACCCAGCTGATCATCAACGACGACGCCGAACTGGCGGCACGCCTGGGCGTGGGTGTGCACTTGGGCCAGACCGATGGCCCGTTGACGCCCGCCCGCGCCCTGCTTGGCCGCAAGGCGATCATCGGCTCCACCTGCCACGCCAACCTCGACCTGGCCGCCCAGGCCGCCAGTGAAGGCGCCAGCTACGTGGCGTTTGGCCGTTTCTTCAATTCTGTTACCAAACCGGGTGCGCCCGCCGCCAACGTCGAACTGCTGGAGCAGGCGCGCGCCCAAGTGAAACTGCCGATTGCCGTGATCGGCGGCATCACCCTCGACAACGCCGCCCCGCTGGTCGCCCATGGCGCCGACCTGCTGGCGGTGATCCATGGCCTGTTCGGTGCCGACAGCGCGCAGGAAGTCACCCGCCGCGCCCGCGCCTTCAATGCCTTGTTAGCATCCTGATTTCGAGAGAACCTTTCATGTCCCGTTCCGAAGACCTGTTCGCCAAAGCCCAGAAGCACATCCCAGGCGGCGTCAACTCGCCGGTCCGCGCCTTCAAGAGCGTTGGCGGCACGCCGCTGTTCTTCAAACATGCCGAAGGCGCCTACGTCGTTGACGAGGACGACAAGCGCTACGTCGACTACGTCGGCTCGTGGGGCCCGATGATCCTCGGCCACGGCCACCCGGACGTACTTGATTCGGTTCGCAAGCAGCTCGAGCACGGCCTGTCCTATGGCGCCCCGACCGCCATGGAAACCGAAATGGCCGACCTGGTCTGCTCGATCGTGCCGTCGATGGAAATGGTACGTATGGTCAGCTCGGGCACTGAAGCCACCATGAGCGCCATCCGCCTGGCCCGCGGCTATACCGGCCGCGACGCCATCATCAAGTTCGAAGGCTGCTACCACGGCCATTCCGACAGCCTGCTGGTAAAAGCCGGTTCCGGCCTGCTGACCCAGGGCGTCCCGAGCTCGGCAGGTGTGCCGGCGGATTTCGCCAAGCACACCCTGACCCTGCCGTTCAACGACATCGCCGCGGTCGAAAAAACCTTGGCCGAAGTCGGCAAGACCGTGGCGTGCATCATTGTCGAGCCAGTGGCGGGTAACATGAACTGCGTACCACCAGCACCAGGCTTCCTCGAAGGCCTGCGCGAGCAGTGCGACAAGCACGGCGTGGTGCTGATCTTCGACGAAGTGATGACCGGCTTCCGCGTTTCCCTGGGCGGCGCCCAAGGCCATTACGGCATCAAGCCGGACCTGTCGACCTTCGGCAAGATCGTCGGCGGTGGCATGCCGGTCGGCTGCTTCGGTGGCAAGCGCGAAATCATGGGCTGCATCGCCCCGCTCGGCCCGGTCTACCAGGCCGGCACCCTGTCGGGTAACCCGCTGGCCATGGCCGCTGGCCTGACCACCCTGAAGCTGATCAGCCGCCCGGGCTTCCACGCTGAACTGACCGACTACACCAGCCGCATGCTCGACGGCCTGCAGCAGCGCGCCGATGCTGCTGGTGTACCGTTCGTCACCACCCAGGCCGGTGCCATGTTTGGCCTGTACTTCAGCGGCGCCGACGATATCGTCACTTTCGACGACGTGATGGCCAGCGATGCCGAGCGATTCAAGCGCTTCTTCCACCTGATGCTTGACGGTGGCGTGTACCTGGCGCCAAGCGCCTTCGAGGCCGGCTTCACCTCCATCGCCCATGGCGACAAGGAGCTGCAGATCACCCTGGATGCGGCTGAAAAGGCCTTTGCTGCACTGAAGTAATTGCCAGCCTGCACCGGTCTCTATAGGCGCGGACTTGCCCCGCGAAGAGGCCGGTACAGGCAATAATTGCCCATGCACAATCAGCTGACTTCCCCAACCAAGCAGAAATTCGAGTAAAACTTTGTAAGGTTGGCGCTGCTTATCCCATAATGTGCCACCAAAGACATTGGCCGCAGCTTTGCAGAGGTAAGTCGATCCCCATGAACCGCACCGGCCGCGCCCTGACCCTGGGCTGCCTGTTGCTTCTTCAGCCCCTGCTGGCTTTGGCGGAGGGCGGTAACTCGCTGCTGATTCCGGCAACGAGCCGCTGCACCTTGAACGTTCAGCCTGAAGACCTGGCAAACGCCCTCAAGTCCTGCGAGCAGACGGCGACCGCGGGGGATGCCCAGGCGCAGTTCGAACTGGGCGAGTATTACTACACGCAAACGCCAAAAAACCTGAACAAGGCGCTGGACTGGTTCCAGAAGGCCTCACTGCAGGGCCACGCCGATGCCCAATACCGGCTGGGCGCGATGTTCTTCCATGGCGAAGGGGTCAAGGCCAACAATGTGCAGGCCTACATCCTGTTGAAGATGGCCGCGGTCAACGGCGCCGAGGATGCGCTGGACATGGCCGACGAAGTCACCGAGCAAATGCCCCGCGACGAGCTTGAGCATGCTACCCAGGTGCTCGGCCAGATTTTCCGCAAGTACCTGCTGGAGCTGCAGAACGCCGAAGGGCGCACGCCGTTCTCACCACTCCCCTGAGGGTCATTTTTCCGGCATTGGCATCGGGAACGGCATGACATTGCCGCCGCCCTTGGCTTCGCTGATCTTCGCCGTGCCCAGCCGCTCCACCTCATCGATGCGGACGATAGAGTGCATAGGCACGAAGCTGCGGATCACCCCTTCGAACTGGCTCTTGAGCTTCTCCTCGCTCGGGTCCACCACCAGCTGCGAGCGCTCGCCGAAAACGAATTCCTCGATTTCCAGAAAGCCCCACAAATCGCTCTGGTAGATCTGCTTGGCGTACATCTCGAAGACCTGCCCCTGGTTGAGAAAGATCACTTTGTAGATGGCGGGTTCGCGTTTGCTCATGTCTGGTGGGATAACACATGCGTAAGAAAAGGGGCGCATGATAACAGATGGGCTTACAGATCTGCTTTGCCTGCCGGAACAGTCCATGAGTACCCTTGATCGTTTCAGTGCTTTCGCCACTGCCATTCAAGGGTTATTCTTGAGTTCACCTCCATCGCCGTCGAGCGGCTAAAAACGACCTTGAACGCACCCATACAACCCCATCGTTTCATCCTCGAACCCTTCGAGGCCCATCGTTTCGCCAACTTGTGCGGCCAGTTCGACGAGCACTTGCGCCTGATCGAACAGCGCCTGGCCATCGAAATCCGCAACCGTGGCAATCAGTTCGAACTGATCGGCGAACCCAAAACCACCTCCGCTGCCGAACAGCTGCTGCGCCGTCTCTACCGCGAGACCAAGGCCAGCGACCTGTCGCCGGAAACCGTGCACCTGTACCTGCAGGAATCGGCCGTCGAGCACATCGACAACCCGGCCGTCAATGAGGTCAGCGTTTCGCTGCGCACGCGCAAGGGCAATATCCGCCCGCGCGGGCTCAACCAGCAGCGCTACGTCAAGGAAATCCTCGCCAACGATATCAACTTCGGCATCGGCCCGGCCGGTACCGGCAAGACCTACCTGGCCGTCGCCTGCGCGGTGGACGCGCTGGAGCGCGAACAGGTACGCCGCATCCTGCTGGTGCGACCGGCGGTCGAAGCGGGCGAAAAGCTCGGTTTCCTGCCCGGTGACCTGGCGCAGAAAATCGACCCTTACCTGCGGCCGCTGTACGACGCCCTGTACGAGATGCTCGGTTTCGAGCACGTGGCCAAGCTGATCGAGCGCCAGGTGATCGAGATCGCCCCGCTGGCCTACATGCGTGGCCGCACCCTGAACAACAGCTTCATCATCCTCGACGAAAGCCAGAACACGACGCTCGAGCAGATGAAGATGTTCCTTACCCGCATCGGCTTCGGCTCCACCGCCGTCATTACCGGTGACATCACCCAGGTCGACCTGCCGCGTGGCACCAAGTCGGGTCTGGCGCACGTCATCGAGGTACTGAAGGACGTTCCCGGGATCAGCTTTACCCACTTCCAACCCAAAGATGTGGTTCGTCACCCACTGGTGCAGCGCATTGTCGAAGCCTACGACCGCTTCGAAGCCCGCCAGGCCAAGCCCGAGGCGCCCGGCAAAGATGCTTGAACTTGATATACAACGGGCCACGGATGCTGCCGCCCCGGATGACACCGCCTTCCGCCGCTGGTGCGAACTTGCATTGCGCCAGCGCAGCGCCGATTCGGAAATGACCGTCCGCCTGGTCGACGAAGCCGAAGGTCGCGAGCTGAACCACACCTACCGGCACAAGGACTACGCGACCAACGTGCTGTCGTTCCCGGCCGACGTGCCCGATGACCTGCTCGACATTCCGCTGCTGGGCGACCTGGTCATCTGCGTGCCGGTGGTTGAGCGCGAAGCTGCCGAACAAGGCAAGTCGCTGGAAGCTCACTGGGCGCACCTGGTCATCCACGGCTGCCTGCACCTGCTTGGCTACGACCACATCGATGATGACGAAGCCGAGGAAATGGAAGGCCTGGAACGAGAATTGCTGGCAGAACTGGGTCACCCCGACCCGTACGCTGGCGATGAAACCGACACCAACACACACTGATACACGAAGGATCACGAGAACCGCCATGAGCGAAGATCGATCGAGCAACGGGCAGAAGTCCTGGCTGGGTAAACTGACCCAGGCTTTTGTCCATGAGCCGAAAAACCGCCAGGAGCTGCTTGAGCTGCTGCGGGAAGCCCATCAGAACAAGCTGCTGGATAGCGAAGCATTGACCATCGTCGAAGGTGCCATACAGGTCGCGGACCTGCAGGTTCGCGACATCATGGTCCCGCGTTCGCAGATGATCAGCATCAAGGCCAGCCAGTCGCCGCGCGAATTCCTGCCGGCGGTGATCGACGCCGCGCACTCGCGTTACCCGGTGATCGGCGAAAGCCACGACGATGTGCTCGGGATCCTGCTCGCCAAAGACCTGCTGCCACTGATCCTCAAGGAAAACGGCGACAGCTTCAACATCAAGGACCTGCTGCGCCCGGCCACGTTCGTGCCCGAGTCCAAGCGCCTGAACGTGTTGCTGCGCGAGTTCCGCGCCAACCACAACCACATGGCCATCGTCATCGATGAATACGGCGGCGTGGCTGGCCTGGTCACTATCGAAGACGTACTGGAGCAGATCGTCGGCGATATCGAGGACGAGCACGACGTCGAGGAAGACAGCTACATCAAGCCGCTACCCAGCGGTGATTTCCTGGTCAAGGCGCTTACCCCGATCGAGAACTTCAACGAGTTCTTCGACAGCGAGTTTTCCGATGACGAGTTCGACACGGTGGGCGGCCTGGTGATGAGTGCGTTTGGCCATTTGCCCAAGCGTAACGAAACCACCGAGATCGGGTCTTACAAGTTCCGTATTCTCAACGCCGACAGCCGGCGGATACATTTGCTGCGCCTGACCCCGATCAGCCGTTAAGGAAAAACATGCGTTGGATCACCCGCCCCGGCTGGCCCGGTAACCTGCTGGCCTTGGCGGCCGGCGCCTCCACCCTCCTTGCCCTGGCGCCGTTCGACATCTGGCCGCTGGCGCTGTTGTCCATCGGCATCCTCTACCTTGGCCTGCGCGAGCTAAGCCCGCGCCAGGCCATGTGGCGCGGCTGGTGGTTCGGTTTTGGCCTGTATGGCGCCGGCACCTGGTGGATCTACGTCAGCATGAACACCTACGGCGGCGCCTCGCCGTTGCTGGCGATCCTGCTGTTGCTGGCATTTTTCGCCGCCCTGGCGTGGTTCTTTGCCTTGCCCACCTGGTTGTGGGCACGCTGGCTAAGGCGCAATGAGGCGCCACTGGCCGATGCCCTGTGCTTCGCCGCGCTATGGCTGCTGCAGGAAGCTTTCCGGGGCTGGTTCCTCACCGGCTTCCCCTGGCTATACGCCGGCTACAGCCAGCTTGATGGTCCGCTGGCAGGCCTGGCGCCGCTGGGCGGGGTGTGGCTGATTTCCTTCACCCTGGCACTCACTGCCGCCCTGCTGTGCAACCTGCACCGCCTGCGCGCCCGCCCGTCCTTCCTGGCGATTGCCGCTCTGCTGCTGTTGGCGCCTTGGGCACTGGGCCTTGCGCTCAAGGGCCATGCCTGGACCAAACCGGCCGGCGACCCGCTGAAAGTGGCGGCAATCCAGGGTAACGTCGAGCAGGACCTGAAATGGGACCCGGCGCACATCGATGCGCAACTGGCGCTGTACCGTGACCTTAGCTTCAGCTCCAAGCCTGCAGACCTGCTGATCTGGCCGGAAACCGCCGTACCGGTGCTGAAAGACCAGGCCCAGGGCTACATCGACGTGATGGGCCGCTTCGCCGCCGAACGGCATTCGGCGCTGATCACTGGCGTGCCAGTGCGTGAAGTGGTGCATCACCAGCGTCGCTACTACAACGGCATCACCGTGACCGGCGAAGGCGATGGCACCTACCTCAAGCAGAAACTGGTGCCGTTCGGCGAGTACGTGCCGCTGCAGGACATGCTGCGTGGCGCCATCGAGTTCTTCAACCTGCCCATGTCGGACTTCGCCCGCGGGCCGGAGGACCAGCCGTTGCTGCAGGCCAAGGGCTACCAGATTGCGCCGTACATCTGCTACGAAGTGGTCTACCCAGAGTTTGCCGCAGGCCTGGCGGCACGTAGCGACCTGTTGCTGACCATCAGCAACGACACCTGGTTCGGCACCTCCATCGGCCCGCTGCAACACTTGCAGATGGCGCAGATGCGTGCCCTGGAAGCCGGCCGCTGGATGATCCGCGCCACCAACAACGGCGTGACCGCGCTAATCGACCCGTTTGGCCGCATTACCGCGCAAGTGCCGCAGTTCCAGCAGGCGGTGCTGTATGGCGAGGTGGTGCCGATGCAGCAACTGACACCGTATCTGCAATGGCGCTCATGGCCGCTGGCGATTGCCTGCGTGCTCCTGCTGGGGTGGGCGTTGCTGGCCGGGCGCATAGCCAAGACCGTCTAAGTGGCGTTACGCGGCCCCTGTGGGAGCGGCTTTAGCCGCGAACACCGGCGGAGCCGGTGCCATGCACCGTGTTGGATTCTTCGCGGGGCAAGCCCGCTCCCACAGGTATCCCGCAGGCTTGAGGCTGATGCAGTATTCTGGGGAAACAACCGGCTTGCTCAGTTTCTAGAATCTAGCGCGGCACCCTGTGGGAGCGGGCTTGTCCCGCGAACACGGGCGCAGCCCGTGCCATGCCCCGTGTTGGATTCTTCGCGGGGCAAGCCCGCTCCCACAGCTACCCCGC
>NZ_SSOE01000067.1:26617-26772 GCF_029871175.1 Pseudomonas sp. BN607
GGCTTGTCCCGCGAACACGGGCGAAGCCCGTGCCATGCACTGTGTTGGATTCTTCGCGGGGCAGGCCCGCTCCCACAGGCCCCCCCGCTGTCTTGAGGCTGATGCAGTACCTGGGGAAACAACTGGCTTGCTCAATTTCTAGAATCTAGCGCAAT
>NZ_SSOE01000067.1:26828-144091 GCF_029871175.1 Pseudomonas sp. BN607
GTGTTGGATTCTTCGCGGGGCAAGCCCGCTCCCACAGCTACCCCGCAGGCTTGAGGCTGATGCAGCACCTGGGGAAACGACCTGCTTGCTCAATTTCTAGAAGCTAGCGCGCACCCTGTGGGAGCACCTTGGGTCGTGACTGGGCCGCAAAGCGGCCCTGGGAATCAATAGAACAGCCAGTACCCCACCAACCCCGCTACCTCATTCAGCAACTGCCCGCTCTGCCACATGGCCCGGCTCTCTGGCAGCAACCCGCCAAACGGCCTGGCATGCTCGCGTCCGAGGAACCCAACCGGCGCCGGCACCACCTCGAACCCCGCCAGCTCAAAGCTCCAGCGCGAACGCTGCATGTGCCAGGCCTGGGTGACCACCACCACCCGGCGAATCCCCGCCGGCTGCAGCAGCTTGGCCGTCAGCTGGGCATTCTCCCAAGTCGTGCGGCTGGCCTCCTCGCGCCACTTCACCTGAACAGCAAAATCCTCATGCAGGCGATCAGCCATCAACTGCGCCTCGCTCGGCGGAGTGCCATAGTGCAGCCCACCGCTGGTCAGCACCGGCAACCCTGAAGCCTTGGCCAGTCGCGCGGCAAAGCGCATGCGCTCCAGCGCCGTGGCGGTGGGCTGGTCACTACCACCCCAGGCCGGGTCACCACGCTCGCGCCCCGCACCCAGCACCACGATGGCATCCGCGCGGCTCGCCAGCCCCGCCCAGTCGCTGACAGCCAACGGCGGCTCGGTCTCCAGCACCCGGGCGGTTTCCTGCACCACCAGCGGCAGGCTCATGAGCCACAGGCCTCCCAGCCCCAGGGCAAAGCACAGCGCCGCCAGCCGTGGCCGCCGCGCACGCAACCACCACGCGGCAAGCAGCAGCAAGAACAGGATGCCCGGCGGCATCAACCATTGTTTCAGGAAGAATCGAATCGGCATTGGCCACAGCTCCTTGGCAGGCGTGCAGCCTAGAGGGATCGACGCCGGTCAACAAGGGTTTGACCGGCGCCAATCGTGAGCTGTGATGATATTGAAGAACCGGCGCGCGATGGCCTGCGCCTGGCATCCTGAACGGCTAGCGATGTGGCAGCGTCCTGGATCTCGCCGTGCTGGCGGGGCGTTTCTTGTCCTTGAGCCAGATGATCTTGGCTGATGTCGGCTCCGCTTGTGGGTAACTGCCGACAGCGACATTCTGGCGCTCCGGAAGTGAATCCAGGTAGGCCTTGATCACTTCGAACTCTGCGTGGCTCAACCCACGCAACTCCAGCTCGGCTGGCATCTCGTCGCGCAATCGCACCGAGGTCCTGGCCGTTTCCAGTGCCAGGCCGAGCCGGTCGATCAGGCGCTCGTAAAGCTCCGGTCTGATTACGGGTAGCTGCGTCTCTCCCATCCGTTCACCTCATTGAAGATAAGAATATCTCCCCCCACACCTGAGCTTAGCGTCGATGCAAAAAGCAGCCGCGTGCCGCGACCAGCGGCCATTCGCAACGAAGGTTTCCCACGATGCGCGGCGCTGCTGTATGCTACGGCGTTCACTCTAAACGACACCGGAGTGCCGGACGCAGCGAGGTTCCGCTGCCTGGAACAAGGTCTCTTCCCTCTCAGCAAAAAGTAGCCATGCACGAACAATACACGCCCCGTGATATCGAAGCCGCCGCCCAGAACTTCTGGGACGAGCAACAATCGTTCGCTGTTACCGAACAGCCAGGCAAAGACACCTACTATTGCCTGTCGATGTTCCCGTACCCGAGCGGCAAGCTACACATGGGCCACGTGCGCAACTACACCATCGGTGACGTGATTGCCCGCTATCAGCGCATGCTGGGCAAGAACGTACTGCAGCCGATGGGCTGGGACGCTTTCGGCATGCCCGCGGAAAACGCGGCGATGAAGAACAACGTCGCCCCGGCCAAGTGGACGTACGAAAACATCGACTACATGAAGACCCAGCTCAAGAGCCTGGGCCTTGCCATCGACTGGGCACGTGAAGTCACCACCTGCAAGCCCGACTACTATCGCTGGGAGCAGTGGCTGTTCACCCGCCTGTTCGAGAAAGGCATTATCTACCGCAAGAACGGTACGGTGAACTGGGACCCGGCGGACCAGACCGTACTGGCCAACGAACAGGTCATCGACGGCCGTGGCTGGCGTTCGGGCGCGCTGATCGAGAAGCGCGAAATCCCGATGTACTACTTCCGCATCACCGATTACGCCGACGAGCTGCTGGAAAGCCTCGACGAGCTGCCGGGCTGGCCTGAGCAGGTCAAGACCATGCAGCGCAACTGGATCGGCAAGTCGCGCGGCATGGAAGTCCAGTTCCCGTACGACCAGGCCAGCATCGGCCACGAAGGCACCCTCAAGGTCTTCACCACCCGTCCCGACACGCTCATGGGCGCCACCTACGTCGCCGTCGCCGCCGAGCACCCGCTGGCCACCCAGGCCGCCCAGGGCAACCCGGCGCTGCAGGCGTTCATCGACGAGTGCAAGAGCGGCAGCGTCGCCGAAGCCGACATGGCCACCCAAGAGAAGAAGGGCATGGCCACTTCCCTGCTGGTGGAACACCCACTGACCGGCGAGAAGCTGCCGGTCTGGGTCGCCAACTACGTGCTGATGCACTACGGCGATGGCGCCGTGATGGCAGTACCCGCCCACGACGAGCGCGACTTCGAGTTCGCCCACAAGTACAACCTGCCGGTCAAGGCCGTGGTGCGCACCAGCGCTGGCGATGAAGTCGGCAGCGAGTGGCAGGACGCCTACGGCGAGCACGGGCAGCTGATCAACTCCGCCGAGTTCGACGGCCTGGATTTCGCCGGCGCCTTCGACGCCATCGAAGCAGCCCTGATCCGCAAGGAACTGGGCAAATCGCGCACCCAGTTCCGCCTGCGTGACTGGGGCATCAGCCGCCAGCGCTACTGGGGCTGCCCGATCCCGATCATCCACTGCCCGTCCTGCGGCGACGTGCCGGTGCCGGAAGACCAGCTGCCGGTTACCCTGCCAGAAAACGTGGTGCCAGATGGCGCTGGTTCGCCACTGGCGCGCATGCCGGAATTCTACGCATGCAGCTGCCCGAAATGCGGCACTGCGGCCAAGCGCGAAACCGACACCATGGACACTTTCGTCGAGTCGTCCTGGTACTTCGCCCGCTACGCTTCGCCGAACTACGAAGGTGGCATGGTCGACCCGAAAGCGGCCAACCACTGGCTGCCGGTCGACCAGTACATCGGTGGTATCGAACACGCCATCCTGCACCTGCTGTACGCGCGCTTCTTCCACAAACTGATGCGTGACGAAGGTCTGGTCACCTCCAACGAGCCGTTCAAGAACCTGCTGACCCAGGGCATGGTGGTCGCCGAAACCTACTACCGTGTAGCCAGCAACGGCGGCAAGGACTGGTTCAACCCGGCCGATGTCGAAATCGAGCGCGATGCCAAGGCCAAGATCATTGGTGCCCGCCTGAAGACCGACGGCCTGCCGGTGGAAATCGGCGGCACCGAGAAGATGTCGAAGTCCAAGAACAACGGCGTCGACCCGCAGTCGATGATCGACCAGTACGGTGCCGACACCTGCCGTCTGTTCATGATGTTCGCCTCGCCACCTGACGCGAGCCTGGAGTGGTCCGACTCCGGCGTCGAAGGCGCGAGCCGCTTCCTGCGCCGCGTCTGGCGCCTGGCCCAGGCCCATGTTGCCCAAGGCCTGCCGGGCCAGCTGGATGTCGCCGCCCTGGACGACGCGCAGAAGGTCATCCGCCGCGCTATCCACGCAGCCATCAAGCAAGCCAGTACCGATGTCGGCCAGTTCCACAAGTTCAACACCGCCATCGCCCAGGTGATGACCGTGATGAACGTGCTGGAAAAGG
This sequence comes from Pseudomonas sp. BN607, assembly GCF_029871175.1. Classification (NCBI taxonomy): domain Bacteria; kingdom Pseudomonadati; phylum Pseudomonadota; class Gammaproteobacteria; order Pseudomonadales; family Pseudomonadaceae; genus Pseudomonas; species Pseudomonas sp. BN607. The sequence continues at coordinate 30,672 of NZ_SSOE01000067.1, forward strand.
CTCCACAAGCCACTGCACAGGACCGCGCCCTGCTGCAGGAAGGCCTGGAGGCCGTGACCCTGCTGCTGGCGCCGATCACTCCGCACATCTCTCACGAGCTGTGGCAGCAACTGGGCCACCAGCAGGCCGTGATCGACGCCGCCTGGCCGGCTGTCGACGAAGCCGCCCTCGTGCAGGACACCGTCACCCTGGTGGTGCAGGTCAACGGCAAGCTGCGTGGCCAGGTCGAAATGCCGGCCGCCGCCAGCCGTGAAGAAATCGAAGCCGCCGCGCGCAGCAACGAGAATGTCCTGCGCTTCATCGATGGCCTGACCATCCGCAAGGTCATCGTGGTGCCGGGCAAGCTGGTCAACATCGTCGCCAACTGATGGCAACGCCCGCCCGCAGCCAATGCGGGCGGGCGGAACAGGCCCACAAGGGAGCAACAACATGATCAAACGCAATTTGCTGGTAATCGGCCTGGCGGTCATGCTCAGCGCCTGCGGTTTCCAGCTGCGCGGCACCGGCTCCACCGAGCTGAGCGTGAAGGAAATGGACGTCAGCGCACGCAACGCCTACGGCCCGACCGTGGTTCAGCTGCGCGAAGTACTGGAGCGTAGCGGCGTCAACGTGCACGCCGGCGCACCTTACCGTCTGGTGCTGACCAACGAGCAGGAGCGCGAGCGCTCGGCTACCTACAGCAGTGGCAACCGTACCGCCGAGTACGAGCTGACCACAGTGCTGGACTACAGCATCCAGGGCCTGAACAACCTGGAGCTGATGAGCGACAAGCTTGAAGTGCGCAAGATCTACCTGCGTGACGGCTCGAACATCACCGGTTCCGAGCAGGAAGCTAGCCGTGCGCGTGAAGAAATGCGCCGCGACCTGGTCAATGCCATGGTCGTGCGCCTGCAGATGCTGAGCCCCTCTCAGCTGGATGAGCTGCAGCGTAAAGCCGACGAGCGTGCCAAGGCCGAAGCCGACGCGCTGGAGGCTGCGCGCCGCCAGCAGGCCGAAACGCCTCAGCAGTCGCCACTGGAAGTTCCGGGCAACTAAGCCCGAGCGGGGCGCCCTTGGGCGCCCCGCCTGCTCCCCATGAAGCTCGCCCCCGCCCAACTCAACAAGCACCTGCAAGGCGCCCTGGCCCCTGTCTACGTGGTCAGCGGCGACGACCCGCTGCTGTGCCAGGAAGCCGCTGACGCCATTCGCAATGCCGCGCGCCAGCAAGGTTTTGACGAACGCCAGGTATTCAGTGCCGACGCCAACTTCGACTGGGGCACCCTGCTCCAGGCGGGCGCCAGCCTGTCGCTGTTCGCCCAGCGCCGCCTGCTGGAACTGCGCCTGCCCTCCGGCAAGCCCGGCGACAAGGGCGCCGCTGCGCTGATGGAATACTGCGCCAACCCTGCCGAAGACACCCTGCTGCTGGTCAGCCTGCCCAAGCTCGACGGCAGTGCACAGAAGACCAAGTGGGGCAAGTCGTTGATCGAAGGCGCCCATTGCCAGTTCATCCAGATTTGGCCGGTGGACGCGCAGCAGCTACCACAGTGGATCAACCAGCGCCTGCAACAGGCTGGCCTGTCCGCGCAACGTGACGCCGTCGACCTGATTGCTGCACGTGTGGAAGGCAACCTGCTGGCTGCCGCGCAGGAAATCGAAAAGCTCAAGCTGCTGGCCGAAGGCAGCCAGATTACCGTGGAAACCGTACAGGCCGCTGTCGCCGACAGCGCCCGTTTCGATGTCTTCGGCCTGGTCGACGCCATTCTGAACGGCGAAGCGGCGCACGCCCTGCGTATGCTTGAAGGTTTGCGCGGTGAAGGTGTGGAGCCGCCCGTCATCCTCTGGGCCTTGGCCCGCGAGCTGCGCCAGCTGGCGGGGCTAGCCCAGCAGTTCAGCCAAGGCGTGCCCCTGGACAAAGCGTTCAGCCAGGCCCGCCCGCCCATCTGGGACAAACGCCGACCGCTGGTCAGCAAGGCCCTGCAGCGCCTCTCGGCCCAGCGCTGGGCGCAACTGCTACAGGATGCCCAGCGCATCGATGCGCAGATCAAAGGGCAGGCAGAAGGTTCGCCCTGGGTTGGCCTGGCGCGGCTGTCGCTGTTGATGGCTGGCCAGCGCCTGGCCCTTCCTCCCGAGTAACTGGGGCACGCTCCACAGGGTTACCAAGCGCAGGATCTCGATCTATAAACACAATCAATTGGCTCCCCGGCAGCCCAAGCCCTACAGTGCGCCCCGAACCCCACCCAACCCGGGAACACCGCCATGAGCAAAAAGCCGAAAAAGCACGGCCCCAACAAGGCCAAGTCGATCATCGCCCAACCGCTGTTCCGCTGCCGCCAGGAACAGCCGAACAAGGGCAAAGGCAGCTACCGCCGCGAAGCCTTCCAATCGAGAGATTGGGAGGCTTCTTACTTTTTGGCTGCATGAAAGCATCGCAAGCGCAGGCATGGTATGGTCTTCATCTGACCTGCAATTCTGGATCTGTGCATGCTCTTCCGTCTTCTCCCCCGTTGGGAAACCCGCCAGCTGATCGCCGCCTCCAGCTTCATCCTGCTGGTTGCCTGCGCGGAAAAACCCACTGCCGCCGACGCGCTGCCGCTGGCCCCAGCCCAACCCGCTCCAGTGGTGACCGTGCCCGGCACAACGCCCGACGTCAGCACTGAAATCCAGCCTCTGCAAACCTTCGCGCAATGGCAGGCAGGCTTCCGTCAGCAGGCTCTCCAAGCCGGTATTTCGCCGAGTACCTTCGACCGCGCGTTCCTTGGTGTCACTCCAGACCTGGACGTGATCAAGGCCGACCGCAGCCAGCCGGAGTTCACCCGCCCGGTGTGGGAATACCTTGAAGGTGCACTTTCGCCGCTACGCGTGCGCAACGGCAAAAAACTGCTGGAGCAGAATGCCGAGTTGCTGACAAGCCTTGAGCAACGCTATGGCGTCGACCGCCAGGTGCTGGTCGCGGTATGGGGCATGGAAAGTAACTTCGGCCAGTTCCAGGGCAACAAGTCGGTGATCCGCTCGCTGGCGACCCTGGCCTACGAAGGCCGCCGCCCGCAATTCGCCCAGGACCAGCTGATCGCGGCCCTGCAGATCATCCAGCATGGCGACATCCAGCCAGAGGCCATGCGTGGCTCGTGGGCCGGCGCCATGGGCCAGACCCAGTTCATCCCGACCACCTATAACACCCATGCCGTGGACTTTGACGGCGATGGTCGCCGCGATATCTGGAACAGTACCCCGGACGCCCTGGCGTCGACTGCCCACTACCTGCAGAGCTCGGGCTGGAAGCGTGGTCAGCCATGGGGCTTCGAGGTACAAGTGCCCGCTGGGTTCGATTTCTGGCAAGCCGATGGGGCACTGCGCAAACCGGTCAGCGAATGGCTGGCGATGGGTGTGAAGCTGCCTGCAGGTACTCAGCTGCCGCCGGGTAGCAATCAGCTGCCTGCCGCCCTGCTGTTGCCAGCGGGCGCCCGAGGCCCGGCGTTCCTGGTGCTGGACAACTTCCGCGCCATCCTCAAGTACAACAACTCATCGTCCTATGCCCTGGCCGTCAGCCTGTTGGGAGACCGCTTCAGTGGCTGGGGCTTCATCGCCGGCAGCTGGCCCAAGGAAGACCTGCCGCTCAGCCGCAGCGAGCGTATGGAGTTGCAGAACTTGTTGAACAGCCGCGGCCATGAGGCGGGTAATGCCGATGGCATTATCGGTGCCAATACCCGCAAGGCCATCCGCAATGCCCAGCAGGGTCTGGGCTGGCCGGCCGATGGCTACCCAACCCACAAGCTGCTCGAGAGCCTGCGTAGCCAATAAGAATGCCGGGGGGGCGCGTTGCGCCCCTTTCGCGACACAAGGCCCTTCCCACCTAAGAATGCGATCTGCTGCGCAAGCGGCCTTGCGTCGTGATGGGCTGCAAAGCAGCCCGGGTACCTCAAGCCTTGAACAGATCCTGCTCCAGCACCAGGCTCTGCTGAACACTGTCCAGCCTTACCCGAGCCCCCAACGGCAGGCACACATTCGGGTCGCAGTGCCCACTGCGCCACCCCGCCAGCACCGGCACCCCCAGCGGCGCGAAGATATCTTTCAGCAACGGCGCCAAAGCCGCCGTGGTAATACCGGCAAAGTCCCCCACCAGTACGCCCTTCACGCCCTCCAGCTTGCCGGCCAGGCGCAATTGGGTCAGCAGCCGGTCCACCCGGTACAACGGCTCGTTGACGTCCTCGATGAACAGGATGCAGCCTTGGGTATCCAGCTCGGCCGGCGTCCCCATGGTCGCACCCAGCATCGACAGGTTGCCACCGAGCAGCGGGCCGCTGGCCACGCCCGGTAATACACTGCTCAAGGCATAGTCCGCCGGGTGCACGATCTGCTCGCCCGCGCGCACATGCCCCCCCAGCTGCGCCAGCAGCGACGACTCCGTCGGTGGCAACTTGGCCCCTAGCAGATCCGCATTGAGCATCCCGCCATGGAAGGTGAGTAACCCGGCGTGCCGGTAAATCGCCGCGTGCAACGCAGTGATGTCGCTATAGCCGATCAGCGGCTTGGGGTTGCGCCGGATCAGCGCGAAGTCGAGCTGATCGAGCAGGCGCATGCTGCCATAGCCGCCACGCATGCACAGGATGGCGTCGATGGCCGGCTCGGCAAAGGCATCATGCAGGTCCCGCAGGCGCTGCTGGTCTGGCCCCGCCAGGTAGCCCTGGGCCTGCAGGGCGCCTGGGTAAATCCGGCAACGGTAGCCACGGTCAGCGAACCACTGGCTTACCTTGTGCGTGTCCAGCCGCGCCGAGCCTGCCGGCGCAATGATCGCGAAGCAGGCATCCTTCGGGATCGCCCTGGGCAAAAGTACGTGAACAGTATCGACACAATTCATCATGCAGCTCCAGACTTCTTCTCGCTCGTAGCTTATGGCTTGTGGCCCGCAAAAAAAAATGCCGATGCTGCCTTTTCGGCAAGCATCGGCATTTGTGCTTCAGCCCAGGCTCAGAGCTTGATCTTGGCTTCGTGCGCCTGCTGGTCGGCGTGGTACGAAGAACGTACCAGAGGGCCCGATGCGACGTTCTTGAAGCCCATCTTGTAACCTTCCTCGGCGAACCAGGCGAAGGTGTCGGGGTGGACAAATCGCTGCACCGGCAGGTGGCTGCGCGAAGGCTGCAGGTACTGGCCGAGGGTGAGCATGTCGATGTCATGCTCACGCATGCGGTGCATCACTTCGATCACTTCCTCGTCGGTTTCGCCCAGGCCGAGCATCAGGCCCGACTTGGTGGGCACATGCGGTACCAGCTGCTTGAATTTCTGCAGCAGGTCCAGCGACCAGTCGTAGTCCGACCCCGGGCGCGCAGCCTTGTACAGGCGCGGTACGGTCTCAAGGTTGTGGTTGAACACATCCGGCGGCTCTTGCGCGGTAATTTCCAGCGCAACGTCCATACGGCCACGGTAATCCGGCACCAGGGTTTCCAGCTGGACACCAGGCGACAGCGCGCGGATTTCGCGGATGCAGTCGGCAAAGTGCTGGGCGCCGCCGTCGCGCAAGTCATCGCGGTCCACCGAAGTGATCACCACATACTTCAGGCGCAGGTCGGCGATGGCGACCGCCAGGTTTTTCGGCTCGTCCAGATCCAGCGGCTTCGGCCGGCCATGGCCAACGTCGCAGAATGGGCAACGACGGGTACAGATGTCACCCATGATCATGAAAGTGGCAGTACCACCAGAGAAACACTCGCCCAGGTTCGGGCAGGATGCCTCTTCGCAAACGCTGTGCAGCTTGTGCTTGCGCAGCAACTGCTTGATACGGTCGACCTCGGGCGATACCGGGATACGCACGCGGATCCAGTCGGGCTTTTTCGGCAGCTCGTCTGTAGGGATGATCTTTACCGGGATGCGCGCGACCTTGTCGGCGCCACGCAGCTTGACCCCAGCTTCCACCTTCTTTGGCGCTGGGCGCGGGGTGGCATCCTGGGTGGGTATCAGGTTCGGCACGGCTTCTTGCACAGTTGTCATATTCAGTCGATTCCGCCCGTGAGGGTCGTCTGCTCAGCGTAGTCGAGGTGCTTGACCAGCTGTCCGCGCAGCCTTGTCCTGACCTCGTCGAGTTCGATCGGGCCTGCCAGGTCACGCAGCTGGGTCATCGCCAGCCCCGCATAACCGCAGGGGTTGATTCGGCGGAATGGCGCAAGGTCCATGTCCACGTTCAGGGCAAGGCCGTGGAACGAACGGCCATTGCGAATTCGCAGGCCGAGGGAGGCGATTTTCGCTCCATCGACATAGACGCCTGGGGCGTCGGGCTTGGCAGAAGCCTGCACGGCGTAGCTGCTGAGCAGATCAACGAGGCTCTGCTCGATACGGCTGACCAGCTCACGCACGCCAAAGCCCAGACGGCGTACATCCAGCAGCAGGTAGGCCACCAGCTGCCCGGGGCCATGGTAGGTCACCTGGCCGCCGCGGTCGGTCTGCACCACCGGGATGTCGCCCGGCACCAGCAGGTGCTCGGCCTTGCCGGCCTGGCCCTGGGTGAAGACTGCGGGGTGCTCGACCAGCCAGACTTCATCCTGGCTGTCCGGGGTGCGCTGCTCGGTAAAGCGACGCATGGCCTCCAGCACCGGTTCGTACGGCTGTAGGCCAAGCTCGCGAAAACCGAGGCAGGCGGACATCAAAGCACCATTTTCACGATGCCGGTAGCACGCAGGGCGCTATTGATATCGTGCAGCTGGTTCTCGCTTTCGGCAACAATGTGCAATTGCACCGTGGTGTACTTGCCTTCCTTGCTCTGGCGTTCGGCCAGGGTGGAAATGTCGACCTTGGCGTGCTTGCTGAGGATCTCGATCACCGTGTCCTTGAAGCCGACAACGGTATCGCCGATTACCTTGATCGGGTAATCGGCGCAGGGGAATTCGATCTTGTGCGACTTTACGTCTGGTTCGCTCATGGCGGAAACGGCCTCGTAAGCCGTGGCAACAACAAGGCCCCCGCCGGATCTGCGGGGGCTTGCAGGTCACGTATCAGTTGAACAAGCCATAGAAGAATAGACGGATGCTATCCCACATACGGCGGAAGAAACCACCTTCCTCGACACCATCGAGGGCGATCAGGTCGGCGCTGTGAACCACTTGCTCGTCCAGTTTGACTTCCACTTTACCGATCACGTCACCTTTGGCAATTGGTGCAGTAATTTGCGGGTTCATGGTCATCGAAGCCTGCAGGCGCTTCAATTGGCCTTTAGGCATAGTCATGGTCAGGTCGTCGGCCAGGCCCGCCTTGACGACACTGGAGGCGCCTTTCCAGACCGGTGCCTGGGTCAGCTCGGTGCCCTTCTGGTAGAAGGTCTGGGTTTCGAAGAAGCGGAAGCCATAGGTCAGCAGCTTCTGGGTCTCGGCAGCGCGCGACTGCTCGCTGTTGGTGCCGAACACCACGGCGATCAGGCGCTGGCCGTCGCGCACAGCCGAAGCCACCATGCAGTAGCCGGCTTCCTCGGTGTGGCCGGTTTTCAGGCCGTCGACCGTCTTGTCACGCCACAGCAGCAGGTTGCGGTTAGGCTGCTTGATGTTGTTCCAGAAGAACTCTTTCTGCGAGTAGATGGCGTAGTGGGCCGGGTCGACGTTGATGATCGCACGGGCCAGGATCGCCATGTCGTGGGCAGACGAGTAGTGCTCCGGGTTCGGCAGGCCGGTCGGGTTCATGAAGTGGCTATTGCTCATGCCCAAGTCGGCAGCCGTCTTGTTCATCATGTCGGCGAACGCATCTTCGCTGCCGGCGATGTGCTCGGACAGGGCGACCGAGGCGTCGTTGCCGGACTGGATGATGATGCCGTGCAGCAGGTCGCTGACCGTTACCTGGCTGCCCACCTTGATGAACATGCGCGAACCGCCGGTACGCCAGGCGTTTTCGCTGACGGTAACCGGGTCATTCTCGCCGATCTGGCCACGACGGATGTCCAGGGTGGCGATGTAGGCAGTCATCAGCTTGGTCAGGCTGGCTGGCGGCAGGCGCTCGTCACCGTTGTTCTCGACCAGCACGTTGCCGCTGGACGCGTCCATGAGTACGTAGGACTTGGCTGCCAGTTGCGGTGGTGCAGGTGTCATCTGCTCAGCCGCGAAGGCGGCAGGCGTGATCAGCAGCAGTACAGGCAGGCAAAGTCGTTTGGCAAGGTTGGTGATGTTCATCCGTCTCTCGAAAATCGCTAATGGTCTGATGTTCCCTGGGCAAGATCATGTGCCCAGCGCCAGTCAGTCTAGTTTTATGGCCGAGGGCCTGGCCCAGCAAAGTGCGGCGTTATGTCACTGCGGGCAAAAGCCGACATTGTACATGCCTGCGCCCGGCAATTCATGACAAAACCGACAGTTTGGTGCCGCCTTCTCCGCGGGCAAGCCCGCCCCCACAGTCAGTCAGCTGTGACCAGCTTGGCCTGCCCCAAGTTCGCCAGGCGAATGCTGTCTTGAGCCTGTTGTATCTCGCCTTGGCTGCCGATCGGCCCCAGACGCACCCGATGCAGGGTCTGCTGGTTGCGCACGATAGAGCTGATGAACACCGGCGCGCTGACCATGGTGCTGAGCTTGGACCGCAGCAACTCGGCGGCGTCCGGGTTGGCGAAGGCCCCCACCTGCAGGAAGCTGCCGCCGTTGCCGCCAGGTACGTTGTTGCCACCCACCTGCACCGGCACCACCGGCGCCGCATGCTGCTGTGGCGGCGGGGTCCATTGCTCGACACGACCGGTAGTGGCCGGGATCGCCTGGGTCTGCGCCACTTGCGGTTCCTTCAGCACCATCGGCGGGGTCTGGCCACGCTGGGCCCACCACTGCTGCGGGTCGATGCCCTCGACACGCACGTGCGCGGTACCGATCTCGGCATAACCGAGTTTTTTTGCCGCAGCGTAGGACAAATCGATGATGCGGTCGGAATAGAACGGGCCACGGTCGTTGACCCGCAGGATGACGCTGCGGTTATTGGCGAGGTTGGTCACCTTGACGTAGGCCGGCAGGGGCAGGGTCTTGTGAGCCGCGCTCATGCCATACAGGTCGTACAGTTCGCCGTTGGCGGTGTTCTGCCCATGGAACTTGGTGCCGTACCACGACGCGGTGCCCTCGGCGCGGTAGTTGCGCGAGTCCTGCATCGGGTAATAGGTCTTGCCCAACACCGTATACGGGTTGGCCTTGTAGTTGCCGGTGTGCACGGTCGGCGTGGCGTCGGGGATCTTGTTCACATCCACGTCCCACCACGGTGCGCCGTCCTTGTGGGCCCGGTTGATGTCCAGGCCCGGCTGGCTACGCACGACGTTGCCGCTGCTTTGCTGGGTCGGGCGATTGGAGGAGCAGCTGGCCAGCACCACGCCGACGGCGAGGCAGGTCAGCAGCTTGAAAGAGTTGCCAGAGATGATTGCGCGCATTACTTGACGCCCCGTACTTGAACCAGCTGTTCCGCAAGCTGATGCACTGCCATGGCATACATCACGCTGCGGTTGTAGCGAGTGATCGCGTAGAAGTTCTTCAGCCCCATCCAGTACTCGGGGCCACTATCGCCTTCAAGACGGAAGGCTGTAACCGGCAGATCATCGCGCAGCGAATCATGAACCGACCAGCCAAGCGCGCGCAACTCCCCGACCGTCTTGACCGGCTCGATGCCAGTGGTCAAGCCCTCGTCGGCCCGCGCACCCTCGACCCAGGCACGGCTGACCACGCCCTCCCCGGCCACCCAGCCGTGGCGCTTGAAGTAGCTGGCGACGCTGCCGATGGCATCGTCCGGGTTGTTCCAGATATTGATGTGGCCGTCGCCGTCAAAGTCCACCGCGTAGTTGCGGAAGCTGCTTGGCATGAACTGCGGCAGGCCCATGGCCCCTGCATAGGAGCCCTTGAGTGTCAGCGGATCGAGCTGCTCATCACGGGCCAGCAACAAGAACTCGCGCAGCTCCTTGCGGAAGAATTCGGCCCGCGGCGGGTAGTCGAAGCCCAGGGTCGACAGCGCATCGATCACCCGGTAATTGCCGGTATTGCGGCCAAAGAAGGTTTCGACGCCGATGATGGCGACGATGTACTGCGCCGGTACGCCGTATTCCTGCTCGGCGCGGGCCAGCACAGCCTCGTGCTGGCGCCAGAAGTCCACACCGCGGGCGATGCGCGCGTCGGTAATGAACATCGGCCGGTAGTCCTTCCACGGCTTGACCCGTTCGGCCGGACGCGAAATGGCGTCGAGGATCGACTGCTTGCGCTGTACCTCACTGAACACACCCATCAGTTGCTCAGGGGCAAAACCGTAATCGCGGCTCATTTCGCCAACGAACGCGGCCACCTGTGGCGAGCCCTGGTAATCGCCGGCATGGGCCAGCTGTACAGCGCCGAACAGGCCCACCGCGCCGATCCACGGCACACAACGGGCAGCCCAGTTACGCACTGCTTGCATGAAATTGTTCACCTTATTCAAACCTGCGCGATCCATTTGCGGTGCGTGTGGATCGACATCAGCACGCCAAACGCTGACAGCAGCGTCACCAACGATGTTCCGCCATAGCTGATGAAGGGCAGCGGCACGCCCACCACGGGCAGAAGGCCGCTGACCATTCCGATATTGACGAACACGTATACAAAGAAGGTCATGGTCAGGCTGCCTGCCAACAGCTTGCCAAACAGGGTCTGCGCCTGGGCGGTGATCATCAGGCCACGGCCGATGAGCAGCAGGTAGACGATCAGCAGCAGGCAGATGCCGACCAGGCCGAACTCCTCGCCGAGCACGGCAATGATGAAGTCGGTATGGCTTTCCGGAAGGAAGTCCAGGTGCGACTGGGTGCCGAGCAGCCAGCCCTTGCCGAACACCCCGCCCGAGCCGATCGCCGCCTTGGACTGGATGATGTTCCAGCCGGTGCCCAACGGGTCGCTTTCCGGGTCGAGAAAGGTCAGTACCCGCTGTTTCTGGTAGTCGTGCATGACGAAGAACCACATCGCCACCGCCACCGGCACCGCCGCCGCCAGCACGCTGAGGATCCAGCGCCAGCGCAGCCCGCCCATGAACAGCACGAAGGCGCCGGAGGCGAGGATCAGCAGCGCCGTACCCAGGTCGGGCTGGCGCACGATCAGGATGAACGGCACACCGATCAGCACCAGGCTGATCGCCACATGTTTCAAGTGCGGCGGCAATGTGCGCTTGGACAAGTACCAGGCAATGGTCGCCGGCATGATGATCTTCATGAACTCCGACGGCTGGAAGCGGATCACCCCGGGGATGTTGATCCAGCGCGTGGCACCCATGGCGTTATGGCCCATCACGTCCACCACCACCAGCAACAGCACCCCGGTCAGGTAGGCCAAGGGCACCCAGCGGGCCATGAAACGCGGCTCCAGCTGGGCGATGACGAACATCGACACCAGCCCGATACCGAACGACGTGGCCTGTTTGAGCAGCAGGTCCCAGTTCTTGCCACTGGCCGAATACAGCACGAACAGGCTGCCGGCTGCGAGGGTCAGCAGGATGATCAGCAAGGGGCCGTCGACATGGATGCGCTGCAGAAAGCTGGCGCGCCGACGCATCACATCCTCGCTGGAGAGCATGCGATCGAAATTGTTCATCACAGGGACGATTCCTGGGTAACGGTGGCTGGCGCGAACTCGGGCTTGAGCCGGCCGTTTTCGTCGAGCAGCCAGGCGTCCATGATCTGGCGGACCACGGGCGCCGCGACACCGGAGCCGGACTCACCGTTCTCGACCATCACCGAGACCACGATCTTCGGGTCATCGGCCGGGGCAAAGGCGACGAACAGTGCGTGGTCGCGGTGGCGCTCCTGGAGTTTGTTGCGGTCGTACTTCTCGCCCTGCTTGATCGCCACCACCTGGGCGGTACCGCTCTTGCCGGCAATGCGGTACTGGGCACCAACAGCAGCCTTGCGCGCGGTACCACGGGCGTTGTGCATCACCTGCTCCATGCCATGGGTAACCTTGGCCCAGTCTGACTTGTCACGCAGCACGATGTTTTCCATCGGGTTCTCGTCCACCGGCGGCTGGCCCTCGATGGTCTTGGCCAGATGCGGGCGGTTCCACACGCCTTTGTTGGCGATCAGTGCAGTCGCTTGGGCAAGTTGCAGCGGCGTGGCCTGCATGTAGCCCTGGCCGATGCCGAGAATCAGGGTTTCGCCAGGGAACCAGGCCTGGCGACGAGTGGCGCGCTTCCATTCGCGCGACGGCATCAACCCGGAGGATTCCTCGAACATGTCGAGGGAAACCCGCTGGCCAATGCCGAATTTGTTCATGTAGCTGGACAGCCGATCGATGCCCATCTTGTGCGCAAGATCGTAGAAGTAGGTGTCGTTGGAACGCATGATCGCGGTGTCCAGATCGACCCAGCCATCGCCGGAGCGGTTCCAGTTACGGTACTTGTGATCGTAGTTGGGCAACTGGTAGTAGCCTGGGTCGAACACCCGGCTGCCGGCATTGACCACGCCACTGTCGAGGCCGGCGATGGCCACGGCCGGCTTGATGGTCGAACCGGGCGGGTACAGCCCGCGCAACACGCGGTTGAACAGCGGCCGGTCGATCGAGTCGCGCAGCTCGGCATAGGCCTTGAAGCTGATGCCGGTGACGAACAGGTTGGGATCGAAACTTGGCTGGCTGACCATCGCCAGCACTTCACCGGTACGCGGGTCGAGCGCCACCACCGCGCCACGCCGGCCACCCAAGGCGGCTTCGGCGGCCTCCTGCAGCTTGATGTCCAGGCTCAGCACAATGTCCTTGCCCGGCTTGGGGTCGGTGCGCTTGAGCACCCGCAGCACCCTGCCACGGGCGTTGGTCTCGACTTCCTCGTAACCCACCTGACCATGCAGGGCGTCCTCGTAGAAGCGCTCGATGCCGGTCTTGCCAATGTGGTGGGTGCCGCTGTAGTTGACCGGATCAAGGGTTTTAAGCTCTTTCTCGTTGATCCGCCCCACATAACCCACCGAATGCGCAAAATGCGCACCCTGCGGGTAATGCCGCACCAACTGGGCCACCACTTCCACGCCTGGCAGGCGGAACTGGTTTACCGCGACCCGGGCGATCTGCTCTTCGTTGAGCTCGAACAGGATCGGCACCGGCTCGAACGGCCGGCGCCCCTGGCGCATGCGCTTCTCGAACAACGCCCGGTCGTCGTCGGTCAGTTCCAGCACTTCGACGATGGTGTCCAGCACTTCCTGCCAATTACCCGCACGTTCGCGGGTCATCGACAGGCTAAAGCTGGGCCGGTTGTCGGCCACGATCACACCATTACGGTCGAAGATCAGCCCGCGTGTCGGCGGAATCGGCTGCACATGCACCCGGTTGTTTTCCGACAGCGTCGAGTGGTAGTCGTACTGGATGATCTGCAAGTAGTACAGCCGCGCAATCAACACGCAGATGAGCAACATGATCGCCACTGCGCCGACCACGACGCGGTTGCGCACCAGGCGGGCGTCTTTCTCGTGGTCCTTGAGACGGATCGGCTGCGACATCGGACTGCTTACAGGCTCATTTGTGGTAAGGGTGCCCGGACAACACGGTCCAGGCGCGGTAGATCTGCTCGCCGATGAGTATCCTTACCAACGGGTGCGGCAGGGTCAGCGGCGACAGCGACCAACGTTGCTCGGCGCGCGCGCAAACCTCCGGCGCCAGGCCTTCCGGGCCCCCCACCATCAAATTTACCGTGCGCGCATCGAGCCGCCAGCGGTCCAGCTCGGTGGCCAGCTGCTCGGTACTCCACGGCTTGCCATGGACCTCGAGGGTAACGATGCGTTCCCCGGGCTGCACCTTGCTCAGCATGGCTTCGCCCTCCTGACGGATCAGGCGGGCGACATCGGCATTCTTGCCACGGGTGTTCAGCGGGATTTCCACCAGCTCCAGCGACAGCTCGGCAGGCAGGCGCTTGGCATATTCATGCCAGCCTTCCTCGACCCACTTCGGCATGCGCGAGCCGACCGCGATCAGGCGCAGACGCACAGCGCTTTCCTTATTCGCGGTCTTTGAGCTTGTCGGAGTACTCGTGGGCATGGTCCGGGCTGTGGTGCTTGCCATCGGCGGCACGGCTTTGCTCGGCACCCTGCCACAGGCGCTCCAGGTCGTAGAACTGGCGAGCAGCGGCGGTCATCATGTGCACGATGACGTCGTTCAGGTCCAGCAGTACCCAGTCGCTGTCACCCTTGCCTTCTTCGCCCAGTGGCTGGGCGCCCTTGGCCTTGACGGCTTCGCGAACCTTTTCGGCCATCGCGTTGATCTGGCGGTTGGAGGTACCGGTGGCAATGATCATGTAGTCGGTCAGGCTGTGCTTGTCGCGCACGTCGATGACCTGGATATCCTGGGCCTTGACGTCTTCCAGCGCTGCCTTGGTCACTGCGACCAGTTCTTCGCCGTAAATTTTCTGCTTGGTCATATAAAACTCGTTCAACTCGTTGGATGAGGCGCCAGAGGCACCGTCAGTTAGGCGCACGATACAGTTCGTGCGCCTCGATGTAGGCCAGTACGGCGTCCGGCACCAGGAACCTCACCGATTTGCCGCTGGCCAGCAGCTGTCGGATCTGTGTAGCCGACACCGCAAGCGGTGTCTGCCAGACGAACGAAATATTTCCCGCCGGGCCGGACATGGCGGTGGGATCGCTCTCCGAGCGCGCAGCCAGCAGGTTGCGCAGCTCGTCAGGGGGTTCTACGTCGGCATCCGGGCGTTGCAGCACCAGGATGTGACAATGTTGCAGCAGTTCTTCCCAGCGATGCCAGGCAGGCAGGCCACAGAAGGCATCCCAGCCAAGCACCAGGAACAGCTGGTCGTGGCCGGCCAGTTCGGCGCGGATCGATTCCAGCGTATCGATGGTGTACGACGGTTTGTCCCGCTCCAGCTCGCGGGCATCGACGCTCAGGCAGTCGACGCCCTGCACCGCTTGGCGAACCATGGCCAGGCGATCCAGCGCGGCGACTTGCGGGGTATCGCGGTGCGGCGGCCGGGCGTTGGGCAACAGGCGCAGCTCGTCCAGCCCCATGAACTCGGCCACTTCCAGCGCGCTGCGCAGGTGGCCGATGTGCACGGGGTCGAAGGTGCCGCCTAGAATGCCGATGCGCCGGACTACCTGGGCCTTGCTCAACTCAGCAGGACCCCTGGCCGCGCAGCTGGCCGTCGCCGATCACCACGTACTTCTCGCAGGTCAGGCCTTCCAGGCCGACCGGGCCGCGAGCATGCAGCTTGTCGGTGGAAATACCGATTTCCGCGCCGAGACCGTACTCGAAACCGTCGGCAAAGCAGGTCGGGGTGTTGAGCATGACCGACGCCGAATCGACTTCAGCCATGAATTGGCGGGCCTCACCCTGATGCTCGCTGATGATCGAGTCAGTGTGGTGCGAGCCGTAATGGTTGATGTGCTCGATCGCCTGGTCCAGGCCGTCGACGACGCGAATCGACAGGATCGCGTCGAGGTACTCGGTGTGCCAGTCGTCTTCGGTGGCGGGCTTGGCGTCGATGAACGCACGGGTGCGCTCACAGCCACGCAGCTCCACGCCTTTTTCCAGGAAGCGGCGGGCCATTTCCGGCAGGAAGCGCTCGGCAACCTGCTGGTCGACCAGCAGCGTTTCCATCGCGCCGCAGATGCCGTACCGGTAGGTCTTGGCGTTGAAGGCCACGTTCCAGGCCTTGTCCAGGTCAGCATGCTGGCTGACGTAGACGTGGCAGATACCGTCCAGATGCTTGATAACCGGTACGCGGGCGTCGCGGCTGATGCGCTCGATCAGGCCACGGCCACCGCGCGGCACGATGACATCGACGAACTCGGGCATGCTGATCAGCGCGCCCACGGCTTCGCGGTCGGTGGTCTCGACCACTTGCACCACGGCCGCCGGCAGGCCGGCCTCGGCCAGGCCACGCTGGATGCAGGTGGCAATCGCGCGATTGGAATGGATGGCTTCGGAGCCGCCACGCAGAATGGTCGCGTTACCCGACTTCAGGCACAGGCTGGCGGCATCGATGGTCACGTTCGGACGCGATTCGTAGATGATCCCGATCACCCCCAGGGGTGTACGCATCTTGCCGACCTGGATACCCGATGGGCGGTAGCTCATGTCGCGGATGGCGCCGACCGGATCCGGCAGGCTGGCCACCTGGCGCAGGCCGGTGATCATACCGTCGATGCGGGCCGGGGTCAGCGCCAGGCGGTCGAGCAGCGCCGGCTCCAGGCCATTGGCGCGGCCAGCGGCCAGGTCCAGTTCGTTGGCGGCAGTGAGCTCGGCACGCGCGGCGTCCAGCGCATCGGCGGCGGCTTGCAGGGCGCGGTTCTTTTGCGCGGTGCTGGCACGGCCGATCACCCGGGAGGCCTCACGGGCAGCGCGACCCAGGCGGGTCATGTAGTCAAGAACGGACTCAGTCATGGGTTCGGTGTCTTGGCGAAGGGGAAATCGGCTGATTATAACTGCCGCGCAGGTGTACGCCCAGCGGCGGGTGGCGGATGGTAGAAAATGGGTGTTCGCCTGGAGGTGTTTGGCGCCTGTGAGATCGAGCGCCGCCCACGCGGCGCTCGATCTCACAGACACCCAACACCCCAAGGCGAACACCTCCAGCCCCCTACCAATGAAACATATGGATACCAATCAATCCCCCTGCAGGTTCAGCCTCGATTAAGCCATTCATTGCTATCATCCCCGCCTCCCCAGCCACGAACTGCCCGCATGCCAGCCCTGCCCGACAGCTTTTTCGACCGTGACGCCCAGACCCTGGCCAAGGCCCTGCTGGGCAAGGTCATCCGCCATCGCCAAGGCAACCTGTGGCTGGCCGCGCGCATCATCGAAACCGAGGCTTACTACCTGACCGACAAAGGCAGCCACGCCTCGCTCGGCTACACCGAAAAGCGCAAGGCACTGTTCCTCGACGGTGGGCACATCTACATGTACTACGCCCGTGGCGGCGATTCGCTGAACTTCAGCGCCCACGGCCCTGGCAACGCGGTGCTGATCAAATCGGCCTACCCTTGGCAGGACGCCCTCTCGGGGCCCGACAGCCTGGCGCAGATGCAACTGAACAACCCCGATGCCAGCGGCAGGCTACGCCCGGATGAGCGCCTGTGTGCCGGGCAGACCCTGCTGTGCCGCGCTCTGGGCCTGAAAGTGCCGCACTGGGACGCCCAGCGCTTCGACACCGGGCGCCTGTACGTGGAGGACTGCGGCAATGCCGTGCCGAAGGTGATCCAGGCCGCCCGCCTGGGCATCCCGCACGGGCGCGACGAACACTTGCCCTACCGCTTCGTCGATGCCGAATACGCCCGTTTCTGCACGCGGAACCCATTACGGCGCGGCCAAGTCGAAGGCCGCGATTTCTTCATTCTCGAACAAGGAAGCTGAACATGGGCGAATGGCTCGACAGCCTGACCGGCTGGCTCAGCGCCAACCCGCAGTGGCTTGGCGTGGCAATTTTCCTGGTGGCCTGCATTGAATGCCTGGCCATCGCTGGCATCATCGTGCCGGGCACCGTGTTGCTGTTCGCCGTTGCGGTACTGGCCGGCAGCGGCGCCTTCAGCCTGGGCGAAACACTGCTGCTGGGCTTTCTCGGCGGGCTGCTGGGCGATGCCCTGTCGTATACCGTGGGCAAGTACTTCCACCAGAATATTCGGCGCTTGCCCTTGCTCCGCCACCACCCGGAATGGATCGGCAGCGCCGAAACGTACTTCCAGCGCTACGGTATCGCCAGCCTGCTGGTAGGCCGCTTCATCGGCCCGCTAAGACCCATGCTGCCGATGGTCGCAGGCATGTTCGACATGCCGCTGCCGCGCTTCATTGCCGTCAGCCTGGTGGCCGGCGCCGGCTGGTCGGTGGCTTACCTGCTGCCTGGCTGGGCTACTGGCGCGGCCATGCGCCTACCGTTGCCTGAGGGCTTCTGGCTGGACGCCGGCATTATCGCCGGCACCCTGGCGGCGGTGATTGGCCTGAGCCTGAACAGCAGCATTCGCGACCAACGCCACGGCACCCGCCTGGTCGCGGGGTTGAGTTTCCTCGCCCTGGCTGGGATTTTCCTCGGTTGGCCCTACCTGCACGAATTCGACCAAGGCGTGATGACGCTGGTACAGGAGCACCGCAGCCAGGCCATTGACGGCACTGTGGTGCTGGTCACTCGCCTGGGCGACTTCAAGACCCAGTTCTTCCTCGGTGGCTTGCTGACAGGCTTGCTGCTGCTTGCCCGGCAGTGGCGACATGCGCTGTTCGCCGGGGGCGCCTTGATGGGTACAGCGCTCGCGAATGGCAGCCTTAAATGGCTGTTCGCCCGCGCCAGGCCCGAAGTACTGACCGATCCGCTGACCAGCTACAGCATGCCCAGCGGCCACAGCTCGGCGTCTTTTGCCTTTTTCCTGGTGATGGCGGTGCTGGCCGGGCGCGGTCAGCCGCCACGCATGCGCCTGACCTGGGTAATGCTGGGCTGCATTCCGGCGCTGGCGATCGCCCTGTCACGGGTATACCTGGGGGCGCACTGGCCAACCGACATTCTCGCCGGGGCCTTGCTGGCGTGCTGCGTGTGCGCGCTCAGCCTGACCTTGGTGCAGCAACAACAGACGCTACCGGCCTTGCCGCAACGGGTGTGGTGGCTGGTGCTACCGGCGTGCGTGGCGTTGCTGGCGTTCTTTGCCATGCATGCGTTGCCGCAGGCCTTGCTTAGATACCAATATTGATGCCGCCGGCATTGGCCTTTTCGCAGCACACGCTGCGGGGAGGCCGGCGCAGCCCCTGAAAAACGTCAGGCGAACAGCTCACCCTGAATCCGCTCCAGCAACTTCTGGATTTCCTCCAGCCGCTCTTGCGGCGAGTCAATGCTCAGCAAATCCAGCTTGTCTTCTTCCATGAACGGCAACAGGTACGCCAGCTGGTTGGCCAGCGCCTGGCGACCGTCCACCTGGCGCGGCATGTCCAGGGCTTCAACCATCGGATGCTCGCCCAGGGCCACCAGCAGCGCCAGCAGGTCGTCATCCGCCTCGAGCAACGGGCTGTCCGCCTGCTCGGGCAGCCATTGCACCTGCCCTACCAGCAATTGGTCCTTCTGCACCTCGGTGCTGTCCAGGTTGAAGCGCCGCACACCTTCAACGCGTATACCCAGCAGTCCGTTGTCCTGCTGCACGAAGTCGCGGATCACCGCTTCACAACCTATCGAGGCGACCACAGGCGGCGCCTTGCCGACCTGTTCGCCTTCAAGGATGCACACCACCCCGAAACCTTCGCCCTGCTTCATGCAGCGCCCGATCATGTCCAGGTAGCGCGCCTCGAAAATCTGCAAATCGAGGAAGCAGCCCGGAAACAGCACGGTATTGAGCGGAAACAGCGGTAGCGTCATCACAACTCCTCAAGCCACAAGGCTGACCGCCAGCGGCAGAAACACCGCCGTGGCCACGCCCATCAGGCTCATCGCCAGCGCGGCAAAGGCGCCGCATTCGTCACTTTCCTGCAGGGCCACCGAAGTACCCACCGCGTGTGCGGTCACGCCCAGCGACATGCCACGCGCCTCGGGGCTGTGCACGCCAAAGCGGCTCAACAGCGCCGGGCCGAAGATCGCCCCGATCACCCCGGTGATCAGCACGAAAACCGCCGCCAGGGCCGCCACGCCGCCGATCTGCTCGGCCACCAGCATGGCAATGGGCGAAGTCACCGACTTGGGCGCCATGGTCATCAGGATCATGTGCTCGGCGCCGAACCACCAGCCTAGCAGCAAGCAGCACAAGGTGGCGAACAGGCCCCCGACTACCAGCGTAGTAAAGATGGGCCAGAACAATTGGCGAATACGCCGCAGGTTGAGATACAGCGGCACGGCCAGGGCCACGGTGGCAGGCCCAAGCAGGGTGTTCATGATTTCGGTGCTCTTGCGGTACTCGCCGTAGTCGAGGCCGCACACCAGCAGCACGCCGATCACCAGCAGCATCGACACCAGTACCGGCTGCAGGAAGATCCAGCGCGTCTTCTCGTAGGCTGCCAGCACCACCTGGTAGGCCGCCAGGGTAATACCGATTCCGAACAAGGGATGATGCACGACCGCACTGAGGGTGCCTTGCCAGTCAAGCGTCATGGTTGCTCCTCACGCTTGCCCTGGCGATGGATGAGCTTTTGCATCAACACACCGACGAACACCAGGGTTAGCAGGCAGGAGATCAGCAAGGCGCCGGCAATCGCCCAGAAATCGGCGGCGATGTCCCTGGCATACACCATCACCCCCACGGCCGGTGGCACCAGCAAAAGCGGCAGGTAGCGCAGCAGGCTGCCGGCTGCTTCGTTCAGCGGCTTACCGACTTCGCCACGGGCCATCAGGAAGCACAACAGCAGCAACAGGCCGATGATCGGCCCTGGCAAGAACGGCACCAACAGATGATTGATCGCCGTCCCCAGCAGCTGGAACAGCACCAGCCAGGTCAAACCACGCAACAGCATAAGCATCTCCCTCGGGCATGGCCTCATTATAAGCACGCGGGGCAATAGACCGATATTCGCCGAAAAGCGGGTAACTTGACTGAAGCGGTTCGCCGTGCTGATCTTGCACTTTCGTACCAACTGACAATCTGGAGAGTCCGCGATGCCCTATGTACCGGTTACAGAGCTTTCGCAATACGTTGGTAAGGAGCTGGGGCGGTCGGCTTGGCTGAAGATCGACCAGCAGCGCATCAACCTGTTCGCCGAGGCCACCGGCGACTTCCAGTTCATCCATGTTGACCCGGAAAAGGCAGCAAAAACACCGTTTGGCGGCACGATCGCCCATGGCTTTCTGACCTTGTCCCTGATACCCAAGCTGATCGAAGACATTCTGGTGCTGCCACAAGGCTTGAAGATGGTCGTGAACTACGGGCTGGACAGCGTTCGCTTCATCCAGCCAGTGAAGGTGAATAGCCAAGTGCGTTTGAAGGTGGACCTGGCCGAGGTGACGGAGAAAAAGCCGGGACAGTGGCTGCTCAAGGCGATCGCCACACTGGAGATCGAGGGTGAAGACAAGCCTGCTTATATAGCTGAGTCGCTTTCGCTCTGCTTCGTCTGATCCGACCCTGAATGGATGCTGGAACACGGGGCCGCTTTGCGGCCCGATCGTGACGCAAGGCCGTCCCCACAAGGAGCGAGCCCGGCCTTCTCTACAAACCCCCCGCACTCGCGTAAACTGCCAGCCTTCGCGCAGCCTGGGGCTGCCTTCTGTCGATTTACCAAAGGTGCCCGCCATGCCTTGGCTGCAAGTACGCCTGGCCATCAGCCCGGAACAAGCCGAAACCTACGAAGATGCCCTGCTTGAAGTAGGCGCGGTCTCGGTCACGTTCATGGATGCCGAGGATCAACCGATTTTCGAGCCAGACCTGAACACCACCCCTCTGTGGTCACACACCCACCTGCTGGCCTTGTTCGAAGCCGATGCCGACCCTGAGCAGGTGTTCGCCCACCTGCGCCTGCTGACTGGCACCGCGTTGCCCGAGCACCAGGCCGAGGTGATCGAAGATCAGGACTGGGAGCGCAGCTGGATGGATAACTTCCAGCCGATGCGCTTCGGCCGCCGCCTGTGGATCGTGCCCAGCTGGCACGACGCCCCGGATAAAGCCGCCGTGAACCTGCTGCTGGACCCAGGCCTGGCCTTCGGCACCGGCACCCATCCCACCACCGCACTGTGCCTGGAATGGCTCGATGGCCAGCAGCTCGACGGCACCCAGGTGCTGGACTTCGGCTGCGGCTCGGGCATCCTCGCCATCGCTGCGCTGCTGCTGGGCGCCCGCGAAGCGGTGGGTACCGACATCGACGTGCAGGCCATCGAGGCCTCGCGCGACAACGCCCAGCGCAACGGCATTGCCGACGAGAAGCTGGCGCTGTACCTGCCCGAGCACATGCCGGCGATGCAAGCCGACGTGCTGGTCGCCAACATCCTTGCCGGCCCACTGGTGTCGCTGGCGCCGCAGCTGTCCGGCCTGGTCCGCCCAGGTGGCCTGCTGGCGCTGTCGGGCATCCTCGCCGAGCAGGGTGAAGAAGTGGCTGCCGCCTACGCTGCAGACTTCGACCTGGACCCGATCGTCGTCCGCGATGGCTGGGTACGCATCAGTGGTCGGCGCCGCTAAGCGGGCCTAGAATACTCTCTTGCACAGCTCCCGGATCGCCGCATGACCGACAGTTTCGTCACCCAGTGCCCGCATTGCCAGACCAGCTTTCGCGTCACCCACCACCAGTTGAGCGTGGCGCGTGGCGTGGTGCGTTGCGGCCACTGCCTGCAGGTGTTCAACGCCGCCAAGCAACTGCTGGAGCAAACCCGTGCCAATGCACCTGAGGTGCCGGTAGCGGCGCCAGCACCCGCGGCGCCTGCCGAGCCAGTGCCAGCGCCGGCGATTACCCCCGAACCTGTGAGCCGCGAGCGCAGCATAACGCCGGACGAGGAGTGGGCCCTCACTGCCCAAGCGCTGGACGCACTGGACCTCGACCAGGAACTGGCACGCCTGGAGCGGCGCGGCCAACCGGCCCCCGCACGCCCCGCCAATCCGGATAACGGGTTGCAGGCGCGGCGTGACGATCCGCACCCGGACGAGCATGCGCACGAGCACGGCCTGTTCGGCACTGCCACCGATGACCCTTTCGAGCCGCACCCTGCGGCAGAGCCCGCACCGGTGCTGCTTGAGCCGCAGCCCCACCCGCTGGACCTGCAGCCAGAACCCGGGGAGCGCACCGAGCCTACCCTGGGCAGCAACCTCGACCTGGACATCGATGAGGAGCCGCCCGTACACCGCGCAGCCGAAATCGATGACCAGCCCGCATTCAGCGAACCGCTGCGTGCCAGCGATGACGATATGCCGGAAAAAGGCCTGAGCGCCCGCGACGATGAGCCGTTGCCGCTGCACCTGTCGGCGCACGATGACGACCCTGTCGAGGCGTTACCCGGCGAACGCCTGGAACCGGGCCTGGCCAGCAAACCCGAGCGCCCGTCGCGCAAGGAGCCGCTGGTCGATGTGGTCGACGACCCGCTGCAGCTGGGCTGGGAAAAGCCCGCGCCCAACTGGGGCAAGCGTCTGCTGTGGGGCTTCCTGACCCTGCTGGCCGCTGGCTTGCTGGCATTTCAGTATGTCTGGTTCCACTTCGACGAAATGGCCCGCCAGGACCAGTACCGGCCGATGTTCCAGCAAGTCTGCCCGCTGGTCGGCTGTCAGGTCCCCACCCGCGTCGACATTGCCCGGATCAAGAGCAGCAACCTGGTTGTGCGCAGCCACCCGGACTTCAAAGGTGCCCTGATCGTGGATGCGATCATCTACAACCGTGCGCCGTTCGCCCAGCCGTTCCCGCTGCTGGAGCTGCGCTTCGCCGACCTCAACGGCCAACTGATCGCCAGCCGCCGGTTCAAACCGAGCGAGTACCTGTCGGGAGAACTGGCCGGCCGTGGCGAAATGCCCAGCCAGACACCGATCCACATAGCCCTGGACATCCTTGACCCAGGCCCGAAGGCGGTCAACTACAGCCTGAGCTTCCGTTCGCCGGAATAAACAGCACATTTTCCACCTCTCGGGAGTGGCCTTGCGACCCATCGCGACGCAAGGCCTCACCCACGGGTCTGCGCCAACCAAAGCAAATGTCATAAGCCGACAACTGTTCAGATTTTATCCAAATCCATCTTTATCCGGTCACCGAGAGCGGGTATCATGCCAACCCTTTTTCGAACTCCAAGATTCGGCCCCACAACAGGGATCACCTATGTCGGCGGTACGCATCGGCCCATACACACTACGCAATAACCTGATCCTTGCGCCCATGGCCGGGGTTACGGACCAGCCTTTCCGTACACTTTGCCAGCGCCTGGGTGCCGGGATGGTGGTGTCGGAAATGGTCAGCAGCGACATGAGCCTGTGGAACAGCCGCAAGTCGAGCCTGCGCCGCATCCATGAAGGTGATCCCGAGCCCCGCTCGGTGCAGATCGCCGGCGGTGATGCGCAGATGATGGCTGCGGCGGCACGGGCCAACGTCGAAGCGGGCGCCCAGATCATCGATATCAACATGGGCTGCCCGGCAAAAAAAGTCTGCAACAAAGCGGCGGGCTCTGCTTTATTGAGAGATGAAGCCTTGGTCGGCGAGATCCTCCACGCCGTGGTCGGCGCTGTGGATGTTCCGGTGACCCTGAAAATCCGCACCGGCTGGGACCGGGCGAACAAGAACGGCCTGAACGTGGCGAAGATCGCCGAGCAGGCCGGCATCCAGGCGCTGGCGGTGCATGGCCGTACACGCGCCGACCTGTACACCGGCGAGGCCGAATACGACACCATCGCTGCCATCAAGCAGGCGGTGTCGATCCCGGTCTTTGCCAACGGCGATATCACCTCGCCAGAAAAGGCCCGGGCGGTGCTGGACGCCACCGGCGTCGATGGCCTGCTGATTGGTCGGGCTGCCCAGGGGCGGCCATGGATCTTTCGCGAGATCGAGCATTACCTGCGTACCGGCGAGCACTTGCCGGCGCCGCAGCTGGACGAAGTGGAACGCATCCTGCTAGAGCACCTGGCCGCGCTGCATGCCTTCTATGGCGATGTGATGGGCGTACGTATCGCCCGCAAGCACGTTGGCTGGTACCTGGCAACACGACCCGGCGGCAAGGAGTTTCGCTCCCGGTTCAACGCTTTGGAAGACACACAAGCGCAGTGCGCCAACGTTCGCGGTTTTTTCAGCGAGCGTCGACAGAGCCTTGAGACAGAGGACGGACAAGGGGTGGCCGCATGACGATGATGACCGAGAATTTTGTGAGTGGAACAACGCCCGTGAGCGACAACGCCAACCTGAAACAGCACCTGAACACGCCGAGCGAAGAGGGCCAGACCCTTCGCGACAGCGTCGAGAAGGCGCTGCACAACTACTTCGCCCATCTGGAAGGCGCGACCGTCACGGACGTGTACAACCTGGTGCTCTCCGAAGTCGAGGCGCCCCTGCTCGAAAGCGTGATGAACTACGTGAAGGGCAACCAGACCAAGGCCAGCGAGATGCTCGGGCTGAACCGAGGCACCCTGCGCAAGAAGCTCAAGCAGTACGACTTGTTGTAAGCCAGAATCCCAACCAGAAAAGGCGGCTCCCTGAACAGAGGCGCCTTTTTTGCTGACTCCACCGCGTTATTGGAATCCGAAATGACCGACCAGACTACCCGCCTGCCAGTCCGCCGCGCCCTGATCAGCGTCTCCGACAAGACCGGTATCCTCGAATTCGCCCGTGAGCTGCAGCAGCTCGGTGTCGAGATCCTGTCCACCGGCGGCACCTACAAGCTGCTCAAGGACAACGGCGTAAACGCGGTGGAAGTGGCCGACTACACCGGCTTCGCCGAAATGATGGATGGCCGGGTCAAGACCCTGCACCCGAAGATCCACGGCGGCATCCTCGGCCGTCGTGGTACCGACGACGCCATCATGAACGAGCACGGCATCAAGCCGATCGACCTGGTGGCGGTCAACCTGTACCCGTTCGAAGCCACCATTTCCAAGCCTGGCTGTGACCTGCCGACCGCCATCGAGAACATCGACATCGGCGGCCCGACCATGGTCCGCTCGGCTGCCAAGAACCACAAGGACGTGGCCATCGTGGTCAACGCCAGCGACTACGCCGGCATCGTCGAAGGCCTCAAGGCCGGCGGCCTGACCTATGCCCAGCGCTTTGACCTGATGCTCAAGGCCTTCGAGCACACTGCTGCCTACGACGGCATGATCGCCAACTACATGGGCACCATCGACCAGGCCAAGGACACCCTCAGCACCGAGGCGCGCAGCGAGTTCCCGCGCACCTTCAACAGCCAGTTCGTCAAGGCCCAGGAAATGCGCTACGGCGAGAACCCGCACCAAAGCGCGGCGTTCTATGTCGAAGCCAAGAAAGGCGAAGCGAGCATCTCCACCGCCGTGCAGCTGCAGGGCAAGGAACTGTCGTTCAACAACGTGGCCGACACCGACGCCGCACTGGAGTGCGTGAAGAGCTTCGTCAAGCCGGCCTGCGTCATCGTCAAGCATGCCAACCCGTGCGGTGTGGCCGTTGTGCCTGAAGACGAAGGCGGCATCCGCAAGGCCTACGACCTGGCCTACGCCACCGACACCGAGTCGGCATTCGGCGGCATCATCGCCTTCAACCGCGAGCTGGACGGTGAAACCGCCAAAGCCATCGTCGAGCGCCAGTTCGTCGAAGTGATCATCGCCCCGAAAATCTCCCAGGCTGCCCGCGACGTGGTGGCTGCCAAGCAGAACGTACGCCTGCTGGAATGCGGCGAGTGGCCAGCCGAGCGCGCTGCCGGGTGGGACTTCAAGCGCGTCAATGGTGGCCTGCTGGTGCAGAGCCGTGATATCGGCATGATCACCGCCGATGACCTGAAAATCGTTACCAAGCGCGCCCCGACCGAGCAAGAAATCCACGACTTGGTGTTCGCCTGGAAGGTGGCCAAGTTCGTCAAGTCCAACGCCATTGTCTACGCCAAGCAGCGCCAGACCATCGGCGTCGGCGCCGGCCAGATGAGCCGCGTCAACTCCGCCCGCATCGCTGCAATCAAGGCTGAGCACGCTGGCCTGCAGGTACAGGGCGCGGTCATGGCTTCGGACGCGTTCTTCCCGTTCCGTGATGGCATCGACAATGCGGCTAAAGTGGGTATCAGCGCCGTGATCCAGCCGGGTGGCTCGATGCGTGATGCTGAAGTCATCGCTGCTGCCGACGAAGCCGGCATCGCCATGGTGTTCACCGGCATGCGCCACTTCCGCCACTAATTACGCGGATCCCGAGGCGAGTCGAGATCCTGTGGGAGCGGGCTTGCCCGCGAATACGATGGTGGATTCACCGCCGCATTCGCGGGCAAGCCCGCTCCCACAGTGTTCGGCGCAAGCCACTGGATCACTTGAATCGAGGTTTTGACATGAAAGTTTTGATCATCGGCAGCGGCGGCCGCGAGCACGCCCTGGCCTGGAAAGTCGCCCAGGACCCCCGCGTCGAGAAAGTCTTCGTTGCCCCCGGCAACGCTGGCACCGCCACTGAAGCCAAGTGCGAGAACGTCGCCATCGACGTTTGCGCCCTGGAGCAACTGGCCGACTTCGCCGAGAAAAACGTCGACCTGACCATCGTTGGCCCGGAAGCCCCGCTGGTCATCGGTGTGGTCGACCTGTTCCGCAGCCGCGGCCTGGACTGCTTCGGCCCAACCAAGGGTGCGGCCCAGCTGGAAGGCTCCAAGGCCTTCACCAAGGACTTCCTGGCACGTCACAAGATCCCGACTGCCGACTACCAGAACTTCACTGAGATCGAGCCAGCCCTGGCCTACCTGCAGGAAAAGGGCGCGCCGATTGTGATCAAGGCCGACGGCCTGGCTGCGGGCAAGGGCGTAATCGTCGCCATGACCCTGGAAGAAGCCGAAGCCGCCGTGCGTGACATGCTGGCCGGTAACGCCTTCGGTGAAGCCGGTTCGCGTGTTGTGATCGAAGAGTTCCTCGACGGCGAGGAAGCCAGCTTCATCGTCATGGTCGACGGCCACAACGTGCTGCCCATGGCCACCAGCCAGGACCACAAACGCGTCGGCGACCAGGACACCGGCCCGAACACCGGCGGCATGGGTGCCTACTCCCCTGCCCCGGTGGTTACCGCCGAGGTGCACCAGCGCGTGATGGACCAGGTGATCTGGCCGACCGTGCGCGGAATGGCCGAAGAAGGCAACGTCTACACGGGCTTCCTCTATGCTGGCCTGATGATCGACAAGGCGGGCAACCCCAAGGTCATCGAGTTCAACTGCCGCTTCGGCGACCCGGAAACCCAGCCAGTCATGCTGCGCCTGGAGTCGAGCCTGGTACTGCTGGTCGAGGCCGCTTTCGCCAAGGCGCTGGACAAGGTCGAAGCCCAGTGGGACCCACGCCCGAGCCTGGGTGTGGTGCTGGCAGCGGGCGGCTACCCGGGCGACTACGCCAAGGGCGACCTGATCAGCGGCCTGGACGCTGCTGCGCAGATCGAAGGCAAGGTATTCCACGCCGGTACTACGCTCAAGGATGGCCAGGTGGCTACCAACGGCGGCCGCGTACTGTGTGCCACTGCCATGGGCAGCACCGTTGCCGACGCGCAGCAGCAGGCATACCGCCTGGCCAAGGAAGTAAGCTGGAGCGGTAGCTTCTACCGTTCCGACATCGGCTACCGGGCCATCGCCCGCGAGCGCGGTGAGCACCAGCAGTAAGTACTACCGGAGCGCCGTGGCGCCTTGCGCACACGGCATCCGGCTGGTCGACAGGGCCCGGTTTGGGCCTTGCCTTCGACTTGGCGCGCCGCGCATAGTTAGTACCCGGCACATCGGCTAAGAAGGGATTTCGTAGTGCGTCGGCTTCGGATTGCCTCAGCTCTGATCGTCAGCTTGCTGACCCTGCTCTGCATGTTCCCGGCTATGGCCGAACAGGACGGAGGCTGGACCGTTCTGCTCGACGAACAGGCCAACCTGCAACTGAGCGACGTACGCTCCGAGCGCTACCGCAACCAGTTCAGCCCACTGGTGTTAGCCGAGCTGGATGCAGCGCCTGCGGAACAGGCCTTGTGGCTGCACTACCGCCTGCCCCCTGGCGATCAGGAGCAATTGCTGCGGGTGTTTGCCCCCGACCTTTCTGGCCTGGACCTCTACGCCCTCGAAGGCGACCATCTTCTGCGTCAGCTGCACCACGGCCGCCAGGCCGGCAATGCCAGCCCGACCCTGCGTGGCAGCGATCATGTACTGTCACTTCCCAACAGCAAGCAACCGCTGGACATCTATCTGCGCCTGGTCTCAGAGCACCAACTACGCCCGGCCATCAGCCTGGAGCCAGCGGCCGAGGCCGCCTCCGACCAAGGCCAGCCGCTGCTGTTCGGCATGCTGTTCGGTGGTTTGGTGATGCTGATCATGCACAACCTGATCCGCTTCCTTTACAGCCGCTCCAGTACCACCTTGATCCTGGCGCTGTACCACGGCCTGATGCTGCTCAGCGGCCTGATCCTGCTGAACCTCAGTGGCCCCTGGTGGCATGTATGGCACAGCGCGCAAACGCCCGCTGCCTACCTGACACTGGTGCTGGCCGGTCTGGCCGGGCTGTATTTCACCCAGCATTTCTTCTCGCCGTGCAACTCGCCACGGCTGAGCCGCCTGCTGCAAGGGGAAATGCTGATTGTCGGGGTCAGCGGCCTGGTGCTGCTGTTCGTCGATACCCTACCCCTTAACCTCATGACCTACGCCCTGATGGCACTGGGCAGCGTGAGCATGCTGCTGGTCAGCAGCTATCACTGGTACAAAGGCTATGCACCCGCGCGCCTGTTCAGCCTGGCCATGGTGGTGTTCAACCTGGGCGGGCTTGTGCTGCTCCCGGCATTGCTGGGTCTGACCCGCACTGCGACGCCGTGGCTGCTGTGTATTCTGCTGGGCCTGACCGTGGTCAGTGGCCTGCTGCTCAACCTGGCCGTCAGCGAGCGCCTGCGGCGCATGAGCGAAGAGCGTTTCAGCGCCAGCCGTGCACTGGCCGCCAGCGATGCCGAAATCAACGCCAAGGCCGAGTTTCTGGCCAAGATCAGCCACGAAATCCGTACCCCGATGAACGGTGTGCTGGGCATGACCGAGCTGTTGCTGGGCACCCCGCTGTCGGTCAAGCAACGCGACTACGTGCAGACCATTCATAGCGCCGGCAACGAGCTACTCACGCTGATCAACGAAATTCTCGACATTTCCAAGCTGGAATCCCGGCAGATCGAGCTGGACGACGTGCAGTTCGACCTCAATGCGCTGATCGAGGACTGCCTGAACATCTTCCGCGCCAAGGCCGAGCAGCAAAACATCGAACTGATCAGCTTCACCCAGCCGCAAGTACCGCGGGTGATCAGCGGCGACCCGACGCGCCTGCGCCAAGCCTTGTCGAGCCTGCTGGAAAACGCGCTGAAAAACACCGATCAGGGGGAGATCCTGCTGGTGGTGGCGCTGGACCAACGCGGCGAGGTGCCGCGCCTGCGCATTGCCGTGCAGGACAGCGGCGAGCCGCTGCCTGCCGCCGACCGCGAAGCGCTGCTGCAGGCCGAACTGCACAGCCACCACTTCCTCTCCAGCAACAAGCTGGGCGGCCACCTTGGGCTGGTCATCGCCAAGCAGCTGATCGGCCTGATGCAGGGTGAGTTCGGCATCAAGAGCAGCACCGGGATGGGCAATACCCTGTGGCTGACCTTGCCGCTGGACCCGTCGCGCCTCGAGCAGCCCCCGGCCGACCTGGACGGCCCGCTGCGCGATGCCCGCGTGCTGGTGGTGGACGACAACGACACCTGCCGCAAGGTGCTGGTCCAGCAGTGCAGCGCCTGGGGCATGAATGTCAGCGCAGTGCCGTCAGGCAAGGAAGCCTTGGCCCTGCTGCGCACCAAGGCGCACCTGCGCGACTACTTCGATGCCGTGCTGCTGGACCAGAACATGCCCGGCATGACAGGCATGCAACTGGCCGCCAAGATCAAGGAAGACCCCAGCCTGAACCATGACATCCTGGTAGTGATGCTCACCGGTATAAGCAACGCGCCCAGCAAGGTCATCGCGCGTAACGCAGGGGTCAAGCGGATACTCGCCAAGCCGGTAGCCGGCTATACGCTGAAAACCACCCTGGCCGAAGAACTTGCCCAGCGCGGCCGTGAGCAGGCGGTCCCTGCGAGCCCGCCCGGCATCCCCCAGGCACTGGACCTGCCCGGTGACTTCCGCGTGCTGGTCGCCGAAGACAACAGCATCTCGACCAAGGTGATTCGCGGCATGCTCGGCAAGCTCAACCTTGAGCCCGACACCGCCAGCAATGGCGAAGAAGCCTTGCAGGCGATGCAGGCACGCCGTTACGACCTGGTGTTGATGGACTGCGAAATGCCTGTTCTGGATGGCTTCTCGGCCACTCAGCAATTACGTGCCTGGGAGGCGGCCAATCAGCGCCAGCGTACCCCCGTGGTGGCGCTGACTGCGCATATTCTTGCCGAACACAAGGAGCGCGCGCGCCTGGCCGGCATGGACGGGCACATGGCCAAACCGGTGGAACTGTCGCAGTTGCGGGAGCTGATCCAGTACTGGGCCAATCACCGCGAAGCCACGGCAGACCCGGTGCATACTTCCTGATCTGCCGGCACAGGATGGCAACAGCATCTGCTGATAAACTCTGCCCAGCCATCACTGCCTGGACTACCCCCCATGCTCCATGAGTTGTTCAGCGTCTACCTGAAAATGCTCGTGCTCTACAGCCCGTTCTTCGTGCTGTCGTGCTTCATCAGCCTGACTCGTGGCCACTCCAGCAAGGAGCGCAAGCAACTGGCCTGGAAAGTGGCCTTCGCAGCGCTCATCGCCAGCGTGCTGCTGTACCTGTTCGGGCGGGCGATATTCGGCATTTTCGGCATTACCGCCGATGCGTTTCGTATCGGCGCAGGCAGCGTGCTGTTCATTTCCGCACTCGGCATGGCCCAAGGCAAACCCGCCGTCCAGGCCGATAACGTGCAACAGGACGTCACCATCGTGCCACTGACCATCCCGCTCACTGTCGGGCCTGGCACCATCGGTGCCTTGCTGGTGATGGGGGTAAGCCAACCACACTGGGACGACAAATTGCTGGCCATTGTCAGCATCGCCCTGGCCAGCTTTACCGTGGGCCTGGTGTTGTATCTCTCCCACGGTATCGAGCGGCTGCTCGGTGACCAGGGCTTGCAGATTGTCAGCCGGCTGATGGGGCTGTTCGTCTGCGCCCTGGCCGCGCAGATCATCTTCACCGGGATCCGCGGCTACCTGTTGCCCTGACTCACGGGCCGGGTGCTTTACAGTTGCAGGTCGTGTATGGCCTTGCCGTTTTGCTTGTCGACGCTGGCCTGTGCCCGCTTGCGGTAGTCCTCACGGAAGCCCTGCAAGTTGAAGTGGACCACTTCGACACGGATTTCCTCGAGCTTCACTTCCTTGGACGACTGGAGGAACAGAAAATCTTTCACGGTTTTCTTCATCGACATTTGCATATGAACCATCACCATGTCGATAAAGCCGCTGGACTGCTGAGCGCATGGAATCAACTGAAAACGCGCGATACCTTTGGAAGCAGCCGTGCTTTCGAAGGCGCTCAATGCCCGGGTGTCCTTGCGTAACGCCTGTAGAGAGGATTCCGCAGTCTGGTAGTGATTGGCTGAGCCTTTCTCACGAACCTTCGCAAGGGCCTGCTCCGCAATACTGGCCTTGTTAGGCCCCGGCCGAACCGACGTAGGCGCGAGTTTGCCGTCGAACCCCAGAAACGCAAAGTTCCGCCAGTAGTTCCTGAACCAGTCCGCCTCGAGGCCTTCGTTGAAATCCCCCCATGCTACCTGCTGGGCAAATGCGTTGGCCAACAGGATGTCCTGACGGGCTTCCCGACTCACGCCTGGCAAAAACGATATCAGGCTGCTGTGGACGAGTTTGCCACTGGCAACTTTTTGATTGAATTCACTCATGTTCTACTCCCAAAGCAACGACAGGTTTGATCTGGCTGCGGTATTGCAGTTGCTTGACTTTGATAGAGTCATGCAGACCCGCACTTATCGAATGAATCACCTTTTCATCGGTTTGATAGTGGGCATCGAACTGCTGGGTAGATTGGTCGCTTGCAAGTGTTAGCGGCTGCCTCAGCCAATTTCCAGTCAACGCCCCTGCAGTACTGAATCCCAGTTCGGTACTGATGATGCTTGAGTCGGCCAATATCAAGCGCAACTCAATACGTACATGGCTCATGCCTTTATCATCTGGCGGCCGAATGCACTCCTCTGCCAACAACTGCTCGATGGCGCCGTCTGACTGGGTTGGGTATGCGTCAAGGCATTGGGCTAGTGGCTCACGCAGGGTGCTGGGCACGCCTGTCAGGAGGTTGGCCCGCAATATCTGCCAAGGCTCGCAGGCCGTTGCGTTTTTCTCGGCAACAGGGCGGGACTGCATGTTGACGATCGTGCAACCGAAATTGCTCTGCACTCGCAGATAATTTCTATGCCATTCATCATCCTGAATAGCGTGTCCCTTGTTAGCGGTCAGGTAGGCTGCCAGCTGGATATTCAGTAATGTCTCTGACCGTGAAACACTGACGGTATCATCAATGAATACCAGGCTATTGCCGTTTAACCACAGTGTGTAGTTGGCTTGCATCTGCATGCCCTCCAGGCCTGCCGAAAACATATCGGCAGGCCAGCTTTCTAATTAAATATCCAGGGCCAGCAGAACTTCCAAGGCACTGGCGTCAAGTTTGCCTTCAACCGCGCTGCGCAGCTTTTCGTACTGGCGAGCATCGAACTCCAACACCGCACCACAGGCAAAGTTGGTGGTACCACTGCTGTCCCATTTGGCCAGCAGATAGTTAGCAGTTTTGTCGGGTTTGGCGTCGGTCTGAATCGCACTGACAGCCATGGCCATATTGCCCTCGCTCGAGTATTCGCATCGGTTGAGGCTCACCTCGGTTCGGTCATTTTCCGAAGTGGTGCGGCCAAGCAATTCAACGTTGTTGGCACTGGCGGCCAATGCGCTGACAACCGTTTTCCCAAGGCCCTCCAGCGCAGTTGCCAAATCGCCTGTGAAAGCGCCATAGGCCGTCTGCAGGCCCTTGCCCAGCAGGTTGCTGATTTCGAGGCGCTGATTGCTCTCTGTGACCTTCAATACGTCGACGTTGGTCGGCGACCAGCCCATCTTGGACATAACGAAAATGTAGTGGGCGAACCAGACCCGAGGATCGCTGATGGCGTTGTACAGTTTATTGGCACTTTGTGTTGCCAGGGCATGGCAAGCCTTTGCAGCATCGAGGTTTTCTTGGCTCATCCCCTCGGGGAAGACAAACAGGTTCTTGTCCGGCAGCACCTCAAGTTTCATCTTCTGGTGGTCAGTAGTCATAAGAAAGGTCTCCAAGTAGGGTTACGGTTGAAGCCTGATGGCTCCAGCCGCAAACCTACCTGTGACCTTTGCAGGAAACTGCCACGAAGCAGTTCCTCACCCGCCTACTCTGCCGCCGCTTATGGCTTTGCACCGTACCAGCGTGGGGTATAGACCCAGACCCCGCCAGCCAAGCGATCGAACGTGCAGGTGGTGGAAGACCCAACCAGCACCATGGTGCGCATGTCGACCATTTCTGGCAGCAATTCGGCCAATGTGACTACCTTCAGCGTCTGCCCCGGCCTACCGATGTCACGGCCAAGGACTACAGGCGTGTTCTCGTCACGATGACGGCGGACCACTTCGAGCGCCACACCGAGCTGATGCGGCCTGGATTTGGAAATCGGGTTGTAGAACGCCAATACCAGGTCGGCCTGCGCGGCCAGGTCCAAACGCTTTTCAATGATCGACCAAGGCTTGAGGTTGTCCGACAGCGACATCACGCAGAAGTCATGCCCCAGTGGCGCGCCTGCCTGGGCAGCGGTTGCCAGCGAAGCCGATACGCCCGGCAAGATCTCGAGGTCGACGCGATGCCAGGCGGGGTCGCTGGATTCGTGCAACGCCTCCAGCACCGCCGCCGCCATGGCGAACACGCCTGGGTCACCTGACGACACCACCACCACCGAGCGGCCTTGCGCTGCCAGCTCGAAAGCATGCCGGGCACGCTGCATCTCTTCACGGTTGTCGGTGCAGTGCATGACTTGGTCGTCACGGAACGGGCCGGCCATCCGCACATAGGTTTCGTAACCGAGCACATCCTCGGCCCGCGCCAGCTCGGCCTTGACCGCCGGCACCATCAGGTCGGCAGCGCCGGGGCCCAGGCCGATGACGGCCAGGCGACCACGACGGCGACCAACCTCTGCCACCTCGACCGGGGCAGGCGCCAACGCAATGACCGCGTCTGCCTGTTCGA
Source organism: Pseudomonas sp. BN607 (assembly GCF_029871175.1). NCBI lineage: Bacteria > Pseudomonadati > Pseudomonadota > Gammaproteobacteria > Pseudomonadales > Pseudomonadaceae > Pseudomonas > Pseudomonas sp. BN607. The sequence goes on from NZ_SSOE01000067.1 coordinate 65,335, forward strand.
CCAACTGGGCATCTGGCAAAGCCGCCGCCACCATGCTGGCCACATCGGCTGGCTTGGCAGCGAAGCGCAGGGCAACACCCAAGGCCTGGGCCGCTTCGTGCAAGGCGACGTCGGCCATGGCTTGCTCGTCAGCCAATATACACGCCACCGACGGTTCGGCGATGCCGGCCTGCTGCAACGCTGCACGAATGCTGTGCAGATTGCCGCCCGCAACCCCCACAACCACCGAGCGCGGGTGGATGAGCAGCTCGTCGCGGCTGGCCGGGCGCGCCTGATAGCCCACATGGATCGTGCGCCGGGCCGCTTCGCTGGCGGGCAACTGCGCTTGCTGCAGCCAAGGCGCGTCACCTTCGATACGCACCGACTCGCCCGCCAGCAGGTCGGAGACAAAGCGCTTGCCTTGCTCGATATCCGCCAAGGCATAGCCTTGCGGCGGGTTCAACAGGCAGGTGCCAAAGCGCAGCTCGCCACTGGTGGTGATAGCGGCGGCAACGCCCAATGCTTCGGCAATTTCACGCGCCATCACGTTCACCCCGCCCAGGCCACCGAGCAATGGCACCACTGCGCTGCCGTCCTCGGCCACGGCCAATACCGGCGGCTCGCTGCCCTTCTCGCTGAGCAGGCTGGCAAGGCTGCGGATGATGATACCGGCGGCGCACAGGGCGATGATGGGCGTGTCTTGCTGGTACAGCCCACGCAAGGTATCGCCGAACGCACTGTAATAGCAGTCGACACCCTCGACACGGCCTTCCAGGCCATGGATCGACGCCTGTGGATAACACTGCTGGATGCGCTGCGCGGTGGCCAGGCTGCCGGGGCCAAGAACGACGATTGCCGGCGCCTTGTGCATGTTCAGCCCTGCCATTTTTCCCCCGGCACGATGATCAGCGAGAAGTACGGCGACGACTGCGGGTCGACCTGGTCCAGCGGTACGATCTTCTGGTTGGCCATGGTGGCCCGTTCCACGTACAGCGCACGCCCGTCCAGCCCCAGTTCGGCCAGCACCTCGCGCACCTTGGGGAAGTTGCGGCCGAGTTTCATGATCACCGCCGCGTCGGCATCGGCCAGGCGGCGCTTGAGCTCTGCGGCCGGCAATACGCCCGACAGCACCGACAGGCTCTGGTTGCGGTACACCAGCGGTGCACCCAACACCGAGGCGCCACCCAGCATCGAGCAGACACCAGGGATCACTTCGGCCTCGTAACGCTGCGCCAGCCGGTCGTGCAGGTACATGTAGGAGCCGTAGAAGAACGGGTCGCCTTCGCAGATCACCGCCACATCACGACCGGCATCCAGGTGCTCAGCCACCTGCACGCTGGCTTCGTCGTAGAAGTCGCTGATCACCTGCTCATAGGACAGAGGCGCCGGCAGGGCCTCGGTGGTCACCGGGTAGACCAGCGGCAGCAAGGTCTGCTCGGGCTGCAGGTGCGCCTCGATGATGCCGAAGGCATTGCCACGCTTGCCCTTGGCCACGAAGTAGCCGACCACCGGTGCCTCGCGCAGCAAGCGCAGGGCCTTGAGGGTAATCAGTTCAGGGTCGCCCGGGCCCACGCCAAGGCCCAGCAGTCGTCCACGCGGCGCCATCACTCCACCTCCGTGGCCAAGGCGTTGACCGCAGCGGCGGCCATCGCGCTGCCGCCCAGGCGGCCTTGCATGATCACGAACGGCACACCACGGCTGTCGGCGGCGAGCATGGCCTTGGACTCGGCCGCGCCGACGAAACCGACCGGGAAGCCCAGGATCAGCGCCGGCTTGGGAGCACCGGCATCGAGCATTTCCAGCAGGTAGAACAACGCGGTCGGAGCGTTGCCGATCACCACCACGCTGCCTTCCAGGTACGGGCGCCACAGCTCCAGAGCGACGGCGGAACGGGTGTTGCCGGCGTCCTTGGCCAGGCCGGGCACGCTCGGGTCACGCAGGGTGCAGATGACCTTGTTGTCTGCTGGCAGGCGGGCACGGGTGATGCCTTCGGCAACCATGTGCGCATCGCACAGGATCGGCGCGCCATTGAGCAATGCCTCGCGCCCGGCCCGGCCGGCGCCGTCGGAGAACTGCAAACCCTCGATAGCGTCGACCATGCCACAGGCGTGGATCACCCGTACGGCAAGCTTTTCGAGGTCTGCGGGGATCCGCTCGAGTCGGGCTTCCTCACGGATGATCCGGAAGGAATTGCGATAGATCTCCTGACCATCGCGGATGTAGTCAATCATTAAGGTGCTCCGTCGGCAGGTCGAGCATGGCGCCTGCTTCATTCAAGGTAAGGTCGGTGCCGCGCAGGGCACCAAAGCCCGGCTGGCGCGCGTCACGCAGGTACAGGTCATAACGGCCCGGCGAGCGGGCCAGCAGGGTGGCCGGGGCCACATGGGCCACGGCACAGGAACGGGGGCAGCCGGTGAGGTGCACGCTGGCAGGGGCACCGGGGCCCAGCAGCGCGGCCAGGGTGACTGCGTCGGCCTTGGTCTCGCCCAGCGCCTTGGCGCAACCGCTGCTGCCGGTGCAGGCGCTGATGCGCGCCAACGGCTCATGGGCATGACACAGCAGGCCGATTGCGGACAATCCGGCCCGGGCCTGGTCGATGTGTTGCGCTTGCAGGTTGGTCAGCACCAGGCTTTGCCAAGGGCTCAGACGCAGGCTGCCATCGCCCAGTTCACGGGCCACCTGTGCCGCACCGCGCAGCATGGCCGGGGTCAGCCGGCCTTGCGGTGGGGCTACCCCAAGGGCCAGGCCATGAGCCTGGGGCAGCTTGCCCAGCCAGGAAACGTGGTGCGGTTGTCGGCGCCAGGCGAGCACAGCAGGATCGCGGCGGATATCCAGGCCCAGGCCAGCGACGAAATCAGTTGCCGAGCAGACTTCAAGCAACTGACGCATGCGCGACTGTGCCGGTGTTGCCAGTTCGAGGAAGCGTTCCAGCACCGCGCTCACCAGCGCCAGCCCCTGTTCCAGGGGCACGGCGCCAAGCACCAGGCCGTCTGACGGACAACCCGCCAGGCCGAATGCCAGCCAGGGCTGTTGCTCCAGCCGCAGGGCCGACAGCCACAGGTCGTGGGGGTGTTCGAGCATGGCCAAGCCTTCGCCGGCATCCAGTTGCACGGCGAACTTGGCTGACAGCTGATGAAACCGCGGGGTGCCCTCCAACAGCTCGAGGATCTGCCCGGCCAGCGGCCTGGCGTCCAGCAGCATTACCGGATCATGCCCTGCCAGCGGGCTGAGCATCAGGTTGCGCACATCGTCGCCGGCCGCCTCGCGTGGGCCCAGGCCCGCAGCGAGCAGGGTGTCGACCAAGGCACGGTGCTCGCTGCCGATGCCGCGAATCTGCAGGTTGCCACGGTTGGTGGCTTCGATCACGCCGCCGGCGAAGCGCTCGGCTGCCGCGGCCACCGCATCGGCCTGGTCGGCCAGCAACAGGCCGCCCGGCAGCTTGATACGGCAGATACCGCCGTCACGGGCACTGACGATGCGCCACAACCCCGGGCAGGCCGAGGGACGAGGGATGACAGTGGGGGCTTCGGCCTGGGTCAATGGGGTGTCCGGCAATCTGTGAAAGTGCGCTTGAGTGTAGAAGGCGCGGTATTATGCCTGCTTTGTCCGGCGGCATGAAAAGCCGGTGGTCGAGCATCGTTCGGATTTGAGCCGATTTTTTTGGGGGCGCTGCGCGCCCCCAAAATCTTGAAGAGGTACACATGACACCCTGGCTGACAGTAGTAGGCATCGGCGAAGACGGCTTCAGCGGCCTGGGCAAACAGGCCCGGCGCGCCCTGCTGGGCGCTGTGCGGGTCTTCGGCAGCCCGCGCCAGCTGGCCTTGCTGCCACGGTGCGTAACCGCTGAACAGCTGGCCTGGCCAAGCCCATTCTCGCTGGCCCCGGTGCTGGCCCTGCGTGGCGAACCGGTGTGCGTCCTGGCCAGCGGCGACCCGATGTTCCATGGCGTCGGTGCCAGCCTGGCGCGGCAGGTGCCTGTCGCCGAAATGCGCGTGCTGTCGATGCCCTCCTCCTGCGCCTTGGCCGCTGCCCGCCTGGGCTGGCCGCTGCAGGACCTGCACGTGGTATCGCTGGTCACCCGACCGCTGGCGATACTCAATGCCCATTTGCACAGCGGCCTGCGTTTGCTGGTGCTGAGCAACGACGGTGATAGCCCGGCAGCCATTGCCACGCTGCTGCGTGAACGTGGCTTCGGGCCAAGCCGCCTGAGCGTGTTCGAGCACCTGGGTGGCGAAGCCGAACGCAAGCTGTGCGGCACCGCCCAGGACTGGCAGCATGCCGACATCGCCGCACTCAACCTGGTCGCCATCGAATGCCTGGCCGCGCCCGACGCCCCGCGCCAGCATCGCTTGGCCGGGCTGCCAGACAACGCCTTCCGCCATGACGGCCAGCTGACCAAACGCGATGTCCGCGCCATGACCCTGGCGCGCCTGGCGCCGCAGCCCGGTGAACTGTTGTGGGACGTGGGCGCAGGCTGCGGCTCGATCGGCATCGAATGGATGCGCGCCCACCCGGCCTGCCGCGCCCTGGCCATCGAGGCCGACGAAGGCCGCCAGGGTTTCATCGAGCACAACCGCGATGCACTCGGTGTACCGGGGCTGCAACTGATCCGCGGCAAGGCGCCAGCAGCGTTGCAAGGCCTGGAACCACCGCATGCCATCTTCATCGGCGGCGGGGTCACCCGTGAAGGTGTGCTCGACCACTGCTGGGCAACGCTTCGCCCTGGCGGCCGCCTGGTGGCCAACGCTGTAACCCTGCAAAGCGAACTGGCCCTGGCGCACTTTCGCGAGCAGCATGGTGGCGAGCTGACCCGCATCCATGTCGCCCATGCCCAGCCGTTGGGCGCGTTCGACACCTGGCGTCAGGCCCTGCCAATCACCCTGCTGGAAGTGGTGAAGCCTAACGATGCGTGAAGAAACCCGCGAACAGCCCGCGCCGCTGCGCAGCGGCTTGACGACCGGCAGCTGCGCCACTGCCACCAGCCTGGCAGCAGCCAAGTTGCTGCTCACCGGGCAGCGTGACGACGCGGTGGCTATCACCCTGCCCAAAGGCAAGGTGGTGCAGATGCGCCTGGAGTTTTGCCGCCTGCTAGGTGAGCGCGCCGAAGCCGGCACCCTCAAGGATGCCGGCGACGACCCCGACGTTACCCATGGTGCCCTGGTCTACAGCCAGGTGCGCCTGCTGAGCGAGCCGGGCATCCGCTTTGTCGCTGGCAGCGGCGTGGGCACCGTGACCCGCCCGGGCCTGGTGCTGGCGGTAGGTGAGCCTGCCATCAACCCGGTACCACGGCGCATGATCAGCGAGCACTTGCAGCGCCTGGCCGATGAGTGCGGCCATCCCGGCGGCTTCGAGGTCACGGTCAGTGTCCAGGGTGGCGAACAGTTGGCGCTGAAGACCATGAACCCGCGCCTGGGTATCCTCGGCGGGCTGTCGATCCTCGGCACCAGCGGTATCGTGCGGCCGTTTTCCTGCGCTGCTTACATCGCTTCGATCCACCAGGGCATCGACGTGGCCCACACCAACGGCTACACGCACATCGCCGCATGCACCGGCAATGCCAGCGAGGACACCATGCGCCGGGTCTACGGCCTGCCGGAAATCGCCCTGATCGAAATGGGCGACTTTGTCGGCGCGGTGCTCAAGCACCTGCGCAAGGTGCCTGTACCCCGCCTGACGCTGTGTGGCGGTTTCGGCAAAATCAGCAAGCTGGCTGCCGGGCACATGGACCTGCATAGCCGCCACTCCAGCATCGACCTGCCACAACTGGCCGGCTGGGCCGGGGACATCGGTGCTGACGCAGCGCTGCAGGCCGCCATCATTGGTGCCAACACCAGCCAGCAGGCGCTCGCGTTGGCCCATGCGGCCGGCATTGCCCTGGGTGATGCGGTATGTACTCATGCCTTGGCCTTCGCCCGCAGCGTGGTGCCGACGCAAGTACAGGTGGAAGTGTTCGCCATCGACCGCCAGGGCGGCATCGTCGGCAAGGCGGGCGTGCAATGACTGCCCGTATCCTGCTGCTGGGCGGCATCACCGAAGCCCTGGCCATCGCCCGCCGGCTCGGCCCACAGCATGTCTATAGCCTGGCCGGTGTCGGTCGCGTGCCGCAGGACCTGCAATGCCAGGTACGGGTCGGGGGCTTTGGCGGCGCGGAGGGCTTGGCCAGCTATCTGCGCGAGTCGGGCACTACTCTGCTGATCGATGCCACCCATCCCTATGCCGCGCAAATCAGCCGCAATGCCGCCAGCGCCGCGCACAGTGCCGGCATCCCATGCTGGGCCTTGCGCCGCCCGGCCTGGCAGGCGCAACCGGGGGACGATTGGCGCGAAGTGGAGGATTGGGCGGGGCTGGTCGCAGCACTCAAGCCGTTCCGCCGGCCGCTGTTCACCCTGGGGCGTGAGCCGCTGCAGCATCTGGATGAGATTCCGCCGGAGCAGTTCTGGACCTTGCGGGCCCTGGATGCCTGCCCTGGCAACGAGCGCTGCGAAGTGATCGGTGCGCGGGGGCCTTTTCATATCGCGGATGAACGGGCGCTGTTCCAGCGGCGCAGGATCGATGTGCTGATCAGCAAGAACAGCGGCAGCGTGGCGACCGAGCCCAAGCTGGAGGTGGCCAGGGAGTTGGGGGTGCCAGTGCTGGTCCTCAAGCGCCCGGCTTTGCCAGAGGTGGACCGGGCATTCAACTCGCAGCATGAATTGGCTGTAGCACTCGACCTGCGGTAGCAAATATCGCCAGCACGTTGCCTAACCTACAGCCCTTTCGGACTTTTCCTTCAACCCGGCGAGTGGCCCTGTGCCGCGCCGCTGCCTTAAACTGAGGCTCTCCCCTCTGGAAGGCACTGCCCATATGGAAATGCAATGGTGGATCTGGCTGGTGTTCGGCATCGCGCTGACCCTGCTCGAACTGGTCCTGCCGACGTTCTTCATCCTCTGGTTCGGCATCGGTGCCGTGCTGGTCGCGCTCATCGCGCTGGCCGCCCCCGGCCTGCAGCTGGACATGCAGGTGTTGCTGTGGGTCCTGCTGTCGTCGGCCACCACTGTGCTGTGGTTCAAGCTGTTCCGGCGCAAGCAGCCGGATGTGCGCTGGACCGCCGACAGCGTGATCGGCGAAGTCGGCCTGCTGACCGCTGGCGTGTCGGAGTTCCACAAAGGCCGCGTACGTTTCCAGAAGCCGATCCTCGGCAATGAAGAATGGACCTGCATCGCCGACAGCGAAATCGCCGCTGGCGAGCGGGTACGCCTCACCGCCATCGAAGGCAACACCGCCCGCGTCATTCGGGCCTGAACCCGCACTAAAAGGAATTTTGCATCATGACCAGCCTCATCGTCGTTGCCGCCATCGCGGTGTTCGTCCTGATCACCGTATTCAAAGGGGTACGCATCGTGCCCCAGGGCGAGGAATGGATTGTCGAACGCCTGGGCCGCTACAACAGCACCCTCAAGCCCGGCCTGAACATCGTTATCCCGTACATGGACGTGGTCGCCTACCGCCTGCCGACCAAGGACATCATCCTTGATGTGCAGGAGCAGGAAATCATCACCAAGGACAACGCGGTAATCGTCGCCAATGCGCTGTGCTTCGCCAAGGTGGTCGACCCGCAGAAGGCCTCGTATGGCGTCCAGAACTTCTCCTTCGCCGTCACCAGCCTGACCATGACCTCGTTGCGCGCCATCGTTGGTGCGATGGACCTCGATGAGGCGCTGTCCAGCCGCGAGCAGATCAAGGCACGCCTGCGCGAGGCAATGTCGGAGCAGACCGAAGACTGGGGGGTGACCGTGCGCTCGGTGGAAATCCAGGACATCAAGCCTTCGGAGAACATGCAACTGGCCATGGAGCGCCAGGCTGCGGCCGAGCGGGAGCGCAAGGCCGACGTGACCCGTGCCGAAGGGGCCAAACAGGCGGCGATCCTTGAAGCGGAAGCGCGGCTGCAGGCCGCCAGGCTGGATGCCGAGGCGCAGATCAGCCTGGCCGAGGCTTCGGCCCGGGCGATTTCGCTGGTGAAGGAAGCGGTGGGCAACGAGACAGTGCCGGCGATGTACTTGCTGGGCGAGCGTTATGTCGGGGCCATGGAGAACCTGGCGAGCAGCAACAACGCCAAGGTGGTGGTGCTACCGGCAGACCTGCAAGAGACCGTACGCGGGCTGATGGGTCGCAACAAGGCTTGAGATTGATTTGACCTTCTTCGCGGGCGTGCCCGCGAAGCAGCTGACAACGGTTCAACTGCCTGCCTGCGTCACTTCACCGCACCCCGCCATTTTTACCTATACTCCGCCTTACAATACCCACCACGATTCCTGACCGGATCTCTCCATGCCCCCACGTCGGCACATAGCCTGGATAGCCTGCCTAGCAGTGCTGTTCAACCTGCTGGCCATGCCGCTGGCCTCAGCCGTGCCCAAAGGCCCGGCCGAGCAGCTGCTGTGGGGGGCTTTCTGTTCCAGCATGGCCAACAAGGCCAAGGTCGATGTCCAGGCCCTGGCCAAGATCGATCTAGGCCCGCAAAGCGACGACAGCGGCGGCATGATGAACTGCTGGTGCTGCTCTGGCGCTGCACCGCTGCTGGCCCTGCCAGTCTACCCGCCGCAGTTGCACAACCCGCCGACAGTGCTCGCCGGGCTGTTGCAGCCACCTGCAGACTCCCAACCCACGCCGCGCCAGCTCTGGCCTGCGTTAAACCCCCGTGCCTCTCCGCTGGCCTGAGTTCTCACGCTGTCTGCCTGAACCTGAACAGAACGGAGATTCACCATGCTCAAGCACGCCCTCGTCATGGCCGCCCTGCTGCTGCCTGGCGCCTTTGCCAATGCCCATGAATACAGCGTGGGTGACCTGCACATTGCCCACCCCTGGTCACTGCAGCTGCCGCCCAACGCCCCCAACGTGGCGGCCTATTTCGTGGTGCACAACAATGGCCAGGCCGATGACCGCCTGCTCAGCGTCGACAGCCCCATCACCGATGATGCGCAATTGCATGAACACGCGATGAGCGCCAGCGGCGCCATGAAGATGCAGCAGGTACCGAGCGTGGCGGTGCCCGCCGGCAAGGACCTGACCTTTGCCCCCAGTGCCTACCACGTGATGCTGATGCAGCCCAAGGACCGCAGCCTGCTCGTTGATGGCAAGCGCTTCCCGTTGACGCTGCACTTCGAAAAAGCCGGCGACGTGACCGTCGAAGTGGCCGTGCAGAAGCAGCCGCCGACGGACCAGCCGCAAGCTCACGAACACGCGCACTGACACCTGCTTACAGGCACTCGCCATGAGCCTGCCGCGCAACAGCACCCGCCGTACCACCCGCCCTGACCGCAGGCGCGCCGGTGGCGGATGGCTGAGCCTGTTCGCCATGTGGATGATCTTCATCGGCCCGCTGATTTCCCAGTCGATGCCGATGGACCACCACGCCGGCATGCGCATGCCGATGGACATGCCGATGACGGCAGCCCATCAGCACGGCGACGCACATCACGGCCACGGCAGCGATGGCCAGCTGCACGTGATGTGGGAAAAATGCGGTTACTGCAGCCTGTTGTTCAATTGCCCGGCCTTGCCCCAGGCCCTGAGCCCGCTAAGCGCCGGCGGCCTTGCCCCCACCAGCCAGCTGTTTGCCGCAACGCACCAGGGCCATGCCCGGCAGGCTGTATTCCCCGGTGCGCGCAGCCGCGCCCCGCCCTCCTCGATCAGCGTCTGAAAGCACACTTTGCGCACGGAGCCAGGAGGCTTCGCGCTGACTCATGACTGATCGACTGGAATCATTATGTCTGGCTGCACCCCTGTTTTTGCCTTGTCCCTGCGTGGGACCATCGCCGCCGTGTGCGGCTCGCTGCTCGCGCCCGTGGCCCTGGCCGCCGACCTTGGCCAAGAAAGCCATGCGCACGATGCACCCGAGCTAAGCCCGACGGTAATCACTGCCGTGGCCCCGAGCTCACCGCTGACTGTGGTCACCAACCCGAAAGACCCACGCCAGCCGGTGCCGGCCAGCGACGGCGCCGACTACCTAAAGACCATCCCCGGCTTCTCGGCGATCCGCGCCGGCGGCACCAACGGCGACCCGGTCCTGCGCGGCATGTTTGGCTCGCGCCTGAACATTCTCACCAATGGCGGCCTGATGCTCGGCGCCTGCCCCAACCGCATGGACGCTCCCACTTCTTACATTTCGCCGGAAACCTACGACCGGCTGACCGTGATCAAAGGCCCGCAAAGCGTAATCTGGGGCCCCGGCGGCTCGGCTGGCACCATCCTCTTCGAACGCGAACCGGAAAAGTTCGGCACCCTCGGCAGCCGGGTCAACGCCAGCCTGCTGGCAGGTTCCAACGGCCGTTTCGACAAGGTGCTGGACGCCGCTGCCGGCAACAGCCAGGCCTATGCGCGCTTCGTCGGTAACCAGTCGCGCTCGGACGACTACCATGACGGCAGCCACGACACCGTGCCATCCCGCTGGGACAAGTGGAACGGCGACGTCGCGCTGGGCTGGACGCCCGACCAGGACACGCTGCTGGAGCTGACCGCCGGCAAGGGCGATGGCGAAGCCCGCTACGCCGGGCGCGGCATGGACGGCTCGCAGTTCAAGCGCGAAAGCCTGGGCCTGCGCTTTGAAAAGTCCAACCTCGGCGAGGTGCTGGACAAGGTCGAGGCCCAGGTCTACTACAACTACGCCGACCACGTGATGGACAACTACAGCCTGCGCACGCCGTCAGGCACCGGCATGATGGCCGGCCCCATGGCCGCCGCAGTCGACCGCCGCACCATGGGCGCGCGTATCAAGGCCACATGGCGCTGGGCTGACGTGCAGCTGATCAGCGGCATCGATGCGCAGACCAACGAACACCGCGCACGCAGTGCCATGGGTATCGACACCTACAAGAACCAGCCTTGGGACAAGGACGCCGACTTCCACAACTACGGTGCATTCGGCGAGCTGACGTGGTACGCCACTGGCACAGATCGGCTGATCACCGGCGCACGGCTGGACCGCGCCTCGGCCAAGGATTTCCGCGATGACAGCGCCACCAACGGCAACACCCGTGCCGACACCCTGCCCAGCGGCTTCCTGCGCTACGAGCACGACCTGGCGGCGCTCCCCGCCACCACCTACATCGGGCTTGGCCATGCTCAACGGTTCCCTGACTACTGGGAGCTGTTCTCCCCGGACCAAGGCCCTGCCGGCTCGGTCAATGCCTTCGACAGCATCAAGCCAGAGAAAACCACCCAGCTCGACTTCGGCATCCAATACCGCACCGAGCGTCTGGAGGCCTGGGCCTCGGGCTATGTCGGGCAGATCCGCGACTACATCCTGTTCGACTACCGCACCGGCATGATGGGCATGAGCACCTCGCAGGCACAGAACATCGACGCCCGCATCATGGGTGGCGAGCTGGGCGCAGCCTACCAGCTGACGGAAAACTGGAAGGCAGACGCCACGCTGGCCTACGCCTGGGGCAAAAACAGCAGCGACGGCAAGGCACTGCCGCAAATGCCACCGCTGGAAAGCCGCCTGGGCCTGACCTACAGCCGTGACGCATGGAGCGTCGGCGCGCTGTGGCGGCTGGTGGCGGCGCAGAACCGCATCGCCGAAAACCAAGGCAACGTGGTTGGCAAGGACTACGACAAGAGCGCCGGCTTCGGCGTGTTTTCGCTGAACGGCGCCTACAAGGTGAACAGCAACCTCAAGCTCAGCGCAGGGGTCGACAACCTGTTCGACAAAACCTACGCCGAGCATTTGAACCTGGCCGGGAATGCCGGGTTCGGCTACCCGGCAACCGATCCACAGCCGGTCAACGAGCCAGGCAGGACCTTGTGGACCAAGGTCGATTTCAGCTTCTGACAACAACCCGGGCGCATCTTCGGGTGCGCCCATCAGCTGGTCAAACAGGAGGTTCCCATGAGAGGAACACGCATCAGTTTCTATAACCTGGCCTGGCGTTGGCACTTCTATGCGGGGCTGTTCGTGGCCCCGTTCATGATCCTGCTGGCGATCACCGGGATCATCTACCTGTTCAAGCCGCAGCTTGACCCGCTGCTGTACCGCGACCTGATGGTGGTCGAGGCCGGCCACCATCGACAGGGCGCCGACCTGATGCTGGCCGAAGTGCGCCAGGCCTACCCCAAGGGCCATGTCGGCCAGTACCTGCCACCGCTGAACGCCGAGCGCAGCGCGCAGTTCGTGGTGCATGACGGTGGCCGCGAACTGAACGTGTTCGTCGACCCTTACAGTGGCAAGGTGCTCGGCGAGCAGGACGGCAAGCAGAACCTGCAGGCCATCGCCCGTGCCCTGCATGGCGAGCTGATGGTCGGCACGCTGGGTGACCGCCTGGTGGAACTGGCCGCAGGCTGGGGCATCGTGCTGGTGGTGTCGGGCCTGTACTTGTGGTGGCCACGCGGGCGCAAGGGTGCTGGCGTGCTGTGGCCACGGCTATCGGCACGCGGCCGGCTGCTGTGGCGCGACCTGCACGCGGTAACCGGTTTCTGGGGTTCGGCCCTGCTGTTGCTGATGCTGCTCAGCGGCATGACCTGGACCGGCCTGTGGGGCAAGCAGTACGCCGATCTGTGGAACCGCTTCCCGGCCGCCATGTGGAACGACGTGCCCAAGTCGGACCAGCAGGCCCGGGAGCTGAACAGTGCGCATCGCCAGACCGTGCCGTGGGCAATGGAAAACACGCCAATGCCGCAGTCCGGCGCGCACGCCGAGCATGCCGGGCACCACACCACTACTGCCATGCCCGCGGCACCGCTGGTGAGCCTGCAGCAGGTCGAGGACATCGCCACCGCGCGGCAGGTCGAGCCAGGCTACAGCATCACCCTGCCCACCACCGCAGACGGGGTGTTCACCATTGCCGTATTCGCCGACGACCCGCGCAACGACGCCACCCTGCATGTCGACCAGTACACCGGCAAGGTGCTGGCGGATGTGCGCTGGCAGGACTACAGCCCGGTCGCCCGCGCCACCGAGCTGGGGGTGATGCTGCATGAAGGCAAGATGTTCGGGGCGTTCAACCAGATCATCATCCTGCTGGTATGCCTGATGATCATGCTGGGCTCGGTGAGCGGGCTGGTGATGTGGTGGAAGCGCCGCCCCGAGGGTGGCCTGGGTGTGCCGCCGCTGCGTCATGACCTGCCGCGCTGGAAGGCAGCGGTGGGGGTGATGCTGGTGCTAGGGGTGCTGTTCCCGCTGGTAGGGGTATCGATGGTGGTGATGTGGGTGGTGGATAGCCTGGTAGTCAGGCGCCGCCGGGTGCTGGCCAGCGCCTGAGCCCTGCATACGCGAGCTTGCCCGCTTCCACAGGATCTCTGCCGCCCTCAGGCGTGGCGCGATACCTGTGGGAGCGGGCATGCCCGCGAAGAGGCCGGCGAAGGTGTCGGACTTTGCCTGGCAAAGCACGGCTGCTATCTGAAAATCGTGGCGTTCTGTCGCGATCTCGAATTGGAACGCCCGTGTTAGCCTAGCCGGCGACTTTCAAGGGAATGCAGCTTATGACCGCAATTTCACCAAAACCACAAGAAGAGCAGCACCTGCAACGCAACCTGACCAACCGCCACATTCAGCTGATCGCCATCGGCGGCGCGATCGGCACCGGCCTGTTCATGGGCTCGGGCAAGACCATCAGCCTGGCCGGGCCGTCGATCATCTTCGTCTACATGATCATCGGCTTCATGCTGTTCTTCGTCATGCGCGCCATGGGCGAACTGCTGCTGTCGAACCTCAACTACAAGTCGTTCATCGACTTCTCCGCCGACCTGCTCGGCCCGTGGGCCGGCTACTTCACCGGCTGGACCTACTGGTTCTGCTGGGTGGTCACCGGCATTGCCGATGTGGTCGCCATCGCTGCCTACACGCAATTCTGGTTCCCCGACCTGCCACAGTGGATACCGGCACTGACCTGCGTGGCGCTCCTGCTGTCGTTGAATCTGGTGACGGTGAAAATGTTCGGCGAGCTGGAGTTCTGGTTCGCCCTGGTCAAGATCGTTGCCATCCTCGGCCTGGTCGCCACCGGCCTGTACATGGTCATCACCGGCTTCACCTCGCCCAGCGGGCGCACTGCGCAGTTGGCCAACCTGTGGAATGATGGCGGCATGTTCCCCAACGGCCTGATGGGCTTCTTCGCCGGCTTCCAGATCGCCGTGTTCGCCTTCGTCGGCATCGAGCTGGTGGGTACCACCGCCGCAGAGGCCAAGAACCCGGAACGTACTTTGCCACGGGCGATCAACTCGATCCCGATCCGCATCATCGTGTTCTACGTACTGGCGCTGATCGCGATCATGGCGGTGACGCCATGGCGTGACGTGGTGCCGGGCAAGAGCCCGTTCGTCGAGCTGTTCGTGCTGGCCGGTCTGCCGGCAGCGGCGAGCATCATCAACTTCGTGGTACTGACTTCGGCGGCTTCGTCGGCAAACAGCGGCGTGTTCTCCACCAGCCGCATGCTGTACGGGCTGTCGCAGGAAGGCGACGCACCCAAAGCGTTCGAGAAACTGTCGAGCCGCTCGGTACCGGCCAACGGCCTGTTCTTCTCCTGCACCTGCCTGCTGCTGGGGGCAGTGCTGATCTACCTGGTGCCGAACGTGATCGAGGCGTTCACCTTGGTAACCACCGTTTCGGCGGTGCTGTTCATGTTCGTCTGGACGCTGATCCTGCTGTCGTACCTGAAGTACCGCAAGCACCGTGTGGCGCTGCACCAGGCATCGAAATACAAGATGCCGGGCGGGCGCTTCATGTGCTACGTGTGCCTGGTGTTCTTTGCTTTCATCCTGGTGCTGCTGAGCCTGGAAGACGATACCCGCGCGGCACTGGTGGTGACGCCGATCTGGTTTGTGCTGCTTGCGGTGACCTATCAGGGGGTGCGCAGCAAGCGCCATCCGCGCACGGCAGTGCGTAACGGCTGATGGCTCTGGGGCCGCACAGCGGCCCCAATCCTGTGCACATAAATCCATCAAGCACCAACCTGGATCCAACCAACGCCCCAACACCTCGCACAACCCCTCTATTGCGCGCATCCCGCCGTTAGGCACACCCCTTGCAATGCCTCTCCCCGCTTGGCCAACACCAAAAAAACTCAGCGGAGAGAGCACATGAAGCGTCGCAGTCTGATCAAGGCCTTTACCCTCAGCGCATCGATTGCCGCAATGGGCCTGAGCTGGAGCATCCAGGCCGCCGAGACCATCAAGGTCGGCATCCTGCATTCGCTGTCGGGGACCATGGCCATTTCCGAGACCTCGCTCAAGGACATGGCGCTGATGACCATCGACGAGATCAACGCCAAAGGCGGGGTCAACGGCAAAATGCTCGAACCGGTGGTGGTCGACCCGGCCTCCAACTGGCCGCTGTTCGCGGAAAAGAGCCGCCAGCTGCTGACCCAGGACAAGGTCGCCGTGGTGTTCGGCTGCTGGACCTCGGTGTCACGCAAGTCGGTGCTGCCGGTGTTCGAAGAGCTCAACGGCCTGCTGTTCTACCCGGTGCAATACGAGGGTGAGGAGATGTCGCCAAACGTGTTCTACACCGGCGCCGCGCCTAACCAGCAGGCCATCCCGGCGGTGGAATACCTGATGAGCGAAGACGGCGGCAGCGCCAAGCGCTTCTTCCTGCTGGGTACCGATTACGTCTACCCGCGCACCACCAACAAGATCCTGCGCGCGTTCCTGCACAGCAAGGGCGTGGCCGACAAGGACATCGAGGAGGTGTACACCCCGTTCGGTCACGCCGATTACCAGACCATCGTCGCCAACATCAAGAAGTTCTCCGCTGGCGGCAAGACTGCAGTCATCTCCACGGTCAATGGCGACTCGAACGTGCCGTTCTACAAAGAGCTGGCCAACCAGGGCCTGAAGGCCACCGACGTGCCCGTGGTGGCCTTCTCGGTGGGCGAAGAAGAGCTGCGTGGCATCGACACCAAGCCGCTGGTGGGCCACCTGGCCGCATGGAACTACTTCGAGTCCGTGGATAACCCGGTCAACCAGAAGTTCGTCGCCGACTGGAAAGCCTACGCCAAGGCCAAGGGCCTGCCGGGCGCCGACAAGGCAGTGACCAACGACCCGATGGAAGCCACCTACGTGGGCATCCACATGTGGGCCCAGGCTGTCGAGAAAGCCAAGTCCACCGACGTTGACAAGGTCCGCGAAGCACTGGCCGGGCAGAGCTTCAAGGCGCCGTCGGGCTTCACCCTGACCATGGACAAGACCAACCACCACCTGCACAAACCGGTGATGATCGGCGAAATCCAGGATGACGGGCAGTTCAGCGTGGTGTGGGAAACCGAGCAGCCGCTGCGGGCGCAGCCATGGAGCCCGTTCATTCCGGGCAACGACAAGCGGCCGGACTATGCGGTGAAAGGTAACTGAGTGCATGGGGCTGCCTTGCAGCCCATTCGCGGGGCAAGCCCGCTCCCACAGGCCTCTGGGAGCGGGCTTGTCCCGCGAAGAATCCACCACCGATTACCAGGACTACCCGCATGCTCAGACTGCTGCTCACCCTGCTTCTGCTGTTGCCCCTGGCCACCCAGGCCAGCGAGGGCGAATTCTTTCTAACCGCCAAGCCCGCCGAGCAAGCCCGCCTGCTCGAAGGCTGGGCAGCACAACCCGATGCCGGGCGCCTGCCGCTGCTGGACAACCTGCGCCAGGGCCGCATCGCCGCCGACGACACCCGCAAGGTGCGCCTGAACAACCGCCTGCGCGGCCTGATCGACAACGCCCTGGCCAGCCATCAGCTGCTCAGCGACAACAGCGCCACCCGCTTGGCCGCCGCCCAGCAACTACAGAAAAGCGCACAACCTGCGCAAATGGCCTTCCTCGACCGGCGCTTCGCCGCCGAGCCGGACGCTGCCGTGCGGGCTGCCCTCGGCCTGGCCCTGGCCAACCTGCAGCTGGGCGCCAGCGAGCCAGCAGTGCGCCTGGCCGCTGTGCGCCTGCTGGGTGAAACCGGTGACCCATTGGCCCGTACCCGCCTTGAGGCGCTGCTGCAACCAGGCGCGGAAACCGACGCGGGCGTGCGCACAGCCGCCGAAACCAGCCTGGCGCAGGTGCAGCGCAAGTTACTGGTCGGCGAACTGCTCGGCCAGGCCTTCAGCGGGCTGTCGCTGGGTTCGATCCTGCTGTTGGCGGCGCTCGGCCTGGCCATCACCTTCGGCCTGCTCGGGGTGATCAACATGGCCCATGGCGAAATGCTGATGCTCGGTGCCTACAGCACCTACATGGTCCAGGTGCTGATGCAGCGCTACGCGCCAGGTGCCATCGAGTTCTACCCGCTGATCGCCCTGCCGGTAGCCTTCGCCGTCAGTGCTGGGGTCGGCATGGCGCTGGAGCGCACCGTGATCCGCCACCTGTACGGCCGCCCGCTGGAAACCCTGCTGGCCACCTGGGGTATCAGCCTGATCCTGATCCAGGCCATCCGCCTGCTGTTTGGCGCGCAGAACGTCGAGGTCAGCAACCCGGCGTGGCTGTCGGGCGGCATCCAGCTGTTGCCAAACCTGGTGCTGCCATACAACCGCCTGGTCATCATCGGCTTCGCCCTGGCCGTGGTACTGCTGACCTGGCTGCTGCTCAACCGCACGCGGCTGGGCCTCAACGTGCGGGCCGTCACCCAGAACCGCAACATGGCGGCCTGCTGCGGGGTGTCCACCGGGCGCGTCGACATGCTCGCCTTCGGCCTTGGTTCAGGCATTGCCGGGCTTGGCGGCGTGGCCCTGAGCCAGGTCGGCAACGTCGGTCCGGACCTGGGCCAGAGCTACATCATCGACTCGTTCCTGGTGGTGGTGCTTGGCGGTGTCGGGCAACTGGCCGGCAGCCTCTGGGCCGCCTTCGGCCTTGGCATCGCCAACAAGCTGCTGGAGCCGCAGATCGGTGCGGTACTCGGCAAGATTCTTATCCTTGCGTTGATCATTCTGTTCATCCAGAAGCGCCCGCAAGGCCTGTTCGCCCTCAAGGGACGGGTAATCGACTGATGAACCAGCCACTGCTTGTCACCGCTACGCAAAAGGCCGGGCCGCGCCTGTCGCTGGCCATCGGCGCCGTCGTCGTCCTGGTGCTGGTGGCCCTGCCGCTGCTGTCGCTGCTGCCAGCGGACCACTCACTGCAAGTCTCGGCCTACACCCTGACCCTGGTCGGCAAGATCCTCTGCTATGCCATCGTCGCGCTGGCGCTGGACCTGGTCTGGGGCTACGCCGGCTTGCTTTCGCTGGGCCATGGCCTGTTCTTCGCCCTGGGCGGCTACGCCATGGGCATGTACCTGATGCGCCAGGCGGCCGGCGACGGTTTGCCGGGGTTCATGACCTTCCTGTCATGGACCGAGCTGCCGTGGTATTGGGCCGGTACCCAGCACTTTGCCTGGGCCCTGTGCCTGGTGGTACTGGCGCCTGGGCTGCTGGCGCTGGTGTTCGGCTGGTTCGCCTTCCGTTCACGGATCAAGGGCGTGTACTTCTCGATCATGACCCAGGCCCTGACCTTCGCCGGCATGTTGCTGTTCTTCCGCAACGAAACCGGCTTCGGCGGCAACAACGGCTTCACCAACTTCCGCACCATCCTGGGCTTTGACATTACCGCGCAAGGCACCCGGGCCGTGCTGTTCCTGCTGACTGTCGGCCTGCTGTTGGCCAGCCTCTACCTGTGCTGGCGCCTGACCCGTAGCAAGTTCGGCCGCCTGTTGACGGCAGTACGCGACGCGGAGAACCGCCTGATGTTCTGCGGCTATGACCCGCGCGGCTTCAAGCTGCTGGTGTGGGTGCTCAGCGCGGTGTTGTGCGGCCTGGCCGGGGCGCTTTACGTGCCGCAGGTGGGCATCATCAACCCCAGCGAAATGTCGCCGACCAACTCCATCGAAGCCGCCGTATGGGTGGCCCTCGGCGGGCGCGGCACGCTGATCGGCCCGCTGCTCGGCGCCGGCCTGGTCAATGGCATGAAAAGCTGGTTCACCGTGGCCTTCCCGGAGTTCTGGCTGTTCTTCCTCGGCGCGCTGTTCATCCTCGTTACCCTGTACCTGCCCAAGGGCGTGGTCGGCCTGTTGAAGAAAAGGAGCCAGCCATGAGAGGCGTGCCCCCGGTACACCCAGAATTCATGCTTGAGCCGGTGTTCGACCAGCTGGGCGCAGGCCGTGATGCCATCGGCCTGGGCCACAGCCGCAAGGCCGGCCTGGATACCCGCCACGGCACGGTGCTGAGCCTGGAGGACATCAGCGTCAGCTTCGATGGCTTCAAGGCCCTGAACGCCCTGAACCTGTACATCGGCGTGGGCGAACTGCGCTGCATCATCGGCCCCAATGGCGCCGGCAAGACCACCATGATGGACGTGATCACCGGCAAGACCCGGCCCGACAGTGGCACGGCTTATTTCGGCGACACCCTCGACCTGACCCGCATGGGTGAGTACCAGATCGCCCAGGCCGGCATTGGCCGCAAGTTCCAGAAGCCCACGGTGTTCGAAGCGCTGACGGTGTTCGAGAACCTGGAGCTGGCGCTGAAGACCGACAAGTCGGTGTGGGCCAGCCTGGCGGCACGTCTGGGCGGCGAGCAGCACCAGCGCATCGAGGAGGTGCTCACCACCTTGCGCTTGCTGCCGCTGGCCCAGCGCCAGGCCGGCCTGCTGTCGCACGGGCAAAAGCAGTTTCTGGAAATCGGCATGCTGCTGGTGCAGGAGCCGCAATTGCTGTTGCTGGATGAACCGGTGGCGGGCATGACCGATGCCGAGACCGAGTTTACCGCCGAGCTGTTCAAGGGCCTGGCCGGCAAGCATTCACTGATGGTGGTGGAACATGACATGGGCTTTGTCGGCAGCATTGCCGACCATGTGACCGTGCTGCACCAGGGCAGTGTGCTGGCGGAGGGATCGCTGGAGCAGGTGCAGGCGGATGAGCGGGTGGTCGAGGTGTATCTGGGCCGCTAGATCTTCAAACCTGTGCGGGCCTATCGCCTGCACAGGCACAGCATCTCTTCCAGGAATTCTCATATGCTCAAGATCGACACCCTGCACCAGTACTACGGCGGCAGCCACATCCTGCGCGGCCTGTCCTTTGAAGCCAACGTCGGCGAAGTCACCTGCCTGCTCGGCCGCAATGGCGTGGGCAAGACCACCCTGCTGCGCTGCCTGATGGGCCTGGTGCCGGCTCGCGAAGGCAATATCGAATGGGAAGGCAAGCCGATCACCGCACTGAAACCCCAGCAACGCGTTCACGCCGGCATCGCCTACGTGCCCCAGGGGCGCGAGATCTTCCCGCGGCTGACCGTCGAGGAAAACCTGCTGATGGGCCTGTCGCGCTTCCCCGCCCGTGAGGCCCGCGAAGTGCCAGCGTTCATCTATGAACTGTTCCCGGTATTGGAACAGATGAAGCAACGCCGCGGCGGCGACCTGTCCGGTGGCCAGCAGCAACAGCTGGCGATCGGCCGCGCCCTGGCCAGCCGGCCGCGGTTGCTGATCCTCGACGAGCCGACCGAGGGCATTCAGCCCTCGGTAATCAAGGAAATAGGCGCAGTGATCCGCCGCCTGGCCGAACGCGGGGACATGGCAATCCTGCTGGTGGAGCAGTTCTACGACTTTGCCGAAGAGCTGGCTGACCAGTACCTGGTCATGGCCCGTGGCGAAATCGTCCAGCGCGGCCGTGGCGAAAACATGCAGGCCGAAGGTGTGCGCGGGCTGGTAACCATTTAACCTGCAACCAACGACCCTGCGAGACGCTGTCATGAGTTACCAAATCCGCGACGCCCTGCCCGCCGACGTGCCGGGCATCCTCGACATCTACAACGACGCCGTGCGCAACACCACGGCAATCTGGAACGAAACCCCCGTCGACCTGGCCAACCGCCAGGCCTGGTTCGAAGCACGCGCGCAGCAGGGCTACCCGATCCTGGTGGCCAGGGATGAAACCGGCGTGCTGGGCTATGCCTCGTTTGGCGACTGGCGGCCGTTCGAGGGCTTCCGCCTGACTGTGGAGCACTCGGTGTATATCCGTGGCGACCAGCGGGGCAAGGGGTTGGGGCCGGTGTTGATGGCCGCGCTGATCGAGCGTGCTAAGGGGTGCGGCAAGCATGTGATGGTGGCGGCCATCGAGAGTGGCAATGCGGCGTCGGTTCGCCTGCATGAGCGGCTGGGCTTCGTGGTGACCGGCCAGATGCCGCAGGTGGGGGTAAAGTTTGGCCGCTGGCTAGATCTGACCTTCATGCAGCTGGTGTTGAACCCGGGCGCCGAACCGACCTGAAATTTGGTCCATTGCTGGATCAACTGTCTTGCTCAATTTCTAGAATCCAGCGCGATCCCTGTGGGAGCGGGCTTGTCCCGCGAACACGGGCGAAGCCCGTGCCATCCACCGTGTTGGCTTCTTCGCGGGCAAGCCCGCTCCCACAGGTACCCCGCAGGCTTGAGGCTTATGCAGTACTTGGGGCTGGGCAATCCCCCACAGATGCCGGCGGGGGAACTTACAGCTGGATAAACCGGCCCAGCCGCTGCTTCAGCATGCTGTTCTCACTGCGCAACTGCTGCACTTCCTGCAGTAGCTCCAGCGCCAGCGCCACGCCTTCCCATTCCAGTTCCAGCTCTTGGTGCAGCTTCACCGCGCGCTTGGCCAATAACGGCGCCTGATCGTCAAACAGCCAGTCCTCCGGCGTTCGCCCGGAAGGTTCGACAATGCCGTGTTCGACGATTTCGATCACGCAGTCCGCCGTCACATCGGCTTCCTGACACAAGGTACGCATGTCCAGTTGAACGATCAGGGTGCTGCTCATGATCACTTACTCCATTGTGTCCTCGGGTTGAACGCCGCCTTCTCGGAAAGCTTCGTCCACAGTTCGCGGGCAGATTCGTCGGATGCCGGTGGCATGACCACTTTGAGCTGCGCATAAAGGTTGCCGCGCTCGCCGTTCTTGTTGGCCAGGCCCTTGCCCGGTACGCGCAGGCGCTGGCCGCTCTGGCTGTCCGGGCGGATGGTGAGGTTGATCTTGCCTTCCAGGGTCGGCACCGCCACCTTGGTGCCCAGCGCAGCCTCCCACGGTGCCAGCGGCACGGTGATGATCAGGTCATGACCTTCGACATCGAACAGCGGATGCGGTGCCATGCGGATGGTCAGGAACAGGTCGCCATTGGCCCCACCACCGCTGCCCGGCGCGCCCTGGCCTTTGAGGCGGATGCGCTCGCCGTCGGTCACCCCGGCCGGAATCTTCACGTTCAGCGTCTTGGTGGTGAAGCCGGTGCGCTGGCCCATGGCATTGGTTTGCGGCACCTGGAAGCTGATCTGCTTGGACTCCTTGCTCAGGGTCTCTTCAAGGAATACCGCCAGTTCAAGTTCCACGTCCTGCCCCCGCCTGCCGGCGCTACGTTGCTGCTGCCGGGTGCCACCGAAGGGGTTGCCACCGCGGTTACCGAAGATCGAGCTGAAGAAGTCGGAGAAATCGCCGCCTTCGAAGCCGCCACCACCGCCACGGTTTTCCCAGCCTGGAGGTGCCTGGAATGGCCGGCCATGCTGACCGCCATACTTGCGGATTTCGTCGAACTCGGCACGTTTCTGCGCGTCGCCAAGCACCTCGTAGGCCTCGTTGGCCTCCTTGAACTTGTCCTCGGCATCGCGCTCCTTGCTGACATCGGGGTGATACTTGCGCGCCAGCTTGCGGTAGGCGGCCTTGATCGCCTTCTCGTCCGCCGTGGGCTCTACGCCAAGTATCTTGTAATAGTCTTTGAAGTCCATCTGTGGATCACCAGTGTGAAAGTGCGTGTTGCATCAGAAGATAGGGGTCAAGCATAGCCTTTCAAGACCACCTTGGGTTTGCCCCATGGCAGACGACTGGTCTTGATTCTGTAGCCAACTGGCATACACTGCGCGGCCGTTTTGCCTCCGGAAGCTATTTCCCCATGTCTGACGTATCCCCGGCCCGCGCCCTGGGCATCGACTTTGGCACCTCCAACTCCACGGTAGGCTGGCACCGCCCTGGCGCGGAATCGCTGATTGCCCTGGAAGACGGCAAGATCACCTTGCCTTCGGTGGTGTTCTTCAACATCGAGGAACGGCGCCCGGTATATGGCCGCCTGGCATTGCACGAGTACCTGGAAGGCTACGAAGGCCGCCTGATGCGCTCGCTGAAAAGCCTGCTGGGCTCCAAGCTGATCAAGCATGACACCAGTGTGCTGGGCAGCGCCTTGCCGTTCAAGGACCTGCTGGGCATGTTCATCGGCGAGCTGAAGAAGCGCGCCGAGGCCGCCGCAGGTCGTGAATTCGACCAGGTGGTGCTGGGCCGGCCGGTGTTCTTCGTCGACGAAGACGCGGCCGCCGACCAGGAGGCTGAAGACACCCTGGCCGAGGTGGCGCGCAAGATCGGCTTCAAGGACGTGTCGTTCCAGTACGAGCCGATTGCCGCCGCCTTCGACTACGAGTCGGGTATCAGCCGTGAAGAGCTGGTACTCATCGTCGACATCGGCGGTGGTACTTCGGACTTCACCCTGATCCGCCTGTCGCCCGAGCGCCACCTGGTCGCCGAACGCCAGAGCGACATCCTCGCCACCGGTGGCGTGCACATCGGCGGGACCGACTTCGACAAGCAGTTGAGCCTACAGGGCGTGATGCCATTGTTCGGCTACGGCAGCCGGATGAAGAGCGGCGCGCTGATGCCGACCAGCTATCACCTCAACCTGGCCACCTGGCACACCATCAACGCCTTGTACTCGCAGAAGTCGCAACTGGCGCTGGGCAGCATGCGCTACGACATCGAGGACAGCTTCGGTATCGACCGCCTGTTCAAGCTGATCGAACAGCGCGCCGGCCACTGGCTAGCGATGGAAGTGGAAGCCAGCAAGATCGAACTGACCGAGCATGACAGCCGTCGCATCGACCTGCGCCGGGTCGAGCCCGAGCTGACTGCGGAGCTGACCCGGGTGTTGTTCGAAGATGCCATCGAAGGGTTGCTGGAGCGTGTACGCGGTAGCGTGACCGAGTTGCTGGCCAAGGCCGGGGTGAATGAAGGGCAGGTCGACACCGTATTCTTCACCGGTGGCTCCAGCGGGATTCCGGCGCTGCGCAACAGCGTTTCGGCGATGCTGCCGAATGCCCGGCACGTGGAAGGCAATATCTTTGGCAGCATTGGTAGCGGGCTGGCCATTGAGGCGCGCAAGCGTTACGGCGCAGCCTGAGCCATCCCTTCAGCCTGTGCCCGCGAAGGGCCGGCACAGGCTAATCCTGAATCAGACCAGCTCCGCCCGCTTAAGCTCACTCTTGAGGTAGGCATAGTAGACTGGTCCCGCCACCACCCCGGGCAGACCGAACGCGGCCTCGAACACCAGCATCGCCAGCAGCAGCTCCCACGCCTTGGCACTGATCTGCCCACCCACGATCCGCGCGTTGAGGAAGTACTCGACCTTGTGGATGACGATCAGGTAACCCAGCGCCGCCGCCGCCACCCAGATCGACAGCGACAAGCCAACGATGGTGATCAGGGTGTTGGACATCAGGTTGCCGATCACCGGCAGCAGGCCCAACAGGAAGGTCAGCACGATCAGCGTCTTGGTCAGCGGCAGGTGCACGTCGAACAGGGGCAACACCACGGCCAGGAAGATACCGGTGAAGGTGGTGTTGAGCAGCGAAATCTTGATCTGCGCGAAGACAATGTTGCGAAACGCCTTCACCAGCAGGTTCAGGCGCTCGAACAGCGCCGCCGCCAGTGGCTTGCGTCGGGACACGTCGGGAATGCGCTGCAAGGCGATGATGGCACCGAGGATCATACCGATCAGGAGCGTCACGAACATGTGCGCCATGCCCTTGCCCACCAGTTGCAGATCGCTCAGGTGGCTTTTGATCCAGTCGCCGATGGCCACCTTGAATTCGGCGGCACTGGCAGGCAGGTAGGCTTCGATGAACGGCGGCAGCTGACTGCGGGCCTGTTCGACCAAGGCCATGAACTTGTCCAGCGAGGCGCCAGGGTTTTCCGCCTCGTGCAGCAGAAAACTGAAAGCACCGGCAATCAGCAAGGCCAGGGTAAAGACCACCAATGTGCCCAGCAGCGCCACGGCCAACCAGCGGGCGCGCTGCCCGGCAATCAGCGGCTGCAGGCGCGGGGTCAGCATGTTGACCAGTTCAAAGACCAACAGCCCGGCCAGCAGGCTGGGCAGCAATTTCAGGGGCAAGGCCAGCAGCAGCCCGGCCATGACGATGATCAGACTGGCCAGGGTCATCTGGCGGGGGGTGAAAGTCATACAGCCTCGACGGCAGACAGCAGGAATGCCCGCAGTCTGCCAGCCTTGGGGCTGCAGGCATAGGCGCAGGTCACTTCTTCTTCAGGCAGTCGCTCATGAAGGCTTTGCGCTCGTCCCCCTTCAGGGCCTTGGTGGTAGCGTCGGCGTTACAGGTTTTCATCTTCTCCTGCTGGGTTTGTGGCACATCCTTCTTCAAGCAGGTGCTCATGAAAGCCTTGCGCTCATCACCCTTTAGGGCTTTGGTGGTGGCGTCGGCGTTGCAGGTTTTCATCTTTTCCTGTTGCGCAGTATTGGCGGCGAAACCTTGCGCGCTGAACAATAGCGCCAGCGCCAGTAACGGAATGTGCAGCACTTTCATGGAGTGGTCTCCTTGGCTCCGCGCCCGATGCACGGGGGTCGAGCTGAGTGTAGCCAAGAATGCTCAGCGCCCCTTCGCGCCTGGCGAGGCGGGGGCAAGGGATGCATGACGTGAGTTCTGAGGGGTTGCAGAGATCGAGCGCCGCCCGCGCGGCGCATCGCGAGCTGCGCTCGCTCCTACGCTTGTTTCGGGCCAGTAACGCCTGTGACAGGCGCGCGCGGCCCCCTTTTTGTATGACGCAACATCGCGCCATGCGCCAAGGCGTTCGCGCGCAAATCCCACAGGCATAATTGGCACGAAAAAAACGTAGGAGCGAGCGCAGCTCGCGATGCGCCGCGCGGGCGGCGCTCGATCTGACAGGCGCTGCTGCTGTAACGGCCAACGCCTCCACACACTGCTTTGCGAGTACCCTTGCTACATGAATTATCTGTTCCCCCTCACCGCCATCCTCATCTGGGCCGGCAACACCGTGGTCACCAAGATGTCTGCCGGTGCCATTCACCCCGCCGAGATCGGCTTCTACCGCTGGCTGCTGGCCGGGCTGCTGTTCACCCCGTTCCTGCTACCCGCCGTGTGGCGCAACCGTGCCGCCATCCGACCGCACCTGGCCAAGGTGTTCGTGCTCGGCGTGCTGGGCATGGCGCTGTACCAGAGCCTGGCCTATTTTGCCGCCGGCATCACCAGCGCCACCAACATGGGCATCATCCTCTCGCTGATGCCGCTGATGTCACTGGCGTTGTCCATTGCCTGGCTGGGCCAGCGCCTGAGCTACGGCGCCCTGCTCGGCGCGCTGGTGTCGTTCTTGGGCGTGCTGGAAGTGGTCAGCGCCGGCCACCCGGTCAGCCTGCTGCAGCAAGGCCTGAACAGTGGTGATCTGCTGATGCTGGTGGCCACCCTGGCGTATGCCTTGTACAGCTTCCTACTGAAGAAATGGCAGCTGCGCCTGCCTCCGATGCAACTGCTGTATCTGCAGGTGCTGGTGGCCATCATCGTGTTGCTGCCGTTGTTCCTGCTGTCAGACAAGACCGGCCTGACCAGCCACAACATCGGCCTGGTGCTGTATGCCTGCGTACTGGCCTCGATGATCGCGCCATTGGTGTGGATGAAGGCCGTGCACCGCCTGGGCCCTAGCCGCACCACGCTGTTTTTCAACCTGCTGCCCCTGGTCACCGCGCTGATCGCCGCCGTGGTGCTGGACGAGCAACTCGCCAGCTACCACCTGGTCGGCGGCCTGCTGACCCTGGCCGGCGTGGTGCTGGCCGAGCGCTGGACCACGCCAGTCCGCCGCTAAAGCCCGGCTGCCTTGAGCCGCGCGGCGTGCTCGGTGAATAGCCGCACCGGCTCGGCGCCTTTGCCCACGGCGCCGAGCGACTGGTTGACGATATCCAGGTGATCAAGCGGGTAATCGTCGCCGATCACCTGCCCCAAGTGCGAGCTGAAGCGCCCGACCATACCGTCGCAGTGGCCCTTTTCCCTGACGAAGCTGCGCGCGAACAGGCGGCAGAAACGGCTGCTGCCGTCAAAGCGGTTGCGCCCCTGATCGGTCAGGCCGGGCTGCAAGGTACCGGACCAGGAGTAGTAGCGCACACCATTGACCTCATAAGCCCCTTCCCCGCCCCAGGTGTCTGGCAAGCCCTGTGGATAAGCCTGATTGAACAGCGCCACGCCGGCACTGGTCAGCGACTGGTGCGAGGCGTGCACGTCCACCGGCAGCGGGTCGCGCCGCCAGCCGGTTTCCAGCCACACCAAAAGCACGGCAAAGCCATGCAGCACGGCCTTGAGGATACGCCCTTGCGGGGAATTGCCCGGGGCCGTGCGCTCCAGGTGGTCGGCAAGCTCCGAGCCATGGTTGGGGCCCGCCACCGAAGTGACCGAAGCCACCCGCCCAGGCCGCTTGGCTGCGGCGTAACGTGCGCTAAGGGCGCCCTGGCTGTGGCCGATGAGGTTGACCTTGTCGGCGCCGGTGCGCTGGCAGATGTCTTCGATGATCGCCAGCAATTGCTCGCCGCGCACCTCGCTGGAATGCAGCGGCGAAACCTGCACCGGGAACACCTGCGCGCCGCCCTTGCGCAGCGCCGGGACAATGCCGAACCAGTAGGGATAGAACACTGCCCGGACAAAGCCGAGCATGCCCGGCACCAGCACCATCGGGTATCGCGTGGCCAATTCCTGCTGCATAGCCCCAGCCCCTTTCCGTGGACGATCGGCCAACACTACAGCGGTCTTCATGACCATCGCAATCGAACTCCCGGCCCGCGCTGTGGTTCCAAACCACACAGACCCTTTGCAAGGAGCGGGACCATGTACAAGCAGACCCTGGCAATCCTTCTGGCAAGCGCCACCCTCGCCGCCTGCGGCAGCCGCCCGGAAAACCCGGTGGACTATGTCACCTACCGCGATGAACCGCTGGTCAAGCAGGTGGAGCACGGCATGACCATGCAAAAGGTCATCGCCATCGGCGGCAGCCCGTCGAACGTGATTGACCTGCCGCACGGGGGCACCTGCAACGACTACATCCTCAACCATGACGGCAAGCAGCAGCCCTACTACGTGCGTTTCGACGCTACGGGCCATGTCGATGCCAAGGGTTTCAAAACGTGTAAACAACGCGAAGAAGACAGCGAAGCCGTACACGGCGCGTAAGTCTTTCGGCACATGCCACGACCACCCTGATGCTTTCGGAGATAAACATGAGTGCGACTGAACTGACCGATGTACAAACCCTGCGCGAACGTGCCCGCCAGCACGTGGAACAAGGCGCGGTGACCGAGGGTTACCACGCCGACCGCCAGGAGATCCTGCGCCTGTTGAACGAGTCGCTGGCCACCGAACTGGTGTGCGTGCTGCGCTACAAGCGCCATTACTTCATGGCCAGCGGCATCAAAGCCAGCGTGGCTGCCAGCGAGTTTCTCGAGCATGCCAACCAGGAAGCCGAACATGCCGACAAGCTGGCCGAGCGCATCGTACAGCTGGGCGGCGAGCCAGACTTCAACCCGGATAACCTGAGCAAGAATTCGCATGCCCAGTATGTGGCCGGCAATTCACTCAAGGAGATGGTGCTGGAAGATCTGGTCGCGGAGCGCATCGCCATCGACAGCTACCGCGAGATCATTCAGTACATTGGCGACAAGGACCCGACTACCCGGCGCATCTTCGAAGACATCCTGGCGCAGGAAGAAGAACACGCTGACGATATGTCCGATCTGTTGCAAGGGCTGTAATCGCTGGGGGCCGCATTGCGGCCCCTTTTCTCACTTCTTGGCTTTCACCGCAGCCGGCGCCTTGCCCGCCTTCATCTGCTGAAGCAACGGCGTGCACTGGTTGGGGTCATCCCCGCTGCTCGGTGCGATCAGCGCCAGCAACCCCGCCGCCGGCCCGGCAACCACCCCCAGTGCCACCATCCCCGCGCCACGCAAAGCCAGCGGTACCGCTTGCACCCCCGCACTCGGCTTGGCAAAGGCACCGCGCACATACAGCGGCGAACGCAGCGAGAACAGCCGCAGCCCTTTCGATTCAGGGGTGACTTTCAGGTCCAGCTGCTCACTGGCGAAATTGGCCGTGCCGTTGATGTAGATGATCGCGTTCTCGGTATCGAAGATGAACAGCCGCGTGGTCGCCAGGCCATCCTTGATCCCCACATCGGCCGCGGCGCAGTTGATCTTCACGTCCTCATCACCAAACAGCTTGCCAACCACGTAGTTACCCACGTTCAAACCGGCAATCTCCATCAGGCTGCGGCTGATGGCGCCATCATTGATCAGCATGCGCAGGTCGCCATTGGCGGTACCCAGCAGGGCCGCCACCGAATTGCCACGGCCACGGATGTCAGCATCACCGTTCAACTCACCAAAGCTGGTCTGCATCGGGGCAAAGGTGGGGAACAGCTGCTTGAGCTTGAAGCCTCGTGCCGTCAGCCGGGCACGGCCTTGCAGCGGCACGCTGCGCCCGTCCAGGCGGATGTTTGAAGCCAGGCTGCCACCTGCCACGCCAAAACGCAGGGGATCAAGGCGCAACTGACCATCGTCCAGGATCACGTGGGCCGACAAATCGTTGAACGGTAGTTGCTCGCTGTGCACGATGCGCTTGCCGGCAAAGGTCACGTCGGCATCCATCGCACGCCAGCGCTCGGTGCGAAACTCCTCCACTGGCAGCACCTTGCCAGCTGGCTGCTTGCTAGCGCCGCCACGCGCCTTCTGCTCGGCATTGGAGTCGGCGCCGATCAGTGGCGCCAGGTCCTTGAACAGCAGCTGGTTGGACACCAGGTTGCCAGACAACTTTGGCCGTGGCTGGCTGGCGACGAAGGCCAGGTCGCCATGGATATCGCTGTCACCGATCTTGCCGTTAAAACCTTGGTAGTTGAACGTGGCGCCTTGTGCCGCATGCAGGTTGGCCGTGAGGTGGCCGTCGGTGGAATAGGCGGGGGTGTCAGGCAAGGTGACCCCGGTCAGCGGGTACAGATTGCCCAGGCTGGCACCCGACAGGCGCAGGCGCAGATCGAGTGCGCCCAGATTGCGCGGGTCGGTCAGCGTGCCTGCAAGCACCACGTGTGTATCGGCGATGCGCACGTCGGCCTGTAGCGGGAACGGCTGGCTGGCGTCCTGCAGGGCCAGCAGGCCGCCAAGCTTGCCGGTGCCGGACACCGGCTGGCCCTTGTAGCGGCCTTGGGCCTTGAAGCCAAAGGCGTAGTCCTGTGTACCGCCAGCCTTCTCGGCGCTTGCCTTGCCGACTATGTCACTGAACGGGATCGGCTTGCCCAGCGGGTCGACCTGCACCTTCATGCTGGTTTTCAGGGTCTGGTCGTCGAAGCTGACATTGCCTTGGTCGAAGCCGATGGCGCCAATGTCCAGCTGCCATTTCGACGGTTCTTCATTTTCATCCTTCGGCCCGAAGTCGAACGTCCAGTTCGCGCGGCCATCAGCCAGACGGGTCAGGCTGGCCGTGGGCCTGGTCAGGTCGATGCGCGGGATGCTGATCTGCTGCAACAGCAGTGGCAGGGGTGCGAGGCGAAACTCCACACGCTCCAGGCCGACCATCTTCGGCTCCTTGAGCCATTCCGGGTTGCCCAGGGTAAGGTCTTCGGCAATGAAGTGCGGCCACGGCACCCAGGCGCGCCAACCGCCTTCTTCCGGCTCGGTACGCCAATGCACGGCCAGGTTGCCATTGATTGCGAATGGCCGGTGCAGGGCCTCGGAGACCTTTTCGTTGAGCATCGGCTTGACGCGGTTCCAGTCGAAGGTGGCGATCACCACCACCAGGATGGCCAGCACTGTCAGCAGGGTGGCGAGGGTCCAGACGAAGATTCTGGCGGGACGCGTCATTGCGTGATTCTCCTTGCGGCATGGCTCAAAACCGGCACAGCGGTGGCACTTAATAACTCGGACTGACGAAAAACCGTGGGGTTTTATCTGTCGCGTCATGATAGCGAAGTTTTTCCTGGCGCCTTGATCAACAATTCGTCCCGCCAGGCCA
This sequence comes from Pseudomonas sp. BN607, assembly GCF_029871175.1. NCBI lineage: Bacteria > Pseudomonadati > Pseudomonadota > Gammaproteobacteria > Pseudomonadales > Pseudomonadaceae > Pseudomonas > Pseudomonas sp. BN607. The sequence goes on from NZ_SSOE01000067.1 coordinate 96,272, forward strand.
TGCGTGATACGCCTCAGCGATGGGGTCAAAGTGCCATCAAGCGCCCTATATGACGCTGTCTAGAGCAGTTTCGAACCTCTATCAATACGGTCGATTGTTACCATTATCCGTATGAACTTCTCTCTGGCGCTACCCGGCGTAGCATTGGCTTCGTACCCACTTTCCAGCCCCCGAGAGGAGCACCTGATCATGAAACGCCACCTGCTGACCCTGACCCTGTCCGTCCTGGCTGCCAACGCTTTTGCCCTGCCAGCCGCCGAACAACATCTGACCGCCGAATCCCGCTCCAGCGCTGCTGAAATCGCTCAGCCGCTGAACACCGTTGCCGAAGGTGGTTCCGATCGCCTGATCGAACGATCCGGCCGCGTTGCAGAAGGTGGCTCGGACCGCCTGATCGAACGATCCGGTCGTGTTGCAGAAGGTGGCTCTGATCGCCTGATCGAACAATCCGGCCGTGTAGCTGAAGGTGGTTCTGATCGCCTGATCGAACAATCCGGTCGTGTTGCAGAAGGTGGCTCTGATCGCCTGATCGAACGATCCGGTCGTGTTGCAGAAGGTGGCTCTGATCGCCTGATCGAACAATCCGGCCGCGTAGCTGAAGGTGGCTCTGATCGCCTGGTTGAACTCAGCCGTGTGAGTTGATTGCCATGGTCGAAAAGAACAACCACTGTCACAACACCTGCTCCCCTCCCGGCCCGGTCATTGACCGGGCTTTGTTTTTTTAACTAGAGTGCCCAGCTTTACCGTCACAGAAGCCCGCACCATGCTGCCGCGCGCCGAACAGAAGCTACAGACCCGCCAGGCCCTGCTCGATGCCGCCTGCCTGCTCATGGAGAGTGGCCGTGGTTTCGGCAGTATCAGCCTGCGCGAAGTGGCAAAGACGGCAGGCATCGTGCCCACCGGCTTCTATCGGCATTTCTCCGACATGGACGCCCTGGGCCTGGCCCTCGTCGCCGAAATCGACACCACCTTCCGCCAGACCATCCGCCTGGTGCGCCAGAACGAATTCGAACTGGGCGGCATCACCGACGCCTCGGTGCGCATCTTCCTCGACGTAGTGGCCGCCCACCGGGCGCAGTTCCTGTTCCTGGCCCGCGAGCAGTACGGCGGCTCACAGCCCGTGCGCCAGGCGATTGCGCGCCTGCGCCAGGACATCAGCGATGACCTCGCTACCGACCTTGCACGGATGAAGCGCTGGCAACACCTGAACAACGCCGCGCTGGCGGTAATGGCCGACTTGGTGGTGAAGACGGTCTTCGCCACCCTGCCCGAGCTGATCGACAGCCCGGAAGCGGGTTATCCACAGGCCCTGACTCCGCAGGAAAAGATCACCCAGCAATTACGCTTCATCTTTGTAGGAGCGCGGCATTGGCAAGGGCTCGGCAACCCGAGTTGATCGTTAGCCTGGACTTGCCCTGATACCGGCACAGGCTACCGAAAACCCCAGTTCTGCTACCATGGCGCCCTGCCCGACAGCGACGAGCGCCGAAATGTCCGACCCCCGCCCTACCCTGCCCGAACTGGCCCGCTTCAACCAGCACTTCGCCGAGCGCATCGTGCCGATGTGGCAAGGCCCGGGCTGGAATGCCGACATGGCCCTGCCCTACGAAGCGCTAGACGCCCAACACCAGCCCTTGCCGGTGCAGCGCTATCGCGCCATGGCCTGCGCACGCCAGCTGTACCTGTTCAGCAGCCGTATCGAGCAACCGGGCGCAGCCGAACGTGCCGCCGCATTGTTCCGCTCGTTGCAGAAGCACTTTCACGACGCCGAACACGGTGGCTGGTTCTACAGCATCGACGCCCAGGGCAAACCGCTGGACCGGCGCAAAGACCTGTACACCCACGCGTTCATCGTGTTTGCCTGCGCGCACTATTGGGGCAAGGTGCGCGAAAGCCTGGTGGAATCCACCCTGAATGCTGCGCTGGACATCATCGACCAGCAGTTCGCCCGTGACGATGGCCTGTACGAGGCCACCCTTGGCGAGGATTGGGCGGACTTGGGCAGCGGTCCGCTGCAGAACCCGCAAATGCACCTGGCCGAAGCCTTCCTGCAGGTGCTGGCCGTGCGCGAGGACGAACATGCCCGGCAGTCGCTGCTGCAACTGTGCGAAGCACTGCAAGCGCATTTCATCGAACCCGCCCACGGCCTGATGCTGGAAAAGCCACGCGGGGCTGTGGATAACTGGTTTGAGCCAGGCCACCAGTTCGAGTGGTTTTACCTCCTTGATACTTCGCCGTTACTGCGTGAAACGCCGCTTCATGCGTCCATCGACCGGGCGTTCGGCTTTGCCGAGCAATTCGGGGTAAAAGATGCCGCCGTATTGGCAATGCTGAATGTGGATGGCTCGACGCTTGATGCCTCCCAGCGTATCTGGGCGCAGGCCGAGTACCTGCGGGCGCTTACTTTGCGTGAGGGCAGTGAAGCAAAGATAGCCAGGCAGCTAGGCGCTCTTTCAGCGCGGTTCCTGCGTAATGCAGGCTGGTATGAGTGCCGCGGTGGTGACGGAGCGGTCAGCAGGGATGACATGCCATCGACCACCCCTTATCACTTGGCCACCTGTCTGGAAGGGCTGAATAAGGCGAACGCCTGACTATTCATAGGGCCAACCTGTGAGGGGGGAGCCTTTCCCTCTGCCGGAACAATCTCCTCACTCCTATGTTGATGCTCCATTTTCGAATTTTCAGGAGTTATCAACATGGATTCAGAAGCCTTCAAGGCATTTGTCGAAGAGCAGATCAACCGAGCGGCACAAAAGATCATCGATAAGGGCCGCTGCTACGATGAGCACTCCCATGGCAAACTCAGCTACCTGCTAAGCCTGCGGCGTGTCATCAATTGTGAAGCAACGGCCGAGGACATGGGCCTGCATGACGCCATCAATGACATCCATCAAGCGTTAGGCATCATCCCTCACGATATAACCAGCTTCTCCTACATCAAGTGACCGATCCGGCTACACCGCGAACCGGGCCTTTCCGGTTCGCGGTTTGTGCTTAGCCTTTTGAACGGTCGATCGAGAACCCCGCCCAGTCCTGGCTCACCGGCATCAGCTCCAGGCTGTTGATGTTGATGTGCGCCGGCTGATTGAGGATCCAGAAAATGGTCTCGGCAATGTCCTGCGGCTGGATCGGCTCCGCACCCGCATAGGTAGCATCGTACTTGGCCTGGTCACCGCCGAAACGCACCAGCGAGAATTCGCTCTCGCACAGGCCCGGCTCGATATTGCTCACCCGCACACCCGTGCCGCGCAGGTCGCAGCGCAGGCTCAGCGAGAACTGCCCGACAAAGGCCTTGGTGCCGCCATACACGTTGCTACCAGGGTACGGGTAGTTGCCCGCCACGGAGCCGACGTTGAGAATCGACGCGCCGCGACCATGGGCAATCAGGCGTGGCAGGAGCAGGCGGGTGGTGTACATCAGGCCCTTGATGTTGGTGTCGACCATGGTTTCCCAGTCGTCCAGGCTGCAGTTCTGCGCGGCATCCACACCCAGCGCCAGGCCGGCGTTATTGACCAGGCCACGGATCTTTTCAAAGCCTGCCGGCAGGCCGGCGATGGCCTGCTCCATGGCCTTGCGGTCGCGAACGTCGAGAACCAGGCCATGGACTTCGGTCTTGGCCGACAACTCGGCGCACAGCGCGTCCAGACGCTCCTTACGGCGACCGGTTAGCACCAACTTCCAGCCGGCTTCGGCGAAGCGGCGGGCAGTGGCCTCGCCAAAACCGGAAGTGGCGCCAGTAATGAATACGGTGGACGTCATGCTCTGTTCCTCACGGTAGGTTTTCATGGCAGCTTCGCAGCATGCCCGCGGTCGGCGTTGGCAGCAAGCTGTATAAGCCGCTGTTCACTTTTTGTTCATGTTCTGCAAACCCCTGCCGCAGAGGGCTCCGCGGCAGCTATGCGCATGTTATCCACAAGGCTTTCCCCACGGATTGGGGGCAACTTGTCCACTACGCGGAACCCTTTCAGCGCAGAGTGGTCGGTCGAGAGCTTGAGAGTGATGGCGCAAGGCTTTCAAACATGCTGCCTGTAGCAGTCTGTCCAAGGTTTTTACACAGAGTTATCCACAGACTTTACGCGAATTCCCTGACATCTCAGGAGAATAGAAAAGTGGTGGAAATTCATCCACATGGCGCATGTGATCAAAAAATGACCACCATCCTGGAGGGCTTGTAATCAAAGGGCTCGAGGGAGATGCCACCATGTTTTCCACAGGCGGCTCCACATTATCAGTGGACAAAAAGGGCCTGTGGAAACAATGGCTTGTGGTCAGCTGGGGGAGTGCTTCAGTGAGGGGGATGAAACAGGTTGTCCACATTGGCTTCGGGGGCCGCTTTGCGGCTCATCGCGACGCAAGGCCGCTCCGACAGGCCGCGCATCAGCCCCCGAGTACCACTTAGTGCCCGCCCAGATACGCGTTACGCACCTCTTCGTTGACCAACAATTCTTGCCCGGTCCCGGTCATGCGGATCTGCCCGTTAACCATCACGTAGGCCCGGTCAGATAGTTTCAGCGCATGGTTGGCGTTCTGCTCCACCAGGAAGATGGTCATCCCGGTCTTGGCCAGCTCTCGCAACGTCGAGAAAATCTGCTTGACCACGATCGGCGCCAGCCCCAGCGAAGGCTCGTCCAGCAACAGCAACTTCGGCCGGCTCATCAACGCCCGGGCTATCGCCAGCATTTGCTGCTCGCCACCCGACATGGTCATGGCCCGCTGGTTACGCCGCTCCTTCAAGCGCGGGAACAGTTCGAACATGCGCTGCATGTCTTCGTCCGCATGCTTGTCGCCGATGGGGATGGTGCCCATCATCAGGTTTTCCTCGACGGTCATGTCGGGGAACACCCGGCGCCCTTCCGGCGATTGCGCGATGCCGTTGGAAGCGATGTAGTGGGACGACTTGCGGGTGATGTCGGTACCGCGGTAGACGATGTGCCCGGAAGCCGCCCGCGGCTGGCCGAAGATCGACATCAGCAGGGTGGACTTGCCGGCACCGTTGGCACCGATCAGGCTTACCGTCTCGCCTTCGTTGATGTGCATCGAGACCTTTTTCAGCGCCTGGATCGGCCCGTAGAACACGTCCAGGTCCTTGAGCTCGAGAATGGGTGCACTCATACCAGTTCCTCTTCATCGGCACCCAGGTAGGCGGCGATCACCGTCGGGTTGTGGCGGATATCCTGCGGCGAACCTTCGGCAATCACGTTGCCGTGGTCCAGCACCACGATATGGTCGGAAATGCTCATGACCATGCCCATGTCGTGCTCGATCAGCACCACAGTGATGTCATGCTCGTCACGCAGTACGCGAATCATGCGGCTAAGCGCTTCGGTTTCCTGCGGGTTCAGGCCCGCTGCCGGTTCGTCCAGGCAGATGATCTTAGGCCGCGTGCACATGGCCCGGGCAATTTCCAGGCGGCGCTGCTGGCCGTACGACAGTTCGCCGGCCAAGCGGTTGGCGCAATCGACCAGGTCGACCACTTCCAGCCAGTAGAAGGCGTGGTCCAGCGCATCGCTCTCCGCCTTGCGGTAGGCTTTGGTGTTGAGCACACCCGCCAGCAGGTTTCGGTTGACCCACATGTGCTGCGCCACCAGCAGGTTTTCCACCACCGACATTTCCTTGAACAGCCGGATGTTCTGGAAGGTGCGCGCCAGGCCGGCGCGGTTGACCAAGTGGGTACCGCCGAACATCTTGTAGTACATGCGGTTGGCAAAGCGCGCAGGTGAAACGAAGTCGGCCGCCTTGAAGCGCTCACCGAGCAGCTGGATCACGTTGGTATGGCTACCGCGCACGTTCAGTTCGATGCGCCCGCCACTGGCTTTGTAAAAGCCGGTCAGGCAGTTGAACACCGTAGTCTTGCCGGCGCCATTGGGGCCGATCAGGGCGAAGATCTGGTTGCGCCGGACCTTCAGGCTGACATCGCTGAGCGCCTTGATGCCACCGAACTGCATCATCAGGTTGTCGACCGAGAGAATGATATCGTCGCTCATGGCGCCACTCCTTTACGCGGGGTCACACCGGTACGGCTGATGCGGATCAGCCCACGCGGTCGCCAGATCATCATCAGCACCATCAGCACGCCGAACAGCAGCACCCGGTATTCGGAGAAGCTGCGCAGCAGCTCTGGCGCCACGGTCAGCACGAACGCCGCGATGACCACGCCCACGGTCGAGCCCATGCCCCCCAGTACGACAATGGCGAGGATCAACGCCGACTCGAAGAAGGTGAATGAAGACGGGTTGACGAAACCCTGGTAGGTGGCAAAGAAGACCCCGGCCAGGCCAGCGGTAGAGGCGCCAAGGGTAAACGCCGAAAGCTTGACCAGTACGTGGTTCAGGCCCATCGACCGGCACGCGATCTCATCTTCGCGCAGCGCTTCCCAGGCCCGGCCGACTGGCATGCGGGTCAGGCGGTGCTTGATGTAGAGCACCGCCAGCACGACCATGAACAGCACCGCATAGATGAACACGAACTTGAGGTTGGCGTTGTATTCGAAGCCGAAGAACTCATGGATCGGCACCCCACCGTCCTTGGCGCGGCGGCCGAACTCCAGGCCGAAGAAGGTTGGCGATGGCGCCGGCATGCCGTTGGGGCCACCGGTGAACGACAGCCAGTTGTTCAGCACCAGGCGAATGATTTCGCCAAAGCCCAAGGTCACGATCGCCAGGTAGTCGCCGTGCATCCGCAGCACCGGGAAGCCTAGAATGCAGCCCGCCAACGCTGCCGCGATGGCCGCCAGCGGCAGCACGCTCCAGAAGCCCAGGCCAAGGTACTGGTACCCCAGCGCCAGGCCGTAGGCACCGATGGCGTAAAACGCCACGTAACCCAGGTCGAGCAGGCCGGCCAGGCCCACCACGATGTTCAGGCCCAGGCCCAGCAGTACGTAGATCAGACCAAGAATGACCACAGTCAGCAGGTACTTGTTGGCGAAAATCGGGAAGACGATGGCAATCACCACCAGCGCCGGGATGATGTAGCGCAGCCGCGACACGTAGTTCGGCGCGCGCACATGCACGCCCGAGCCGCCGCTGTCGAAGCCCTCGAGCATGCGCCGCCCGGCGGCGGTCTGCACATACAGGCTGAGCAGGAAACGCCCGAGCATCACCCCGCCGACCAGCCAGGCCACCCGACGAGGTTCGGCGTTGAAGGTATAACCGTCGAGCACCACGCCGACGATCGGGCCGAAGACGATCAGCGCCAGCAAGCCGGCAACGATGGTCTCGAGCAGACTGCGTTTGATATCGAAACCTTTGGTTTCAGAGGCAGAGGCAATTTTGGCAATCGACATGTTCACACCTTAGCCACGAGCGGGCGACCCAGCAGGCCTTGTGGGCGGAAGATAAGGATCATCACCAGCAGCGAGAAGCTGAACACGTCCTTGTAGTCGGAGTTGATCAGGCCGGAGAACAGCGACTCGGAAATACCCAGAATGATCCCGCCCAGCATCGCACCCGGCAGCGAGCCGATGCCACCGAGCACTGCGGCGGTGAAGGCCTTGATGCCGATGATGAAACCGGCGTAGAAGTCGAAGGTGCCGTAGTTCAGGGTAATCAGCACGCCGGCCAGCGCGGCCATCACCGCACCGATCACGAACACGTAGGAAATCACCCGGTCGGTGTTGATGCCCAGAATGGAGGCCATCTTGCGGTCTTGTTGGGTAGCGCGGCACATGCGGCCGAGCTTGGTGTATTTGATCACGTAGGTGAGCAGGCCCATGCCGGCAAAGGCTGCCACCAGAATGAAGATCTTGGTGTAGGTCAGTTGCACGAAGCCGGTGCCGACCTCGATGCGCATGGCACCTTCCAGCAGGGTTGGCACGCCTTGCTGGCGAGCGCCCTGGCTGATCTGTGCATAGTTCTGCAGGATCAGCGAGATACCGATGGCACTGATCAGCGGTGCGAGGCGGGTAGAGTTACGCAGGGGTTTGTAGGCGATGCGCTCGATGGTGAAGCCATAGACGCCCGTGACGACGATGGTGAACAACAGCGTGCCCAACATCAGCAGGGGGAACGACTCGATACCGAAGTAAGCCAGCAATGCCAGGCTGATCGCCGCAAGGTATGCAGAGATCATATACACCTCGCCGTGCGCGAAGTTGATCATGCCGATAATGCCATAGACCATTGTGTAGCCGATGGCGATCAGGCCATAGACCGACCCGAGGGTCAGGCCGTTGACCAGTTGCTGCAGGAAAATACCATCCATAACGCAATCTCACTGAGCGAGACTGCACGCGTGCCGACCACCAACAGCCACGGATGAAGCGGCCCCAGCAGTGCAGAACCGTGCAGGTCTCCGAATAAGGACAGGTACCGCGGGGGCGTTGGCCCGGGCGCAAGCGCACCCGGGCTGGCGGCCGTTATTATTTTTGTTTATCCAGCTGGTGGTACTTGCCGCTCTTGTCCCACTGGTAGACCACGTAGTCGGACACTGTCAGGTCACCCTTCTTGTCCCACTTCTTCTCACCCATGACGGTCTTCACCGGGTTGGCCTTCAGCCACTTGGCGGCGTCTTCACCCTTGTTCGACTTGGCACCATTGAAACCGGCGGCCAGTGCTTCCAGCGAGGCGTAGGCATACAGGGTGTAGCCCTCGGGCTCGGTGCCATTCTTGCGGAACTCCTCCACTACAGCCTTGCTGTCTGGCAGCAAGCGTGGGTCGGCGCCGAAGGTCATGTACACGCCATCGACATACTGTGCGCCGCCAGCGGTGGATACCAGTTCATCGGTAACGATCCCGTCATCGGACATGAACTTGACGTCCTTCAGGCCCTGCTCGCGCAGCTGGCGTACCAGTGGGCCGGCTTCCGGGTGCAGGCCGCCGAAGTAGACCACGTCGGCACCGGCCGCGCGGATCTTGGTGACCACGGCGCTGAAGTCTTTCTCGCCACGGGTCAGGCCTTCGTACAGCACAGGCTTCACGCCGCGTTTCTCCAGCTGTGCCTTGGTGGCGTCAGCCAGGCCTTGGCCGTAGGTGTCCTTGTCGTGCAGCACCGCGACTTTCTTGCCCTTGAGCACGTCGACGATGTAGTCGCCAGCGACGATGCCCTGCTGGTCGTCACGGCCGCACATGCGGAACATGGCGCTCAGGCCGCGCTCGGTAACCTGCGGGTTGGTGGAGCCCGGGGTGATGGCTATCACGCCCGCCTCGTCATATACCTCGGACGCCGGGATCGTGTTGGAGGAACAGAAGTGGCCCACCACACCGATCACCTTGTCCTGGTCGACCAGTCGGTTGGCCACGGCCACGGCCTGCTTCGGTTCGCAGGCGTCATCGCCCTTGACCAGGACGATTTTCTCGCCATTCACGCCACCGGCGGCGTTGATCTTGTCGGCCGCTGCCTGCGCACCTTTCATGTACTGCTCGCCAAACGCTGCGTTGGCACCGGTCATTGGGCCCGCTACACCGATCTTGACGTCGGCCTGAACATACGAAGAAACACCCAGTGCCGTAGCTACGGCCAGAGCCAGGAAACCTTTCTTGTAAAACGTCTGCGACATGAGGTGGTGCTCCTAGAGTTTTTTTTGGTTGGCACTACAACTTCTCAGCCCTGTGCTCAGAGCAAGGGCCGTGCCATCGGTTTTGTATTCCGGGAAAACACACTGTGACAGGCGCCCGCAGGCGACCGACGGCCTTTCCTTTATTGCGCGTGCAACCGTCTGCCACGCGGCAGGCGCCACCACACGTACAGACAAGGAGCAACCATCGAGTGCCATCATTGCAACCCTGGCAAGTGTTTACGTGCAACCGCCCTGTAACAACGGACGTCACCGAACTGCACACCGCTGGTGCGCAACTGCTACAGGCGGCACCGTTTCAAGGCTAGCTGGCGCACGGAAAAACACCTCTGTTTTGGCAGATCCGCGGCCCTGTAGGCGCGGGTTCACCCGCGAAGAGGCCAGCCCAGACACAACGCGGCCCAAAAGGCTGGCACAATGTCGGCCACTCGCCGCTTCCGGAGCCCCCTTGATGAGCGAAAGCGCATTCGCCGAGCGCATCGTGCACAACCTGCTCGACACCGACTTCTACAAACTCACCATGATGCAGGGCGTGCTGCACAATTACCCGGACGCCGACGTCGAATGGGAATTCCGCTGCCGCAACGGCGAGGATCTGCGCCCCTATCTCGGCGAGATCCGCAACCAGCTCGACTTGCTCAGCGACCTCACCCTGGATGATGGCCAACTGGGCTTCCTTGAGCGCATCAGTTTCCTCAAGCCCGACTTCCTGCGCTTTCTGCGGCTGTTCCGTTTCAACCTGCGCTACGTGCGCATTGGCATCGAGAACGACCAGCTGTTTCTGCGCCTGAAAGGCCCGTGGCTGCATGTGATCCTCTTCGAGGTGCCGCTGCTGGCGATCGTCAGCGAAGTGCGCAACCGCCATCTGCACCCGCACATGCGCCTGGCCGAGGCACGCGACCAGCTGTACCGCAAGTTCGACTGGCTGCGCGCGCATGCCAGCGACGACGAGCTGGCCGAACTGCAGGTGGCCGACTTCGGCACCCGCCGGCGTTTCTCCAGCCGTGTGCAGGAAGAAGTGGTACGGGTGCTGCGCGACGACTTCCCGGGCCGCTTTGTCGGCACCAGCAACGTCGACTTGGCATGGAAACTGGATAGCAAGCCATTGGGCACCATGGCCCACGAGTGGATCATGGCCCACCAGCAACTCGGGCCGCGGCTGATCGACAGCCAGATCGCCGCGCTGGACTGCTGGGTGCGCGAGTACCGCGGCCTGCTGGGTATTGCCTTGACCGACTGCATCACCATGGATGCCTTCCTTGGCGATTTCGATTTGTACTTCGCCAAGCTGTTCGACGGCTTGCGCCACGACTCGGGCGAGCCGGTGGCCTGGGCGGAGAAGGCCATTGCCCACTACCAGAAACTGGGTATCGACCCGATGACCAAGACCTTGGTGTTCTCCGACGGCCTCAACCTGACCCGTGCACTGGAAATCTTCCGTGCCCTGCGCGGTCGCATCAACGTCAGTTTCGGCATCGGCACCAACCTCACGTGCGATATCCCGGGTGTGGTGCCCATGAGCATCGTGCTTAAAATGACCGACTGCAACGGCGCACCGGTGGCGAAGATCTCTGATGAAGCCGCCAAGACCCAATGCCGCGACGAGAACTTCGTTGCCTACATGCGTCACGTATTCAAAGTCCCCAGCAAGGAGTAACCCATGCAAGCGGTTCAGCAAGAGATTGCCCAGGCGCTGAAGGTACAGCCGCCATTCGCCGACGCTGCCGCGCTCGAGGCCGAGGTCACCCGGCGCGTGGCGTTCATCAAGGACTGCCTGGCCAACGCCCGGCTCAAGACCCTGGTACTGGGCATCAGCGGCGGCGTCGACTCGCTGACCGCCGCCCTGCTCGCCCAGCGCGCCATCAACGAGCTGCGCGCCGAAACCGGCGACAAGGCGTACACCTTCATTGCCGTGCGCCTGCCGTATCAGGTACAGCATGACGAGCATGATGCCCAGGCCTGCCTTGAAGTGATCAAGGCCGATGAAGTGCACACCGTGGACATCGCCCCGGCGGTGCGTGCATTGGCAACTGAAGTGGTGGCGCTGAAGAACGGCTCGCCGACGTTGGTGGACTTCGTGGTTGGCAACGTCAAGGCACGTACCCGCATGGTCGCCCAGTACACCATCGCTGGCGCCCGCGCAGGTCTGGTGATCGGAACCGACCACGCCGCCGAGGCGGTGATGGGCTTCTTTACCAAGTTTGGTGATGGTGCCTGCGACCTGGCCCCGCTGAGCGGGCTGGTAAAAAACCAGGTACGGGCCATTGCGCGCAGCTTCGGTGCGCCGGAATCACTGGTGGAGAAGGTGCCAACGGCCGACCTGGAAGACCTGGAGCCGGGCAAGCCGGACGAGGCGTCACATGGCGTGACCTACGCGCAGATCGATGCCTTCCTGCATGGGCAGCCGGTTGACCAGGCAGCGTTCGACATCATCGTCGCCACCTACCGCAAGACCCAGCACAAGCGCGAACTGCCGTTCGCCCCTTGATTAGGCTATAGAAGGACCTGTGGGAGCGGTTTCACCCGCGAATACAAGGGTGAATCCACCGACGCATTCGCGCTTGAACCCGCTCCCACAGGGTTCACCGTCAGCCTTTGATTACTTGACGATGACCTTGCCTTTCATCATCGAGATGTGGCCCGGGAAGGTGCAGAAGAAGCTGTAGTCACCACCGGCTTCCAGCTTGGAGGTGTCGACCTTCACTTCGGTTTCTTTCTCCGGCGCGCCGATCATCTTGGTGTGGGCGATGATCGCGGCGTTGTCAGCCTTCAGGTAGTCCTTCTCCAGACCCTGGCTCATGCCTTCGGTGGCAATGGCCTGCATGTCGGCAGTCTTGCTGATCACCAGGTTATGACCCATGACGTTCTTCGGCAGGCTGCCAGAGTGGGTCAGTTTGACGGTGAATTCCTTGCAGCTCTTGTCGACGGTGAATTCCTTGCTGGTGTAGGACATCTGGTCAGTCGAGTCGACAGTGACCGAGCACTCGGCGGCGAAGACAGAAGCGCTGGCGAGGGTCAGCAGGGATACCGCTACAGCTTTCGCAAACATCATGAATCTCCTTGGCAGGGTTTTATCAATTGCGAGACTGCCTGAAACCGTTCAGCCCCTTGGTGATATGAGTCAAGGGGCTGTCAAGCGGCCAGCCAGTAGAATTGTTCAATGGATTGTATACAACCAATCTAAGGGCACATCATGCCCTTTTATTAGACGATGGGACAACCAATCATTTAGGAGCAATACCAAATGCCCATCTCCAGCTTCCTCAACAGCCTGCTTGCGGCCTACGCCCACGGGGCCACAGGAGCCATCTGCGAATTCTCCCGACCAGAATGAACCCGGCCTTGGAAGCGACGGGCATGCGCCGTACCCTGTGCGCCTGAGTGACAGGAGATGAGCAATGCCCGTACGTTCCGTTTGTGTGTTCTGCGGCGCCAGCATGGGCGCCAACCCTGCCTACCGTGAAGCAGCCGTCGCGCTAGGCCAGGCCATTGCCCGCCGTGGCTTGACCCTGGTGTATGGCGGTGGCGCAGTCGGCTTGATGGGCGTGGTGGCCGACGCGGCCATGGCGGCCGGCGGCGAAGTGGTCGGGATCATTCCGCAGAGCCTGCTGGACGCTGAAGTCGGCCACAAAGGCCTGACCCGGCTGGAAGTGGTGGATGGCATGCATGCGCGCAAGGCCCGCATGGCCGAGCTAAGCGACGCCTTCATTGCCTTGCCGGGTGGCCTGGGTACGCTGGAGGAACTGTTCGAAGTGTGGACCTGGGGGCAGCTGGGCTATCACGCCAAGCCACTCGGGCTACTGGATGTGAACGGTTTCTACGACAAGCTGGGCGGGTTCCTCGACCACATCGTCGAAGAAGGCTTCGTGCGCCCGCAACACCGGGCGATGTTACTGCTGGGGCAGCAGCCGGACGAGCTGCTGGACGGGATGGACCGTTTCATCGCGCCGGTGGCGCCGAAGTGGGTCGACAAGCAACCTGACTGACCCAGATAGATGGGCCGAACACTGCCCCTGTGGGAGCGGGTTCACCCGCGAATCGATAGTGGATCTACCGACGCATTCGCGGGTGAACCCGCTCCCACAGGGCGCTATGTAGCCTTCAAGATCAGCGGGGAATGACAGGCTGGCGCGGCTTCTTGTTACCCTTGCCGCCCTTGCTCGCCTCTTTGCGCTCCTTGGCCGCCTGCTGGTTCCGCGCAAACGCCTCGGCCTTGGCCTTCTCACGTTTATCCCACGGCTTGCTGCCATCGCTTGCACGCGGTGGCAGGCCGGTGTGCTGGGTGAGGATCTTCTGGTCCTTGCCCACCTTGTGGCTGCCGGCCGGGGTCGAGTTCTTGCGGCGCGCGCTCTGGTAGCTGTCGGTCTGCGGCTGGTGCGCCGGGATCAACTGGTGCTTGCCTGGCCCGATCAAATCGGCTCGGCCCATACGTTCCAGCGCTTCACGCAGCATCGGCCAGCCCTTCGGGTCGTGGTACCGCAGGAACGCCTTGTGCAGGCGGCGCTGCTCGTCGCTCTTGACGATCTCCACCCCTTCACTCTTGTAGGTCACCTTGCGCAGCGGGTTCTTGCCTGAGTGGTACATGGCCGTAGCCGATGCCATTGGCGATGGGTAGAACGCCTGTACCTGGTCGGCACGGAAGCCATTGCCCTTTAGCCACAGGGCCAGGTTCATCATGTCTTCGTCGGTGGTACCGGGGTGCGCGGCAATGAAGTACGGGATCAGGTACTGCTCCTTGCCCGCTTCTTTCGAGAATTTCTCGAACATGCGCTTGAAGCGATCGTAGGTGCCGATACCCGGCTTCATCATCTTGTCCAGCGGGCCGCGCTCGGTGTGCTCCGGGGCAATCTTCAGGTAACCGCCAACGTGGTGGGTGACCAGTTCCTTGACGTACTCCGGCGATTCCACCGCCAGGTCATAGCGCAGCCCGGAAGCAATCAGGATCTTTTTCACACCCGGCAAGGCACGGGCCTTGCGGTACAGCTCGATCAGGGAGCTGTGGTCGGTGTTGAGGTTTTCGCAGATGCCCGGGAACACGCACGATGGCTTGCGGCAGTGCTTCTCGATCTCGTGGCTCTTGCAGGCGATGCGATACATGTTGGCGGTCGGCCCGCCAAGGTCGGAGACCACGCCGGTGAAGCCCGGCACCTTGTCACGCATCTCTTCGATTTCGTGCAGGATCGACTCGTGCGAGCGGTTCTGGATGATGCGGCCTTCATGCTCGGTGATCGAGCAGAAGGTACAGCCACCGAAGCAGCCACGCATGATGTTCACCGAGAAGCGGATCATTTCGTAGGCCGGGATGCGCTCCTTGCCGTAGGCCGGGTGCGGCACACGGGCGTACGGCATGCCGAACACGTAGTCCATTTCCTCGGTGCTCATCGGGATGGGTGGTGGGTTGAACCACACATCCACTTCGCCGTGCTTCTGTACCAGGGCACGGGCGTTGCCCGGGTTGGTCTCCAGGTGCAGCACGCGGTTGGCGTGGGCATAAAGCACTGGGTCGTTACGCACCTTTTCGAACGATGGCAGGCGGATCACCGACTTTTCCCGGGTCACGGCCGGGCTGTCGAGAATCTGCACCACCTTGGCTTCGTTCGGGTCTTCCTGATCGCCCTTGGCCTGCTCGATGGCGCAGGCCTGGGTGTCCTGAGTGTTCACGTACGGGTTGATGATCTTGTCGACGCGACCTGGGCGGTCGATACGGGTGGAATCGATCTCGTACCAGCCCTGCGGGGTATCGCGGCGCACGAAGGCAGTGCCGCGCACGTCGGTGATGGTTTCGATCTTCTCGCCGCTGGACAGGCGCTGCGCCACCTCGACCACCGCGCGCTCGGCGTTGCCGAACAGCAGGATGTCGGCGCTGGCGTCGATCAGGATCGAGTGACGAACCTTGTCCTGCCAGTAGTCGTAGTGGGCGATGCGGCGCAGCGAAGCCTCGATGCCGCCGAGCACGATCGGCACATGCTTGTAGGCCTCCTTGCAGCGCTGGCTGTACACCAGGCTGGCACGGTCCGGACGGCTGCCGGCCAGGCCACCAGGGGTGTAGGCATCGTCGGAACGGATCTTCTTGTCCGCGGTGTAGCGGTTGATCATCGAGTCCATGTTGCCGGCGGCCACGCCGAAGAACAGGTTCGGTTCGCCGAGCTTCATGAAGTCGTCTTTCGACTGCCAGTTCGGCTGGGCGATGATGCCCACGCGGAAGCCCTGGGCCTCCAGCAGACGGCCAATGATGGCCATACCAAACGACGGATGATCGACGTAGGCATCACCGGTCACGATGATGATGTCGCAGGAATCCCAGCCGAGCAGATCCATCTCCTCCCTGCTCATTGGCAGGAAAGGTGCTGGCCCGAAGCATTCGGCCCAGTACTTGGGATAGTCGTAGAGTGGTTTGGCTGCTTGCATGTCAGTGACCGGTTCTGGTGTGCAGGGAAATCGCGGGCGCGGAATATAGCACAAATTTTGACCAAATCCGACTGGATTCGTGGGGATTGGTGGGTGGGGCGACGGTTGGGGGGGAGGCTGCCAGGTGCTGGGCTTGAGGCGTGTGATGAGGTCGCCAAGTGCTCGCCGCAGCAGTTTCAGCGCCTGTGAGACCGAGCGCCGCGCGGGCGGCGCTCGATCTCACAGGCGCTGAAACTATTGCGTCGAACACATGGCGGCCTTTCATGCAACCTAAAGCCAACCCCTCACTGCCTCATGCCCAACATTGCCTGGGCTGGCCCTTTTGCGGATAAACCCCCTCCACAGGTACGGTGCCACTCTTGAAGCCTGTGGCGAACCTGTAGGAGCGGGTTCACCCGCGAAAGGGCCAGCCCAGGCTCACATCAACGAAGCCTTACAGCAGACACCTGCCCCTGCATCGGGTTGGCTTCAAGAAAAGGGGGGATTTCAGAAACGGCCTATGCGCAACGGGAAAAAGCTGATTATTTCTCGGCAACCAGGTCAAGAATCGTAGCCCGCCCCGTGAGGGCTTCGCATTTATACCCACTAAAGGCCGACGGGTATATGACGACAGTTTTGTTGCCTATCAGATCCAGGCAGACCTCAAGAGCAAGGCGATTACTCACAGGAAAAACTGGGCCTGCTTAGACCGATGGCGATCGCGCCCCCTGCTGAGCGATCGCAATCCCTTCAGATCTTTACTAAATATTTAGCCTCTCCAACCCTCAGAAAATGCTAACCGACTAATTATTAGTAGATTTTCTCCAGCCCTTGAAAAAATGTAGGAATCGAACTTCAAGTCCTAGTAAAAAATCCTACGACAGCTTTCTCCAACAAATCTCGAGCAGATCTTGAACCAATAAAAAAACAAGTGATACAACAGTGACGCGCTGAAAGGCGCACTCAAACCAACTCTACAGGAGCACTAGCCATGGGACGTCGTCGTTCTGAAATCCACACTCTGCAGATCCCACGCGTGATGAATTACACATTCACCGAGTCCGAGGTTGAATTTCTCAACCTTCTGTAAGTGACAAACCAGAAGGGGCTTAGCCCCTTCTGGCTCTACCAAGGAGCAGTACATGATTACCGAACGCGAGTTGAACATAGAAGAGGCCTACAACCGTCTGACAAGGCTGCATCATCACTTAGGGTTTCAATCGAAAACAGAACTATCAAAAAAGAGTAGCTTGGTCGCAACATGCCACTTATACGACAGCGCCTACCAAGAAGTTTCTTGCGGCGCAGGAAAAGGGGAACACTGCGAACTAGGAGCCCTTGCCGAGAGCCTAGAGCATTACTTCGTCGACAAGAGCACTCCACCCCTCATCGAAAGCGACCAAATTTTGCAATCGATAGCCCCATTTGACGATTGGCTCCTAAAATCCATTCCCCCGGATTGCCGAATACCCTATTTCAGTCTTCAGGCATTGAACAGCTACGACGAAATAGCCATCCCCGCGATATTGATAGCACCTTCCTCTAGAAACATTGATGAAATCGAAAAAACTGCAGCGGGCTTTCTTTCCAAATATTCGACAAACTCTGGCACAGCACTTGGCTGCACGGAGAACGAGGCTCTGCTCCACGCCATCAATGAAGCTATCGAACGTCACGCACTTTCCATGTACTACCTATCACTTTGCGGCCTGACTTCCCCACCCAAACTTTACCAACCTTCGAGTTCTTTTCTGGAAGAAACATTTGCCCATGACACCGAACTTCTCCGCCGGGCCGAAAAACTAGAAATATACTTGACGCACGACTACTACGAAGTTTCATTTTGCATTGCTGTTTCTCGTAGTAAAAAAGAAGGCTCACTCAGCAGCATTGGCTCCGGCAGTTCCGTCAACCCCTCCATTGCAATGTACCGCGCCGTAACGGAGCAGATTCAGTGCGAGCAGCTTTCTGGGGCTACAGAAAATCAAGAAGATCTCTCTGCTGAAAAAATGCTTACTCATTCAACCCGCCTTTCAGCACTTATACACCCATGCCCCACATATGCTGTACCCGCTTTTCACCCTCCGCATACCGATCTCAGCGTGCGCGGGCAAGTCAAGCGAACACTGATCAACTTGGAAAAACATAATAAGTTCGCATTCTATCGCACACTTTATGAGCACCCGAATCTCGCTACGATTGTTCAGGTGTTCATCCCCGGACTTGAACGCTTCCACCTGATCAGATCAGGTATTCCAGTCGCGCCACAGAGTGCACTCAAAGGCATAAGGCAATGACATGCAAATCTATAGAGGAATTCTCGCCGCCCTCGGCGCGACACTGCTCCTGAAAATCGCGACCGTCGTACCTGCTCTAGTCTTGGCCGATATCATTGACAACCTGGCCACCTCAGCCGCGTCTTCCCAGCTTCTGCTCGGAGCTTTCATATGCCTTGTCGCATTACAAGCCTCAATGACCCCTCTACAAGCCTGGTGCCTAGCGCGGCTTTGCCAGGAACGCGTGAAGCAACTTTCCATCCGCTGGTGCCGCGAATTGCTGGACAAGCGCTTCGAGGCCTATGGACAACTCCATGGCGGAACACTGGTAAAAGTACTGGATAGGGGCATTACTGCACAGGAGCGGTGGTTAGGCTTTCTGATTGGCTCGGCATGGCCGGTGCTAGCCGAAGCTGCAGTGCTGATAACGCTCTTCGCTTACCTGGGGGCTACTTCGGTATTGATCGGCCTCATCCCTTTGAGCCTGGCCTACCTGTGGGCCAACGATCGCCTGGTGCGCTGGCGCCGGCCACATATCGAGGCAGTGAACGCGCGCGAGGATGAACTGGCGGAACAATGGGTGGATACCTTCGCCAGCGCGGCAACGGTCAAACTGGAAAAGGCCGAGGATGCCGCAATGCTCCCTGTCAACCAGACACTTTCGCACTATGCCGACTCAGCAGTGCAGGTAGCTCACAGTGGGGGTTGGATTCAGAGCCTGCGCACCCTGTTCATAGGACTGGGCAGCGGCGGTTTGCTCATGTGGGGTATCCATGATCAGGCTCTGGCAACACCGCAATTGAGCCTGGGCGAGCTGGTTGCTCTCTTCACCTTGGTGAGCGGATTGCTGGCAGGGGTTGCGCAACTTGCTGAGGCCTGGCGATTGCTAGACCAGTTTCGACTAGACAAACGTAAACTCGAACACTGGCTCCAGCTCCCCTCGTTCGGCCCAGCATGCACTACTGAGGCGAAGTCCCAAGACAAGGACGCTGGCCTAAGCATCGTTCCGTGCCAGTTGAGCGCTCGAGATACTGTACAACTTCACATCGAAGAACCCTTGGTACTGCACAAAGGAGAACGGGTCGCACTGATCGGGCCCAGCGGATGTGGTAAATCGACACTTCTGCATACGCTGGCGGGAACGATATTCCCGTTGCGCAAGGATGTGCACCTGCACGGCAGGTGCCTGGCGTCGCTCGACGCTAGTGAACAATTCAGTCGATTACGACTCTGCCCTCAGGATGCGCATTTCATACCCGGCCCCCTGCCCCGCGCGGTACTGTTCGAGCAAGCTCATGATCGCGCTCAAATCGAACGATGGCTTGAACGGTTGGGCCTGAGCAAAGACTGGTACGAACTTGATCTGGATGCACGCGCAGAATCGATATCGGGTGGCGAAGCACGCAGGCTGACGCTGCTACGCCTTCTTAATCAGCCTGGGGAATTCAATTTCTTTGACGAACCCACAGCAGGGCTCGATGCCGCGTCGGCAGAGCGTACCTGGGACCTGTTGTTCGAAGCATTCAAAGGGCGAGGGCTGATTTGCGTGACGCATGATCAGAGCGCACTGTCGCGGTTTGACCGGGTGATCACCTTGAGCGAGGGGCGGATCATCAGCCAAGGGCAAACGAACATCGCTCAGATTTCAGCGCTAGCAGGCACACCACAAACATTGTAGGAGCGGCCTTGCTAGCTCAATGGGTTATTCATCATCATCAAAGTTGTACATCCCTGGCGCCAAGTTCTCGAACCGGGTGTACTTGCCGATAAACGCCAAACGCACGAAGCCGATGGGGCCGTTACGCTGTTTGCCGATGATGATTTCCGCCACACCCTTGTGTTCGGTCTCGGGGTGGTAAACCTCGTCGCGGTACACGAACATGATCACGTCGGCGTCCTGCTCGATTGCACCGGATTCACGCAAGTCGGAGTTCACCGGGCGTTTGTTCGGGCGCTGTTCCAGCGAGCGGTTCAACTGCGAAAGGGCAATGACCGGGCAGTTGAATTCTTTGGCCAGGGCCTTGAGCGAGCGGGAAATCTCGGAAATTTCGTTGGTACGGTTGTCACCGGCCGACCCCGGAATCTGCATCAGCTGCAGGTAGTCGACCATGATCATGGCGATTTCACCATGTTCACGGGCCAGGCGGCGGGTACGCGCGCGCATTTCCGAGGGGCTGATACCAGCGGTATCGTCGATGAACAATTTTCGGTCGTTGAGCAGGTTCACCGCCGAGGTCAGGCGCGGCCAGTCGTCGTCGTCCAGCTGACCGGAACGCACCTTGGTCTGGTCGATACGGCCCAGGGACGAGAGCATACGCATGATCAGCGACTCACCTGGCATCTCGAGGGAGAACACCAACACCGCCTTGTCGGTTCGCAGTACGGCGTTTTCCACGAGGTTCATGGCGAAGGTGGTCTTACCCATCGACGGACGGCCGGCGACGATGATCAAGTCTGCCGCCTGCAGGCCGCTGGTCTTCTCGTCGAGGTCGGTGTACCCGGTGGAAATACCGGTGATGTCGCTGTCGGAGTTGAACAGCGTGTCGATGCGATCGATGGCCATGGTCAACAGCTCGTTGACCCCCACCGGGCCGCCGGTTTTGGGCCGCGCCTCGGCGATCTGGAAGATCTGCCGCTCGGCGTCGTCGAGAATCTCGGCAGCGTTGCGCCCCTGCGGGTTGAACGCGTTGTCGGCGATGTCGGTACTGATGCTGATCAGCTGGCGCAACGTGGCCCGCTCGCGAATGATCGCGGCGTAGGCCTTGATGTTGGCCACCGAAGGGGTGTTCTTGGCCAGCTCGGCCAGGTAAGCCAAACCGCCGATCTGCGAGGACAGGCCTTCCTTGTCCAACTGCTCGTGCAGGGTCACCACGTCGAATGGCTGGTTGGCGTCGGCCAACTTGTGCACAGCGCGGAAGATCAGCCGGTGGTCATGCCGGTAGAAATCGCCGTCCGACACCTGGTCCAGCACCCGCTCCCAGGCATTGTTGTCCAGCATCAGGCCACCGAGCACGGCCTGTTCGGCCTCGATGGAATGCGGCGGTACCTTCAGGGCTGCGGTTTGCAGGTCAAGCTGTTCGGAGGTGGTGATCTCGTTCATGGCCACGAAAGAATTCTGGAGGATGAAAAAGACAAAGGGCACGGCCTGTCAAAAACAGGACCGTGCCCGATGTTAACCGCCTGACTCGCAAGGAGCCAGCCAGTTAGCGCAGCTTAGGCAGCTACGACGACCACGCGTACGGTGGCTTCAACGTCGCTGTGCAGGTGCACGGCTACGTCGTATTCGCCAACCTGACGGATGGTGCCGTTCGGCAGACGAACTTCAGCCTTGGCCACTTCAACGCCGGAGGCGGTCAGGGCGTCAGCGATGTCGTGGGTGCCGATCGAACCGAACAGCTTGCCTTCGTCGCCAGCGGTGGCAGTGATGGTCACTTCCAGCTCGGCCAGTTGGGCAGCGCGGCTTTCAGCCGAAGCTTTCTTGTCAGCGGCTGCTTTTTCCAGCTCGGCGCGACGCTCTTCGAACGCAGCCAGGTTGGCGGCGTTGGCAACGGTGGCCTTGCCGAATGGCAGCAGGAAGTTACGGCCGTAACCAGCCTTAACTTTTACTTTGTCGCCCAGGTTGCCCAGGTTAGCGACTTTTTCCAGCAGGATCAGTTCCATTTGGTAAAACCTCTTAACTTTTAACCTTCACCGTTCGCGGAGTCATTCCCCTTGGGGGACTTGCGACCGCGAAAATCAATCAGGCTGTCGACAATGGCCAAAACCACCAGCAACGGATAAATCAGCTGCATGATCAGCGGTAGCGTCACGTACATCCCCACCAGCCAGAAACCGGCCAGTCGGCCCTGTGCCACCAGCCCGTGCATCAAGGCGATGCCGGCCAGCACCAGTACCAGGCTGGAAGCCGATGCCAGGATGATGAACTGCGGGCCGATAAACGGCGCCACCACCATCACTGCCACCAAGACCGCCATGGTCTGTTTCGGCAACTTCAGTTCGCGAAACTCGCGACCGAAGCCTCCAGGGTTGTACAACGCTGCCTGCCAATAGCGCGCCAGCATCAACGCCAGCACACTGAACAATTGCACCGTCACTGCTGTGGAAGCGACCAGCACAGGGCGGATCAGCTCACCGGAGAGCACCGGTTGCCCTTCGATTTGCGGCATGGCTTCGGCAAACGCCTTGGCCAGCACATCGAAGGTTTGCGCCAGCGCCAGATCGAGCACGAGGCTGAAAGCCACGGCGAACACGGCACTGGCGAGCAACACCCGGCTCCAGGGATGCTCGGCACGCAACATGGCGGCCAGGGCCAAGGCACCCGCAATCACCAGAAAGGTGATGGGATCGCCCATGACCCACACGGCCAGCCCGGCCAGCAAGCCGCCGGCGATGACCGATGTAGCATCCTTGAACCCACGCCGCAGCAGCACAAGGCTGCCTGCAGCGGCACTCAACCAGAACAGCAGCGGCAGTACCGCGCTGATGACCACCACCAGGGTGGCCTGCACACGACCGCGCATGATGAAACTTGCTAACGCTCGCATGCTTATCCCTTACTGCTTGTCGACGACCCGGTCTCAGCGGCCGTGGCTGTCGGTGTAGGGCAGCAGGGCCAGGAAGCGGGCGCGCTTGATAGCGGTAGCCAGCTGACGCTGATAACGAGCTTTGGTACCGGTGATACGGCTTGGAACGATCTTGCCGGTTTCGGATACGTAAGCTTTCAGGGTGTTGAGATCTTTGAAGTCGATCTCTTTCACGTCTTCAGCAGTGAAGCGGCAGAATTTACGACGACGGAAGAAACGTGCCATTTAATAGGCTCCTCTAAAGGTCCGTGGATTACTCGTCAGCGTTATCGCTGGAGTCGCTGTCATTGCTGTCGTCGCCTTCGGCGGAGTCAGCATGCTCAGGACGCTCGCGACGCTCACGGCGCTCGCTGCGGTTCTCTTCAGCCTTCAGCATCTCGGACTGGCCGGTAACGGCTTCGTCGCGACGGATGACCAGGTTACGGATAACGGCATCGTTGTAGCGGAAGTTGTCTTCCAGCTCGGCCAGGGCCTTGCCGGTGCACTCAACGTTCAGCATCACGTAGTGAGCCTTGTGAACATTGTTGATTGCGTAGGCCAGTTGACGACGGCCCCAGTCTTCCAGGCGGTGGATTTTGCCACCATCTTCTTCGATCAGCTTGGTGTAACGCTCAACCATGCCGCCGACTTGTTCGCTCTGGTCCGGGTGAACCAGGAAGATGATTTCGTAATGACGCATGAATGCTCCTTACGGGTTAGTAGTCTGCCAGTGAATCTGGTCAGACAAGGAGTGAATGACACTGTATGTCTTGCACGGAGGGGAGGCACATGAGCGCCTGCCAGCTCGGCAAGGGGCGCAATTGTAGAGAAGCCGGGGCCCACAAGCAAGGTAATTGGTGAATATTTGAACAGCCTGAAACATATTCACAGGCTAGCGGCCCATTCGCGGGCGAACCCGCTCCCACAGGTACCCACTGCTTGAAATCCAGTGAAAATCCTGTGGGAGCGGGTTTACCCGCGAATGGGCCGGAACAGGCTGAGGATCAGCGCTTGGCCTGACGCTGACGCACGGCTTCGAACAGGCAAACCCCGGTGGCCACCGACACGTTCAGGCTGCTGACGCTACCGCCCATCGGCAACTTCACGAGGAAATCGCAATGCTCACGGGTGAGCCGGCGCATGCCCTTGCCTTCCGCGCCCATGATCATCACCAGCGGCCCGGTCAGATCCTGCTGATAAATTTCCTGCTCGGCCTCACCGGCGGTACCCACCACCCACAGACCACGTTGCTGCAACTTCTCCAGCGTACGCGCCAGGTTGGTCACGGCCACCAGCGGAATGACCTCGGCAGCACCGCAGGCCACCTTGCGCACAACCGGGGTAAGGGTTGCCGATTTGTCCTTGGGCACGATCACTGCCGTGGCACCGGCCGCATCCGCGGTACGCAAACAAGCACCGAGGTTGTGCGGGTCGGTCACGCCGTCCAGCACCAGGATCAGCGGTGGCGTTTCTGTGCGCTCAAGCAGCTCTTCGAGCATCAACTCGCCCCACACCTGGCTCGGGCTGACCTCGGCAACGACGCCTTGGTGAACTCCCTCGACCCAGGCATCCATCTCACGGCGCTCGGCCTGGCCCACCGCCACGCGGTTTTCAGCGGCCAGCGCCAACAGCGCCTGCAGGCGAGGTTCGCTGCGCCCTTCCGACAGCCAGATCTGCTTGACCCGCTTCGGATGGTGCTGCAGCAATGCCTGCACGGCATGCACGCCGTAGATCTTTTCCAGCTGACTCATGACTTGCTCTTGCTCTTGCGTGGCGCACCGGACTTCGGTGGGCCTTTACGGTGCTTGGTAGGCTTGCCAGTGGCCTTGCCACCTTTGTCCGACTTGCTGCTGGCATGGCCGCCAGTGCGCGCCTCACTCATCAGCGCCTTCTTCATTTCGCGGCTTTTGCGCACTTCGGCGTTACGCTGCACGGCATCTTTCGGGAAGTAAGCCTCGGCGGCTTCGCTCTTGCGGCTGCGTGGCTTGGGCGTGGCTTTCGCTTCGCTCAGCGGCGGCTGCTCAACCTTGTCGCCAGCGGGTGCGGCGCTGCGCTGCTTGCGACCGATCGGTGCGGCAAGGGTCTTCTCCGACACTTCGAAGTCGATCTTGCGCTCGTCCAGGTCGACGCGCATCACCTTGACTTCGATGGTGTCGCCCAGGCGGAAGCTACGCCCGGTACGCTCGCCGGACAGGCGGTGGTGTACCGGGTCGAAGTGGTAGTAGTCACCCGGCAGCGCACTGACGTGCACCAGGCCTTCCACATAGATATCGGTCAGCTCGACGAACAGGCCGAAGCCGGTCACCGCAGTGATCACACCCGGGAAGGTCTCGCCAACGCGGTCCTTCATGAACTCGCACTTGAGCCAGTTGACCACGTCACGGGTTGCTTCGTCAGCGCGGCGCTCGGTCATCGAGCACTGTTCGCCGAGTTGCTCCAGAGTGTTTTCGTCGTACGGATAAATACGCGCCTTGGGGATGCTCATGGCACCGGCACGCTTGACGTGCGGGGTATCGACCTTGGAGCGGATGATGCTGCGGATGGCGCGATGCACCAGCAGGTCCGGGTAACGACGGATCGGCGAGGTAAAGTGGGTGTAAGCCTCGTAATTCAGGCCAAAGTGGCCATTGTTCTCGGTGCTGTACACGGCCTGGCTCAGCGAGCGCAACATCACCGTCTGGATCAGGTGGAAGTCCGGGCGACCGGCGATGCTCGCCAGCAAGGCCTGGTAATCCTTCGGCGACGGGTCCTTGCCCTTGTGCAGGCTCAGGCCCAGCTCGCCGAGGAAGGCGCGCAGTTTTTCCAGGCGCTCCGGCGGCGGACCGTCGTGCACGCGGTACAGGGCCGGTACGCCGTGCTTCTGCAGGAACTCGGCAGTGGCCACGTTGGCCGCCAGCATGCATTCCTCGATCAGCTTGTGGGCTTCGTTGCGCACGGTCGGGCGAATTTCCGCGATCTTGCGCTCGTCACCAAAGATGATGCGAGTTTCCTGGGTCTCGAAGTCGATGGCACCCCGGGTGTGACGCGCCTCCACCAGCACCTTGTACAGGTTGTACAGGTTCTTCAGGTCCGGCACGACCTCTTTGTACTCTTCGCGCAGCGCCTTGCCCTCTCGGGTACGCGAGTGCTCGAGCATGCTGCTGACCTTGTTGTAGGTCAGGCGGGCGTGGGAGTGGATCACACCTTCGTAGAACTGGTAGTCGACCATCTGGCCGGCTTTGTTCATGGTCATTTCACAGACCATGGCCAGGCGATCGACATGCGGGTTCAGCGAGCACAGGCCGTTGGACAGCTCTTCGGGGAGCATCGGCACCACGCGCTCGGGGAAGTACACCGAGTTGCCGCGCTGCTGGGCCTCGACGTCCAGGGCCGAACCCAGGCGCACATAGCTGGACACGTCGGCGATGGCCACGTACAGGCGCCAGCCACCGGAGAACAGGCGCAGCTTGCCGAGCGGTTCGCAATAGACGGCGTCGTCGAAGTCGCGGGCGTCTTCACCGTCGATGGTGACGAACGGCAGGTGACGCAGGTCGACGCGCTTCTCCTTGTCCTTGTCTTCGACTTCGGAGCGGAACTTGCGCGCTTCCTTGATCACGTCCTTGGGCCAGACATGCGGAATGTCGTAGCTGCGCAGGGCAACGTCGATTTCCATGCCAGGGGCCATGTAGTTGCCGATGACCTCCACCACGTCGCCTTGCGGCTGGAAGCGTGGGGTTGGCCAGTGGGTGATCTTGATCTCGACGAACTGGCCGATCTTCGCGCCACCGTTACGCCCGGCAGTAACCAGCACTTCCTGCTGGATCTTCGGGTTGTCCGGGGTCACGTAACCGATGCCACCTTCTTCGAAGTAGCGACCGACCACGCTTTCGTGGGCGCGGGAGATGACCTCGACCAGCACGCCTTCGCGACGACCACGGCGGTCGACGCCAGAAACGCGGGCCAGGCCGCGGTCACCGTCGAATACCAGGCGCATCTGCGACGGGCTGAGGAACAGGTCTTCGCTGCCGTCATCCGGGATAAGGAAGCCGAAGCCGTCGCGGTGGCCGGAGACGCGGCCGCAGATCAGGTCCAGCTTGTCTACCGGGGCATAAGTGCCGCGCCGGGTATAGATAAGCTGGCCATCGCGTTCCATGGCACGCAGGCGGCGGCGCAGGGCTTCGATCTGGTCTTCTTCATACAGACCAAACTCTTTCGCCAGCTCCTCGCGTGCAGCAGGCTCGCCACGGTCGGCAAGGCGCTGCAGGATCAGCTCACGGCTGGGAATGGGGTTGTCGTATTTTTCCGCTTCGCGAGCGGCCTCGGGATCGAGGGATTGCCAATCGGCCATCAGAAGGGGTTCACCTTGGGGTATATAGATAGGAATTCTGGCATAGGCGTATTGAAACCGGAAATGTCGGCCTTGGACAGCCCCCGCTGCAGTGCATGAACAGCAGGAATAGGCCTGTGGAATCAACAAGTTGAATTTTTTGAAATTTTTTTTGCCTGGGGGGTTTACAGCCCCCCGGACCGTCCGTATAGTGCGCACCACAACGACGGACAAGCCCGCAGTTGTAGTAGAGATTAGCGACGCTGTAAAGCATCAAATAATCTCGAATGTGTGCCCAGGTGGCGGAATTGGTAGACGCGCTGGTTTCAGGTATCAGTGACCGCAAGGTCGTGGAAGTTCGAGTCTTCTCCTGGGCACCAAGTATTTTCAAGTAACAGATGACCAAGGATCTGTTACTACTGTGTGAAAGCGAACGTTTTTCGCATTCATCAGATGATTAAAAGCTTTGCCCAGGTGGCGGAATTGGTAGACGCGCTGGTTTCAGGTATCAGTGACCGCAAGGTCGTGGAAGTTCGAGTCTTCTCCTGGGCACCATACAAAAACCCACTAGCTTGCTAGTGGGTTTTTTCTTGCCTGCGTTTTTTGCCTCCCGCCCTTCCCCGCTATCTCCTTGCCAATAAGGCATAGCCCTGTCGCGGCCTTTTCAGACCGTTGCACCATGGTCTGACCATGAATTTCTCGTCACCCGGCCACTTGAGAAACGATTTCGTTTACCATTGTTTCCGAATATGTAGCCGTAAGCGAGGAAGTACCCGCATGACGATCCGCCCGCAACCGCTGATGCGCACCCTGGCCGCCGCCGTGCTGAGCCTGGTCATCGGCGCCCCGGCCGCCATGGCAGATGCACCGGTCACCCTGACCATGTACAACGGTCAGCACAAGGAAATCGGCGAAGCCATCGCCAAGGCCTACGAGGCCAAGACCGGCATTCACATCAATATCCGCAAGGGCAGCAGCAACCAGCTGGCCAGCCAGATCATCGAGGAAGGCGACCGCTCGCCGGCCGACATCATCTATACCGAAGAGTCCCCGCCACTTAACAACCTTGGCGAGTTGGGCCTGCTGGCAAAGATCGACGACGCCACGCTGAACATGCTGCCCAAGGAATATGTGGCCGCCAACGGCTCCTGGATGGGCGTTACCGCACGCACCCGGGTGGTGGTCTACAACCCGAAGAAGATCGACGAGAAAGACCTGCCGACCACCGTCATGGATTTCGCCAACCCTGAGTGGGACGGCCGCGTCGGCTACGTGCCGACCAGCGGTGCCTTCCAGGAACAGGCCGTAGCCATTCTGAAAATGCACGGCCGCGAAGCCACCGAAGAATGGCTGACCGGTCTGAAAGCCTTCGGCAAGACCTACACCAACAACATGGTCGCGCTGAAAGCCGTTGAAAAAGGCGAAGTCGCTGCCGTGCTGGTGAACAACTACTACTGGTACGCACTGGAGCGTGAGCGCGGCAAGCTCGACTCGAAGTTGTACTACCTGGCCGATGGCGATGCCGGCAACCTGGTGACTATCTCTGGCGCCGCCGCGGTCAAGGCCAGCAAGCACCCGAAAGAAGCCCAGGCTTTGCTCAACTGGATGGCCAGCGAAGAAGGCCAGCGCGTGATCACCCAGACCACCGCCGAATACCCGCTGCATAAAGGCATGGTCTCCGACCGCGGCCTGAAACCGTTCGAGGAGCTGCGCCCACCGAAGATTTCGCCGGCTGACCTGGGCAATGCCGAGGAAGCCATCGAGCTTGAACGTGAGGTCGGCCTGCTCTGATGACCGCCGCCCTGTCCGAGCCGGCGCCGGTACGCTTCGTACCGCGCCGCAAGCGCCCCTCGATCTGGGTGCTGCTGCCTGTGCTGTTCCTGGTGGCGATGAGCCTGCTGCCATTGGCCTATGTCGCCATCAAAGCCTGGGAAGCCGGCTGGCGGGAGGCTTTGCACCTGCTGTGGCGGCCCTTTGTCTGGGGGCTGATGCGCAACACCCTGATGCTGATGGTCGGTGTAACACTGACCTGCATGGTGGTAGGCCTGGCGCTTGCCTGGCTGCTGGAACGTAGCAACCTGGCCGGCCGCCGGCTGTGGGGCGTGGTGCTGTGCCTGCCATTCGCCGTACCGTCGTTCGTCAGCAGCTTTACCTGGGTGTCGCTCAGCTCGGACTTCGAAGGGCTTGGCGGGGCGATCATGGTCATGGCGCTGTCCAAGTACCCGCTGGTGTTCCTGCCGGTGGCCGCCACGCTGCGCAACCTCGATACCTCGCTGGAGGAGTCGGCGCGCACCCTGGGTTGTAGCCGCTGGGGCGTGCTCATCAAGGTCACCCTGCCGCTGTTGTGGCCATCGATGCTCGGTGGCGCGCTGCTGATTGCCCTGCACATGCTGGTGGAGTTCGGCGCCCTGTCGATCCTCGGCCTGCAAACCTTCACCACCGCTATCTACCAACAGTTCGAACTGGAGTTCAGCAATGCCAACGCGGCCATGCTGTCTGCCGTGCTGCTGGCGATGTGTCTGGTGATGCTGTGGCTGGAGTTGCGCGTACGTGGCAAGGCCCGCCATGTACGCATCGGCCAGGGGGTGGCACGCCGCGCACAGCCGGTGCGACTGCGCGGCTGGGCGGTGTTGGCGCAACTGTTCTGCGTGGCCCTGGCGGTGTTGGGCAGCGGTATTCCACTGGCGATGCTTGGCTACTGGCTGAGCGTGGGTTCGTCGGCGGCGTTCCCGGTGGCGGCCATCTCGCAAGCGTTGTTCACCTCGCTGTCGGTGTCACTAGGCGGTGCCGGCTTCTGCGTACTGCTGGCTCTGCCTATCAGCTTTTTGGTGGTGCGCTACAAAGGCCGCCTGGCGATCTGGGCCGAGCGTCTGCCCTATCTGCTGCACGCCCTGCCCGGTCTGGTGATTGCCCTGACCCTGGTGTTCTTCGCCTTGCACTACGTGCCGGCGCTGTACCAGACCACGGCATTGCTGCTGCTGGCCTATGCGCTGCTGTTCCTGCCACTGGCGCAGTCGCCGGTACGAACCGCGCTGAACAAGGCTTCGCCAACGCTGGAGGAGGCCGCACGCACGCTGGGTGCGAGCAGCTTTGCGGCGTTCTGCCGAGTGACCCTGCCGATCATCTTCCCGGCCATGGCCGCGGCTTTCGCGCTGGTGTTCCTGGATGCCATGAAGGAGCTGACTGCCACCCTGCTGCTCAGCCCGACCGGGATGACCACACTGGCCACCGAGGTGTGGGCGCACACGGCCAACGTCGAGTTCGCGGCAGCGGCGCCTTATGCGGCATTGCTGATAGTGGTGTCGGGGTTGCCGGTGTATCTGCTGACTACGCGGATGTATTTGAACAAGGCTTGATCCGCGTCGCCTTCATCCCCGGCAAGCCAGCTCCCACAGGTATCGCGCCGCCCTCAAGGCCTGTGCAGTACCTGTGGGATGCCGGCGATGGAGCCATCAGATGTTCCGCAGCATCCGGCGGACGATTGGCCCATGAGCCTTACCGACGGGCAGCATGTAGAGGCGACCGAAACGATTGAAGCACTGCACCGAGGTGGTCACATTCAAGCGTTGCCAGCCCTGCCCTGCTTCATCCAGATCCATGCTCACCATCACCGCCAGATGCGTGTCACGCGAGGTCAGGACCAGTTGCTGGTCGCTGATTCCCTCGACGGTAAAGAAATCCAGTAGCTCACCCACTGCCGGAACCCGCTCGGGGTTACGCGATGAAAAACCGTGGATAGTGGCAACGTTGAACCGACGCGAGATTAAGTCGCGCAGGCGAAAAGCCATGGCCAGCCAGCCCGGAACGTCCGAGGTCATGGCGCAGTAGGCCTGGATGGCGGTCATTGGTGCGGTGACGCAAATGCCATCGCTATGAAGAAAATCCAGTTCAGCCGGAGCGGCGACCAGTTGGGCGGACATGAACAACTCCCTTTGCCATGTGTCGCCGCCATCATAGCAACACCTCCCACAGAGAACGCATCAGCCGATCA
Source organism: Pseudomonas sp. BN607 (assembly GCF_029871175.1). Lineage (NCBI taxonomy): Bacteria > Pseudomonadati > Pseudomonadota > Gammaproteobacteria > Pseudomonadales > Pseudomonadaceae > Pseudomonas > Pseudomonas sp. BN607. The sequence continues at coordinate 127,305 of NZ_SSOE01000067.1, forward strand.
AGCGCGGAATTGGCCAAGGCTTGCCCGTAGCTGCGCGGCCAGGTCATCCAGCACCTTGCTGCTGGCTGTTGTCTGCATCACCACTTCGGCCGAGCGCTCAGCCTGGGCATGGATAGTCTCCACCCGCCCCCGCACGGCCTGCGCCCCGCTCGCCTGCTGCTCAGCTGCGCGGGTCGCCAGGCCAATGGCCGCATGCACCTGCTCCACCGCCGCCTGCACAGACTGCTGCCGGCGCTCGTTATCACGCAGTACCAGCAGCCCTTCGCTGGCCTTGAGCCCGGCCTGGCTGATGGTCGCCACGGCCTCCTTAGCGCCTTTCTGCAACGCCGCGATGTGCGACTGGATATCCCCCGTGGAGCTTTGCGTCTTGCTCGCCAACGCCCGCACCTCATCGGCCACCACGGCAAACCCGCGCCCGGTCTCCCCTGCCCGGGCGGCTTCGATGGCCGCGTTCAGCGCCAGCAGGTTGGTCTGCTCGGCAATGCCGTGGATCACCGTCAACACCACTTCGATCTGCTCGCTTTGCTTGGCCAGCCGCTCGATCACCTGGGAGCCCGTCTGCACCTGGCCTGCCAGGTTCTCGATCAACCCCGCGAGCTGGGTCGAGGTGCGGCTGTTTTCGTCGGTGGCCTGGCGGATATCCACCACCTGTTTCAAGGCCGCCTGCATCGCATGGCTTTCGGCCTGAGCTTCATCGGCCATGCTCGAAAGGTCGCGCAGGCTGGCTGCCACTTCATCGCGTTGCAATGCGGCGGCAGCATCCGCGCCAGCGTTGCGCTGGGCCATCGCGCCAATCTCCACACCCGTGCGCTGCGCCACCTCGCCCGCCTCACGCACGATCGGTTGCAACTTGTCGACAAAGCGATTCACAGCCGAAGCCATGTCGCCAATTTCGTCACGGCTGTCGAGCGGCACGCGCTTGGTCAAGTCGCCCTCACCCGCCGCCAGGTCGTCCAGGGCGGTAATCAGCAGGCGCAGCTTGCTCAGGACCCGACGACCAAGCACCACGGCCACCACCAGCAACACGCACAGGCCGACCAGCACCAGGCCCAGACCGATACGCCAGCGCAGCTCAGCAGCAGCATCGCGCACGGTCTGCGCGGTATTGGCCTGCATTGCGGCAGCGCTGCCCTGCGCCTTCTCCAGGCGCTCACGCAGAGTCTTGCCACTGTCGGCGGCAGCACCGACCAAGCTGTCGCCGACCAGTTGCTCACCACTGGCGATCAGCGCAGCGAAGCGCTGGTCGAGGGCCTTCAGTTCCTGATCGATGCCGGCAGTGGATACGCCCATCACCACCTTGCCGATTTCTGCACCATTGGGGTTGATCGAGGCTTCTACGAAATACACCCCTGGGTCGCGCCGGGCGGCATCGATCACTTTGTCCAAGGCGCGCTCACCCTGGCCTTTTTCCATCAGTGCCTGGTTGATCGGATTCTGCCGGTTCAGGTAGCGGGTCAGGTGCTGGCCCTGGGCGTCGTCGTAGACAACGAACAGCACATTGGGATTGCGCTGGGCACGGCGAGCGAAATCGGAGAGCACTGGCACATCGTTGTCCCAGATTGCCCGCGGGGCAACCGAAGCCAGCAGCTCGGCCATGTCGTTGGCGGAATCCTTGAGGTTCTTTTCCAGGGTGCTGCGCAGTTGCTGCTGTTCGCTTTGCAGGCGCTCCGACAACCCGGCACTCAGGCGCTGGCGGGTGCTGCTGGAAAGGCTGTCCAGGCCCGCGCGCACATCCTGCCCGGCCTGCTCCAGGTCGCTGGCGAGTTGGCGGCTGTCATCGCCCAGGCGTTCACCCAAGTCGGCTTCCAAAGCGGTGACCGTGCTGCGAGTGAGGGCAACTGCAACCAGCACCTGCACCAATAGAGCGATACCAAGGGCAACAAACACAGGCCGCAAAAGGCGGCTTCGTAACAGTGAGAGGATGGCAGACACGGTGTAACCCTCGTGTTTTCTGGCGCCACTATTTTGATGGCATCTTCAGAAACTTCTTACAGCAAGGGTTGTGCCGGAGGCAGCAGGGATAAACGCCAAGGTTCAGCAAGGGGGGCTGCCTGTCGTGGCGTACCGCACAAATGAAAACGCCGCAGCCCCTTTCAGGGCCGCGGCGTCAGATCAGCCTGGAGGGCGGATCAGGCGAACGGGTGACGCAGCACGATGGTCTCGTTGCGGTCCGGGCCGGTCGAAATGATGTCGATCGGCGCGCCTACCAGCTCTTCGATGCGCTTGATGTAGTCACGCGCAGCTTGTGGCAGCTCTTCCAGGGTTTTCACGCCCAGGGTCGACTCGCTCCAGCCTGGCATCTCTTCGTACACCGGCTCCAGGCCAATGTAGCTGTCGGCATCGGAAGGCGCGTCGATGACAGCGCCGTTCTCGTTCTTGTAGCCAACACAGATGTTGATGGTTTCCAGGCCGTCCAGTACGTCCAGCTTGGTCAGGCAGATGCCAGAGATGCTGTTGACGTCGATGGCGCGACGCAGGATCACGGCATCGAACCAACCGCAGCGGCGAGCGCGGCCGGTAGTGGAACCGAACTCGTGGCCACGTTTGGCCAAGGTAGCGCCAGTCTCGTCGAACAGTTCGGTCGGGAAAGGACCGGAACCTACGCGAGTGGTGTAGGCCTTGGTGATGCCGAGGATGTAGTCGAGGTACATCGGGCCAACGCCGGAACCGGTAGAGATACCGCCAGCAGTGGTGTTGGAGCTGGTGACGTACGGGTAGGTACCGTGGTCGATGTCCAGCAGCGAGCCTTGGGCGCCTTCGAACATGATGTCCTTGCCGGCGCGACGCAGGTTGTGCAGCTCGGCGGTGACGTCGAGCATCATCGGCTTGAGCTGTTCGGCGTAAGCCATGCACTCGTCCAGGGTCTGCTGGAAGTCGATGGCTGGCTCTTTGTAGTAGTTCACCAGCTGGAAGTTGTGGTAGTCCAGCAGCTCACCCAGCTTGGCGGCGAAACGCTCGCGGTGGAACAGATCGCCCACACGCAGGCCGCGGCGGGCAACCTTGTCTTCGTAGGCTGGGCCGATACCACGGCCGGTGGTGCCAATCTTGGCTTCGCCACGGGCTTTTTCGCGGGCCTGGTCCAGGGCCACGTGGTACGACAGGATCAGCGGCGCAGCCGGAGAGATGCGCAGGCGCTCGCGCACGGGCACGCCCTTCTCTTCCAGCTTGGTGATTTCACGCATCAGCGCATCCGGGGCAACGACCACGCCGTTACCGATCAGGCACTGTACGCCCTCACGCAGGATGCCGGACGGAATCAGGTGCAGAACGGTCTTTTCACCGTTGATCACCAGGGTGTGGCCCGCGTTGTGACCACCCTGGTAGCGCACTACGGCGGCAGCATGTTCGGTCAGCAGATCGACGATCTTGCCTTTGCCCTCATCACCCCACTGGGTGCCCAGGACGACGACATTCTTACCCATTACATTGGTCCTCATTCACGCAAACTTGGTTGCCGGCCTGTTGCCGACGCAGAAACTCACTGGGCCAGCGGCAGAACCTGCCAGCGCCCGTCTTGCTGAATCAATTGCCGATCACAATCCGCCTCGAGAGCAGCACTCAACGGCTGGCCAGGCAAAGCCTGGACCACACGCTGGCCCTCGTTGCGCAACTGGCAGACTTGCTGCCAGAGGGCCGCGTCGCCACTGTCCGGCATCCAGATGCCGCCAGTTGGCAATACGACCTCCGCTCGCCCCAGTGTGACCAGGGTCTTCAAATCCGTGGAGAAACCGGTAGCCGGGCGTGCCCGGCCAAAGTCGGCGCCGATGTCGTCGTAGCGCCCGCCCTGGGCGATCGATTGACCTTCGCCCGGGACAAACACGGCGAACACCACGCCAGTGTGGTAGTGGTAACCGCGCAGCTCGCCGAGGTCGAAGTACAGCGGCAGGTCCGGGTAGCGCGACGCCAGGCGGTCAGCGATCGCCAGCAGGTCGTCCAGCGCTGCCAGCACGCTGGCCGGGGCACGGCCCAGCCGCACACGGGCTTCGGCCAGGACTTCGCGACCACCGCACAACTCGACCAACGCACGCAGCATGTTGCCCAGGTCCTTCGGCAGGTCGGCGGTCAGCGCCTGGACTTCATCGACGGCCTTGCGCTGCATGGCGTCGAACAGCTGTTGCTCGACCGCACCGGAGAGGCCGGCAGCACGGGCCAGGCCGCGGTAGATACCGACGTGGCCGAGGTCCATGTGCACATCCGGCACATCGGCCAGCTGCAGCGTGGCGAGCATCAGGCTGATGACTTCAACGTCGCTGGTCGGACTGGCGTCGCCGTACAGCTCGGCACCCAGCTGAATCGGGCTGCGCGAGGTCGACAGTGCCCGCGGCTGGGCGTGCAGCACGCTGCCGGCGTAGCACAGGCGGCTCGGGCCTTCACGGCGCAGGGTGTGGGCGTCGATGCGCGCCACCTGCGGGGTGAAGTCGGCGCGGAAGCCCATCAGGCGGCCGGACTGCGGGTCCACCACCTTGAAGGTGCGCTGATCCAGGTCCTGGCCGGCGCCGGTCAACAGCGACTCCAGGTACTCGATATGCGGGGTGACGACCAGTTCGTAGCCCCAACTCTGGAACAGGTCCAACACCTGGCGGCGCGCGATCTCGATGCGCGCAGCCTCAGGTGGCAGTACTTCCTCGATGCCATCTGGCAGCAGCCAGCGGTCTACCGTTGCCATTACGCCATTTCCCCTCTGGTCCGGGCGGCTAGCCAGCAGGCGAGCCGTCAGTAAAGCCGGTATCGCGCACAGCAGCGGGCAGCACTGATCCCAGCGCAGCCACCGTACCCGATACCCTCGAATTGCCTTGCGAGCTGACCAAACCGTCAACTGGCGCTGTGCCAATCAACCTTGCAGACGCAAAAAAGCCGGGAAATTTCCCGGCTGCCTCATCATACACCCCTTTTCATTCAGGATGCACCCCGCCTGGTGTTTTAGCTGCCAGGCGGGGCGCCGCTGCACGAAAATCAGGGCCTGAGCATCACGGCTTGCTCTTGTCCAGGAAGCGGAAGAACTCGTTCTTCGGGTCCAGGACCAGCACGTCGCTCTTGCTCGAGAAGCTCTCGCGGTACGCTTTCAGGCTACGGTAGAACGCGTAGAAATCCGCGTCCTGGGTGTAAGCCTTGGCGTAAATGGCGGCCGCCTGGGCGTCACCGTCACCGCGGGTCTCTTCTGCTTCGCGATAAGCCTCGGCCAGCAGCACGCGGCGCTGACGGTCGGCATCGGCACGAATACCTTCAGCCAGCTCGTTACCCTTGGCACGGTGCTCGCGAGCTTCACGCTCACGCTCGGTGCTCATACGGTCGAACACGCTGCGGTTGACTTCCTTCGGCAGGTCGATGGCCTTGACGCGCACATCGACCACTTCGATACCCAGCTCTTTGTTGGCCATGCGGTTCAGCGATGCAGTGATGTCAGCCATCAGTGCATCACGCTCACCGGATACCACTTCGTGCAGGGTGCGTTTACCGAACTGGTCACGCAGGCCGCTTTCCAGGCGACGGGACAGGCGCTCGTCGGCGATCTGCTTCATGCCGGAGGTGGCGGTGTAGAAGCGCTCGGCATCCTTGACGCGCCACTTGGCGTAGGCGTCGACCATCACCGCTTTCTTCTCCAGGGTCAGGAACCGCTGGGTCGGGGCGTCGAGGGTCATGAGGCGGGCGTCGAACTTGCGCACCTGGTTCACGTACGGGATCTTCACGTGCAGGCCTGGCTGGACATCTGCCTGGACCACCTTACCGAAACGCAGCATGACTGCACGCTCGGTCTGGGACACGATGTAGAAGCTGTTCCAGGCCACGATGGCCAGGACCACGGCAGCGATCAGGGCGATCAGCGATCTATTGCTCATCAGCGGCTCTCCCTAGTACGCAGCTGCTGCTGTTGCTGTTGCAGGTCCTGCGCTGCACGCGCGGCCGCATCGTTGGCCGATGGCGACACTGTGGCAGCTGGCGCGGAGGTGTTGCGGCCACCTTCGACCATCTTGTCCAGCGGCAGGTAGAGCAGGTTGTTCTGCCCGTCCTTGGTCGCCACCATGACTTTGCTCGAATTGCTGTAGACCTCTTGCATGGTCTCCAGGTACAGACGCTGACGGGTCACATCAGGTGCTTTGTGGTACTCGGTGACCAGCTTGCTGAAGCGGTCGGCCTCACCCTTGGCACGAGCGATGACTTCGTCGCGGTAACCGTTGGCGTCCTCGATGATGCGCTGGGCCTGACCACGGGCTTCCGGCACCACGCCATTGGCGTAGGACTCGGCCTGGTTGCGGGCACGCTGCTCGTCTTCGCGGGCACGGATCACGTCGTCGAAGGCTTCCTGCACTTCACGCGGGGCTGCCGCGCTCTGTACGTTGACCTGGGTAACGGTGATACCGGTACGGTAGTTGTCGAGGAAGCGCTGCAGGCGTTCGCGGATATCCACGGCCATCTGCTCACGGCCTTCGGTCAACACCTGATCCATCGAGGTGGAACCCACCACGTGGCGCAGGGCACTTTCGGTCGCGTGCTGCAGGCTGACCTCGGGCTGGTCGACGTTGAGCACGAAGTCCTGCAGGTTACTGATCTTGTACTGGACGGTCAGCGGCACCTCGACGATGTTCTCGTCTTCGGTCAGCATCTGCCCCTGCTTGGTGTAGGCACGCTCGCGCGTGACGTTTTCCATGTACTTGCGATCGAGCGGCGGGAAGTAGATGTTCAGGCCGGGACCGACCGTCTCATAGTACTTGCCGAAGCGCAGCACAACGGCCTGCTCCTGCTCGTCGACCACGTACACGGCACTGTACAGCCAGATGGCAGCCAGCACCGCCAGGCCTATGCCCAGCAGGCCAAGGCCACCGCCCTTGCCGACATTGCGGTCACCGCCGCCACGTTTCTTTTTACCGCCGAACATGCCGTTCAGGCTGTCCTGCAGTTTGCGGAAGGCCTCGTCCAGATCCGGCGGACCTTTCTTGTCACCACCACCGCCACCGCCACCACGGCGGCCGCCCCAGGGATCCTGATTGTTCGAGTTGCCACCCGGCTCGTTCCAAGCCATAGCGCTCTCCATCTGATAAAGCAAAGACGCGCCCACGGCGCGCCGTCCAATGCTACAGAATGCCTGTCACTGCTGCCCGGCGACCTCGACGGGCATTTATTGCAAAGTGTGTTGCTCGACAAACACTTGCGGCTCCATGCCTTCGCGGCTGACCAGGCGATTCAGTTCCACCATGGGCAGTCGCACGCTCAGCAGGCTGCGCCCTTCTTCATCATGCTCTTCACTCTGCACCGCTCCCAGGGCAAAGAATTGCGCGCGCAGGCGGGCAAAACGCTGCTCCAGGCACAGGGTGCCGACAAACAGATCATCCCCCAGCAACTCGGCAATCGCCTGGCCAACCAGCTCCAGGCCACGCCCATCACGTGCCGATACCCAGACCCGTTCCGGCTTGCCATCGGCATTGCGCTGGATCTGTGGCTCGACATCTTCGAGCAGGTCGAGTTTGTTATACACCTCGAGGATCGGCAACCCTTCGGCACCAATCTCGCCCAATACGGCCAGCACTTGCTCGATCTGTTCCATGCGCTCTGGCTCATGGGCGTCGATCACATGCAGCAGCAGATCGGAATTGCTCGACTCTTCGAGCGTAGCCCGAAATGCCTCGACCAGCTTGTGCGGCAGGTGGCGAATGAAGCCCACGGTGTCGGCCAGCACGATCGGCCCCAGGTCGTTGAGCTCAAGCCGGCGCAGGGTCGGGTCGAGGGTGGCGAACAGCTGGTCCGCGGCGTATACCTCGGATTGGGTCAGGGCGTTGAACAACGTGGATTTGCCGGCGTTGGTATAACCTACCAGCGACACCGAAGGGATATCCGCGCGTTTGCGCCCGCGACGCGCCTGCTCGCGCTGGCTGCGCACCTTCTCCAGGCGCGATTTGATCTGGCGAATGCGCACTCGCAACAGGCGGCGGTCGGTTTCCAGCTGGGTTTCACCCGGACCGCGCAGGCCGATACCACCTTTCTGACGCTCAAGGTGAGTCCAGCCGCGTACCAGTCGCGTGCTCATGTGCTCCAGCTGGGCCAGTTCGACCTGCAGCTTGCCTTCATGGGTACGCGCCCGCTGGGCGAAAATATCGAGGATCAGCCCGGTACGGTCGAGCACACGGCACTCGAACACACGTTCAAGGTTGCGCTCCTGACTGGGCGTGAGGGTGTGATTGAAAATCACCAGGTCTACCTGTTCGGCATGGACCAGGTCGTGCAGCTCTTCGACCTTGCCACTGCCAATCAGGTATTTGGCGGAAGGCTGATGCCTTGACACCGTGACCAGAGAGACGATGTCGGCACCGGCCGACAATGCCAGTTCCTGAAACTCCTGCGGGTCTTCGCGCGCCTCAGGGTTCTGACCTTCCAAGTGAACGAGCAACGCCCGCTCACCACCACCGTGGCGCTCAAAGAACAATGCAGGCTCCTATCAGGCGTTGCCTGGCTCGCTGTCGCCGTGCTCGCCGTCGGTCGGGCTTGGCAGGCGGACCGGACGGGCCGGAACGACGGTCGAAATGGCGTGCTTGTAGACCATCTGGCTGACAGTGTTCTTCAGCAGTACCACGAACTGGTCGAACGATTCGATCGAACCCTGCAGCTTGATACCGTTGACCAGGTAGATGGAAACCGGGACCTTTTCTTTTCTCAAGGTGTTCAAGTAAGGGTCTTGTAGCGAATGCCCTTTTGACATATGCCGCACTCCTGTAAGGATAAATAATAGAAAATCAATAAAATCGATATATTAGGCCGCCCCTTCGCAAGAATAGACGGCAATCAGCAGGGACTCAGCTCAATATGGAGACGGCCCCAAGGTATTTCAAGGTGCGGGACAGATTGTCGCAGGCCAGGCTGTCAAGCCAGTGTACGTCAGGCCAGCCACGCAACCAGGTGAACTGCCGCTTGGCCAGCTGCCTGGTAGCAATGATACCGCGTTCACGCATCTCATTCTCAGTCAGCTTGCCGTCCAGGTAATCCCAGACTTGCCGATAACCCACTGCCCGTATAGACGGCAGCCCGGCGTGCAAGTCACTTCTGGCTCGCAGCGATCGGACCTCGTCAACGAAGCCCTGTTCCAGCATCTGCGAAAATCGTAACGCAATTCGCTGATGCAAAATGTGACGATCTGTAGGAGCAATCGCCAAACTGGCGACAGTATAGGGCAAATGCCCGTCAGCGCCTGCGTCTGCGCCGCGACTTTCCGCGAATTGACGTTGGCGATGTGCCGTCATGCTCTGGCCGCTCACCCGGTAAACCTCAAGCGCACGAATCAGCCGCTGCGGGTCGTTGGGGTGAATGCGCGCCGCCGACTCCGGGTCGACCTCAGCCAGTTGGCGGTGCAGCTCGGCCAGGCCCAACGCTTCGGCTTGGGCTTCCAGCTCGGCGCGTACCGCGGCATCGGCTGCTGGCATGTCGGCCAGGCCATCGATCAACGCCTTGTAATAGAGCATGGTGCCACCGACCAGCAGCGGGATCTTGCCGCGCGCAGTGATCTCGGCCATGGCCTCGAGGGCGTCGGCGCGAAACTGCGCGGCCGAGTAGCTCTCGGCCGGGTCACGGATGTCGATCAACCGGTGCGGGTGGGCGGCGAGGATTTCTTTCGAGGGCTTGGCCGAACCGATGTCCATGCCACGATAGACCAGCGCCGAATCGACACTGATCAGCTCACACGGCAGCACTTTGGTCAGTTCGATGGCCAAGTCGGTCTTGCCGGCCGCCGTCGGGCCCATCAGGAATATTGCAGGGGGCTTGCCGCTCATTTCATCGACCGCGCAGGAAGAGTTTGTCCAGGTCGTCCAGGCCCATCTGGGTCCAGGTAGGCCGGCCATGGTTGCACTGGCCACTGCGCTCGGTGTTTTCCATGTCACGCAGCAGGGCATTCATCTCGGGAATGGCCAGGCGCCGGTTGGCGCGCACTGCGCCGTGGCAGGCCATGGTACCGAGCAGTTCGTTGAGGTGCGCCTGGATACGATCGCTGGTGCCGTATTCCATCAGATCGGCAAGCACGTCCTGCACCAGGCGGTTGGCCTCGGCCTGCTTGAGCAAGGCCGGGATCTGGCGGATCGCCAAAGTTTCCGGGCCCAGGCGCTGCAATTCGAAACCCAGGCGCTGGAACCATTGCGCGTGCTCCTCGGCACAGTCAGCCTCACGCTGGCTGAGGGCGAGGGTTTCCGGCACCAGCAACGGCTGGCCGCTGAGGCCTTCGCTGGCCATGGCCACCTTCAGGCGCTCGTACATGATCCGCTCGTGGGCGGCATGCATGTCAACCAGTACCAGGCCAACGGCGTTCTCGGCCAGGATGTAGATGCCCTTGAGCTGCGCCAGCGCGTAGCCCAGTGGGGGAATGTCACCCTGGCTTTCAGGCAGGGCCGTCCCCGAGCCCGCAGTATTCTCCAGCGGCTTGTAAAATTCGCGATACACCGCCTGCGTCTCGGCGACAGGCAACGGCTGCGAAGGGCGTGGGGTGTACTGGTACTGGTAACCGGCACCGCTACCGCCATTGGAGATCGTATGCTGCGGCGCCTGTGGTCGTTCAAGCACAGGTGAGGCCAGGCGCATTTCACCCTGAGGGCCGAACTCACCAGCCTGCTGGCCGGTGGGGCGTACCAGGTCAGGCACGGCAGCGGGCGCTGCGAGCTGGTCCTCCGGGCGGACATCGGCCAAGGCACGGTGCAAGGTGCCGTAGAGGAAGTCGTGCACCGAGCGCCCTTCGCGGAAGCGCACTTCATGCTTGGTGGGGTGCACGTTGACATCCACGCCGTTGGGCTCGAGCTCCAGGAACAGCACGAAAGTCGGGTGCCTGCCATTGAACAGCACGTCTCGGTAAGCTTGGCGCACGGCGTGGGCGACCAGCTTGTCGCGCACCGCTCGGCCGTTGACGAAGAAGTACTGCAGGTCGGCCTGGCTACGCGAGAAAGTTGGCAGACCGACCCAGCCCCACAGGCGCAGGCCGTTGCGCTCGACGTCGATCGGCAGCGCCTGCTCCATGAAGCCCGGGCCGCAGATGGCGCCCACTCGCCGCGCACGCGCCACTTCATCATGGGCTTCGTGCAGGCTGAGAATGCTCTTGCCGTTGTGGCGCAGGTGGAAGCCCACATCGAAACGCGCCAGCGCCAACCGGCGGATCACTTCCTGCAAGTGATCGAACTCGGTTTTCTCGGCCTTGAGGAATTTCCGGCGCGCCGGGGTATTGAAGAACAGATCGCGCACTTCCACCGACGTGCCTACGGGGTGCGCCGCCGGCTGCACCCGCGGCAGCATGTCCCGGCCTTCGGTTTCTACCTGCCAGGCCTCTGTGGCACTGGCGGTGCGCGACGTCAGGGTCAGGCGCGCCACCGAGCTGATCGAGGCCAAGGCCTCGCCTCGGAAGCCCAGGCTCAACACGCCTTCAAGGTCTTCCAGCTCGCGGATCTTGCTGGTGGCGTGACGAGCCAGGGCCAATGGCAAGTCATCGGCGGAAATACCACTGCCATCGTCGCGCACTTTCAGCAGCTTGACGCCGCCCTGCTCCACTTCCACATCGATGCGCCGGGCACCAGAGTCCAGGCTGTTTTCCAGCAGCTCCTTGGCCACCGAGGCCGGCCGCTCGACAACCTCGCCAGCAGCAATCTGGTTGGCCAGCCGCGGGCTAAGCAGCTGGATGCGCGAACCGCCACTCATTGCGAGGCCAGTGTGGTGGCAGGGATGTCGAGGCGTTGGCCTACCTTCAGCTCATCGGTCTTGAGGCTGTTGCTGCTGCGCAGGCTGGCCACGCTGACCTGGTAGCGCACCGCGAGCATCGCCAGGGTTTCGCCTGGGCGCACGGTGTGCTCGCGCGGGCCGGCGGCGATCTTGCCAGTGTCACGCAACCAGGCGATATAGGTGCCAGGCGGCGGATTCTGCTGGAAGTACTGGCGCACGCCGGTGTGGATCGAACGCGCCAAGGCCTGCTGGTGGCTGGCAGTGGCCAGTTTGGCAGCTTCGTTGTTGTTTGAGATGAACCCGGTTTCAACGAGGATCGATGGAATATCCGGCGACTTCAGCACCATGAAGCCTGCTTGCTCCACCCGCTGCTTGTGCAGCGAGGTGATGCGGCCCATGTTGCCCAGTACCTTTTGCCCGACATTCAGGCTGGAGCTGAGCGTGGCCGTCATCGACAGGTCGAGCAGCACACCGGCCAGCATGCGGTCCTTGTCGTCGAGGCTTACATTACCGGCACCACCGATCAGGTCGGAGCGGTTTTCCGTGTCAGCCAGCCAACGTGCGGTCTCGGAGGTAGCGCCGCGGTCAGACAAGGCGAATACCGAGGCACCGAAGGCAGCGCGCGACGGCGCGGCGTCGGCGTGAATCGAGATGAACAGGTCGGCGCCCTTCTTGCGGGCGATTTCCGTGCGCTTGCGCAGCGGAATGAAGTAGTCGCCGGTACGCGTCAGCTCGGCACGGAAGCCTTTTTCGGTATTCAGCTGGCGTTGCAGTTCCTTGGCGATCTGCAGCACGATGTCTTTTTCGTGCTGGCCACGCGAGCCCGAGGCGCCAGGGTCTTCGCCGCCGTGACCGGCGTCGATGGCAACCACGATGTCACGCTTGCCGCTGGGTACGGGTGGCAGCTTGATGGCGGGCTGGGCCGGGCTCACCGGCACCGCTGGCGTGGTCGCAGGCGTCTGCACCGGGGCCGGCGCCGGGGTTGGCGCGCTGGCCGCGATCGCATCGGCTTCCTGGTCGTACAGGTCAACCACCAGGCGGTTGCCGTACTGGGCATTGGGCGCCAGGGTAAAGCTTTTCGGGGTAACCGACTTTTTCAGGTCGACCACCACGCGCAAGTCGGTCGGGGTACGCTGGGCCGAACGCACACTGCTGATCGGCGTATTGGAGGTCGCCACGTTCAACGGCGCGGCCAGGGTCGCACCATTGATGTCGATGACCAGGCGATCAGGCGCACTCAGGGTGAAGACGCTGTGCTGCACGGGGCCAGACAGGTCGAAGACCAGCCGCGTGTTGTCTGGCGCGCGCCACAGGCGCATGCTCTTGACTTGAGTGACGGCCAGAGCGTCAACGGTCACCGTTGTCAGCAGCAGCCCAACGATGGCGACCAGCGCGCGTATGCGCATACCTACCCCACTTACTGTTTATAGTGTTCGGCCAGTGCCACGCACCAGGCCTCGCCGCGAGCCCCCTGCGGCGAAAGGATCAGCGAGCGTCCGCCCGCTTGGGGGCTTATGGTAATGGTCAGGTCAGGCTTTGGCAAAACGCCCGCACCCTTTTGTGGCCATTCGAACAGGCACAGCGGGTCGCCTTCGAAATAGTCACGAATGCCCATGAACTCCAGCTCCTCCGGATCGACCAGGCGATACAGGTCGAAGTGAAAAGCTCGGACCTCGCCGATCTCATAGGGTTCGACCACGGTGAAGGTCGGGCTTTTCACTGCACCAGTATGGCCCAGGCCGCGGATCAGGCCACGCGACAGGGTGGTTTTGCCCGCCCCCAGGTCGCCCTCGAGGAAAATAACGCCGCGACCACCGGTCACCTCGGCCATCTTCGCACCAAAGTCGACCGTGGCCGCTTCATCGGCCAGAAACAGATTTAAGCCAGACACGCAGAATGCTCCTCCAACAACTCACGAATGACCGGCGCCAGATCACTGGCCGCCAGGCCTCTACCTTCTACCCCCAGACGCTCGCCAGCACAGGCATGCACCCAAGTGCCCAAGCACGCCGCGCTCCACGCGTCCAGGCCTTGGGCCAATAGCGCCGCCAGAACGCCAGTCAGCACATCGCCCAGGCCGGCCCCGGCCATTGCCGGGTGGCCACGCTCGCACAGCGCCAGCTGGCCGCCCGGGTTCGCCACCAGCGTGCCGGCCCCCTTTAGCACACAGACGCTGTTGTAACGGCGCGCCAGCTTGCGTGCCGCCCCCGGGCGGTCAGCCTGCACCGCCTCGGTGGATATGCCCAGCAGACGTGCTGCCTCCCCAGGGTGCGGGGTCAGGATGCTGCCACTGGGCAGGGCCAGCGGAGTGCGCGCCAGCAAGTTCAGGGCGTCGGCGTCCCACACCTGCGGCCGCTCGGCATGGGCGACTGCCGACAACAGGCTACGGCCCCACGCCGCCTGCCCAAGGCCAGGGCCGACCACCAGCACCGTGGCGCGTTCCAGCACGCCCATCAGCTGGTTGGCCGAACTGGCGCCCAGGCACATGACCTCAGGCAGGCGCGCCAGGCTCGCGGCCACATGTTCGGGCCGGGTCGCGACGCTGACCAACCCGGCGCCACAGCGCAGCGCGGCTTCGGCGCTTAGCAATACTGCGCCACCGGTGCCGAGGTCGCCACCGACCACCAGCACATGGCCGAAGTCGCCCTTATGGGCATGCGCATCCCGCGCCGGCAGGTGTGCGACGGTCACGCTGCTGAGCTGTTGCGGGGCATTGCCGGGGTGTTTGGTCTGCGGCATGGGGTCAAAGGCTCCAATGTCTGGCAGAATTATACGCACCTGAGCCCGTATTGCCTTGCCCATCCATGTCCGCGTCTACACCTGACCTCGCCCAACTGGCCCAATCGATCAAGATCTGGGGCCAGGAACTCGGTTTTGCCCACGTTGGCATCGCCGGGGTCGACCTTGGCGAACACGAACACCACCTGCAGCGCTGGCTCGACGCCGGCTACCAGGGCGAAATGGAGTACCTGGGCGCCCACGGCAGCAAAAGGTCACACCCCGACCAACTGATCCCGGGTACGGTGCGCGTGGTCTCGCTGCGCATGGACTACCTGCCCGGCGACACCCAAATGGCCCAGCGCCTGGCCCAACCAGAGAAAGCCTACGTGTCGCGCTACGCGCTGGGCCGCGACTACCACAAGCTGGTACGCAAACGCGTGCAGTTCCTGGCTGACCGCATTCAGGAAGCCATCGGTCCGTTCGGCTACCGAGCTTTCGTCGACAGCGCCCCGGTACTGGAAAAAGCCTTGGCCGAGCAAGCCGGGTTGGGCTGGATCGGCAAGAATACCCTGCTGCTCAACCGCAAGGCGGGCAGTTACTTCTTCCTCGCCGAACTGTTCGTCGACCTGCCGCTGCCGGTGGACGAAGCCACCACCAGTGAACACTGCGGCCGCTGCCAGGCCTGCCTGGACGTCTGCCCGACCCAGGCTTTTGTCGGGCCCTATGTACTGGACGCGCGGCGCTGCATCTCGTACCTGACCATCGAGCTGAGGGGGCCGATCCCGGTCGAGTTGCGTTCGATGATGGGCAACCGGGTGTTCGGTTGCGATGACTGCCAGATCGTCTGCCCATGGAACCGCTTTGCCAAGCACAGCCAGGAGCAGGACTTCCAACCCCGGCACGGGCTGGAGAATGCCGAGTTGGCGCAGATGTTCCTGTGGGATGAACGCACCTTCCTGCGCAAGACCGAGGGCGGGCCGTTGCGCCGGGCGGGGTATGAGCGGTTCTTGCGCAACCTGGCGGTGGGGTTGGGCAATGCGCCATCGACGATTCCGGTGATCGAGGCGCTGAAGGCACGGCGTGACGATGAATCGGAACTGGTGCGCGAGCATGTCGAGTGGGCGCTGGCCCGACACGGCGCGCAATAGCGACCAGCCTCAGCGCTTCGCGCGAGATTCTGGATCAGCCTCAAGCCTGCGGGGTCCCTGTGGGAGATTCTATGGTTTTCAGCAAGCCAATTTCCGGCTTTTGGTGACGTATTCGCCCTGATCTCGCATCAGGGCGAATGCGACGCGAGCGAGCTTGCGAGCCAAGATCACTAGTGCCTGGGTCGTTGCTTTACCGTTGCTCCGATACTGCTCATACACGTCCTTCCAGGTAGTTGACCTACTGGCCGACATCGCTGCGTTATGCAACAAACGACGAATCTCCGAACAGCCTCGCTTTGTAAGGCGGCGGCGTCCATTCTTTTGCCCGGAGTCATTCACTCGCAGGTCCATCCCCAAGAAGGCGATGTAAGCGTCACTGCTTTTGAATTCGCCTCTGATAAACGCCATTACCAGTGCTGACGCTGTGAGAAAACCAATACCTTCCACGGCCTGGCAGCGAATAACCTGTTCAAGCAGCCCTGCCTCTCGCAATACTTCTTTGATCTTCTTTTGTATCAGCAAGTCCAGCCGTTCTATCGACTTGACGAAGGTTTCGAAGGCTGCTTTCAACAGGCCCTCGTTAGCCCAGCTCTGCGTCATTGCAGTACGGGCCGATACCAGCGCAGCCCTGCGCCGCAGAAGGCTCTGCAGCTTGCCGTAGACGGCGGGAGGCGGGGTCCAAGGGCGAAGATCCTCACCCTCGTTTTTCAGAAAACGGGACAGCAACCGCGCATCGGACGGGTCAGTTTTGACTCGGCCGCCAACACTCTTGCGATAGTTACTCAGTTGAAATCCATCAATGACATAAACATCAAAGCCCATGCCGTGGGCTAGCTCGACCAGATCCAAGTGATAGATGTTGGTCGCTTCAACGGCGATAGCCGTGTTCAGTGGCTGCTGCTTGAGCCACTTATTGATTTCAGATTTGGAGTTTTTCAGCTTGATGATCTCATCACGCTCCTCGTGATGGATCACCAATTCAGCTTTTGCAACGTCCGCTCCAATGATCGACTTCACTACCTGCATTGCCATCGGCGGCTCTCCACGTTATGGTTTTTCGGCTTGAAGGGCTTTCACCAAGAGGCGCTGGCTTGCTTCTATCGTCGCTTGCAAACGATGCATTCTTTATCGGCGCTTTGGTGGAAGGGGTGGGGCGATGTCTCCCACGGTCTGTACTGCTCGTAACAGTCAGAATCGGGCATTTAGTCCCACCACCCCTTCAAGTCTAACCATACAAGCGGG